>JAGZLW010000018.1 GCA_018364455.1 Streptococcus mitis | reverse complement strand
TCTTTTTTATGAAGAAAGCCATCTAGTTCTTTTTGATTAGTGATTATGGTTACCTTGTCAGCATAGTCTGAACAGATCTGTTGATAATGGTCTTTGTGAGAAGAGTTACGTCCATCCCAAAGAATCCAGCGGATAAACTCCCAGTCAAAACGTTCAGGACAACCGTCTGCCATACTTTCTCTAACATTTCCTCTGTATCTTAGATAGCGTTTAAAGGCTCTTGCTAAACAATTCCATGCTGAGAAGTTTAAAAAGATAATCTGATCAGCTTGCTCCATTCTTTCCTCGTAGCAACACCAGCTATAGTTGCCGTCGATAACCCAATCCTCATGTTTAGAAAGGAAAGTCTTCATCTCCTTTAACATCCAATCGTGGTCGCTATCTTGCCACCCAGGCTGAAATTGCAATCGGTCTATATGGAGTTTAGGAATGGAGTAGTAGCTGGAAAGTTTTTCTGCCAGAGTAGATTTACCTGAGCCTGAATATCCTATAATAGCAATTTTCATGATAACCTCCAGAAAAATGTGTACAAAAAAAGCTCCGAAGAGCTCATTTTGTATCCAGTTAAAGATTAACCAAGTTTAGCTGCAAGACGTGCTTTATCACGGTTAGCTTTATTCTTGTGGATCAAACCTTTAGTTTCTGCTTTATCGATGGCTGAGCTAGCAGCACGGAAAAGTTCTTCAGATGGGTTTGCTTCGAAAGCTTTGATAGCAGTACGCATAGCTGATTTTTGAGCTGAGTTCTTTTCGTTTTGTTTAACGTTCAATTCAGCGCGTTTGATAGCTGATTTAATGTTTGCCAATGTTCTTACCTCCATATTTACTAACTATACCATTATATCTGAAAACTTACGTTTTGACAAGGGAAAATTACTTTTTTAAGTAAATTTCATCGATTTCATGGTCCTTTGTTTTATGAAGAATCACTTCCGCTCGATTTCTGGTTGGTTCAATATAATTTTGTAGATTTGTGAGATTGATACTGGTCCAGACCTGATGGGCAAAGGATTCCACTTCCCCAATCGGCATTTGTGTAAAACGATAATAGTAGCTATCAGGGTCGTTTTGGGCTAGGCTCAGCATCTTTAAGAAACGGTCCAGATACCAACTCTCGATGTCATCGACTGCAGCATCAACATAGATGGAGAAGTCAAAGAAGTCAGTAATGTAGAGACGCTCGTTTTGTGGATTTTGAAAGACATTTATTCCCTCAACAATGACAAAATCAGCAGCTTTGACGCTTTGCTTTTCCTCAGGTACGATGTCGTAGAATTCATGAGAATAGACAGGAATATCTACATCTTGTCCATTTTTGATGTGATCCAGGAAGTTGAGAAGAGCTTCCATATCATAGCTTTCAGGAAATCCCTTGCGATTTAAAATCCCCTGCTCAATCAAGGTCTGGTTGGGATAGAGAAAGCCATCAGTTGTAACCAACTCAACACTAGCATCAGTTACAGTTCTAGAAAGCAGGGTTTGCAATAGGCGACTGGTTGTGGATTTTCCAACGGCAACACTCCCAGAAACCCCAATGATAAAAGGCTGGGTTTTGCTTTCACGTTGGAGGAAAATTCCTTTTGAAAAGGCTAAATCTTCCTTAGTTCGCTTGTAAATCTGAATCAGATGAGCCAAGGGGAGATAGATATCTGTAACGTCTTGAAGACTGATTTGGTCATTAAAACTCTTGATAGATTCCAATTCTTCTTCTGTCAAAGGAGGTGTTGTCTTTCGATGTAAAGATTGCCAAGTCTGGCGGCTGATTTTTTCAAAATGTAAAAATTCGTTGGTCATTTGTTTTCCCCTAGATATTTTGTCTATCATACCATAAAAAGCTAAAAAAATAAAGCGGTTTCTTGAATTCAGTCAGTCAAAATTATATAATAGAGATAGATAAAGACTGATCAATTTATTGATGAAATAGGAGATAGATTCTACTGACTTATCAGCTATAAAGGGGGCTTTTTAGTTCACAACTTATAGGAGGTGTACTATGAAAATCTTGAAACGTTACCTATTGGAACTCTGTTTTATTTTAAGTTTTGCACTACCTTTTATAAAAGGAGCCAATGCGGATAATGGTAGACGCTTTGTGGAAATCTATTACGGTTTTACTTTTTTGATGGAACATGCTATTGTAACAGCTATCTTTATCTGTTCGCTCTTAATTGCTTTCTTAATAAAAAAACGGTGGGCGAAATGGCTTGCTGCTGGTAGTTATTGCTTTTTAGTCCTATGGATTGCGACAGAGGGTTATTTCTTCCGCATGTCGCTAGAAGATTTGATACGGCTTTGGACAAGTTTGGAAATCCTGACAAAAACGTATCAGTTGGGCTTTTATCTAAATATTTTGTTGGGAATTTTGTTGATAATTAAGTATCTGAAGGTTAAGCAATAGTAATAAAAATGCGCTTGATTATAGACAATAAATTTGTTGTTTTATCATGGCAATGATAGCTGTAGTCCTAGATGAAATACTATTTGCTTATAAAGGTTGAAAGAGATTGAAGGGGAGCTATTGTAAAGCAACTTCCTTCAATCTTTTTGTCTCATTCTGGATATGTAAACGATTTACAATTTAAGGCAAATTATGGTAAAATAGTTTCATGAGTAAAATGTATTATGCAGAAAATCCTGACGCTGCTCACGACATTCATGAGTTGAGAGTGGACTTGTTGGGAGAAAAAATGACCTTTTTGACGGATGCGGGTGTTTTTAGCAAGAAAATGGTTGACTTTGGAAGTCAACTATTGCTCAAGTGTCTTGAGGTCAATCAAGGAGAAACTGTCCTTGATGTAGGCTGTGGTTACGGACCTTTGGGCTTGTCTTTAGCAAAGGCTTATGGAGTTCAGGCGACCATGGTCGATATCAACAATCGTGCTTTGGATTTGGCACGACAAAATGCTGAACGAAATAAAGTAGAAGCGACGATTTTCCAGTCCAACATCTATGAACAAGTTGAAGGGAAATTTGACCATGTCATTTCCAATCCTCCAATCCGTGCAGGCAAGCAAGTGGTTCATGAAATCATTGAGAAAAGTAAAGATTTCTTGGAAACTGGTGGGGATTTGACCATCGTCATCCAGAAAAAACAAGGAGCTCCAAGTGCCAAGTCCAAGATGGAAGATGTGTTTGGCAATTGTGAAATCGTCAAAAAAGATAAGGGATACTATATCCTTAGAAGTGTGAAAGAATGAGAGCAGTTGATTTAATCCAAAAAAAACGAGACGGTCAAGAATTGACTTCAAGTGAAATTGAATGGCTAGTAGAAGGCTATGTGTCAGGGACAGTGCCAGATTATCAGATGTCTGCCTTTGCTATGGCTGTTTATTTTAAAGGAATGACAACACGAGAAATCTCAGATTTAACTATGAATATGGTTAAGACTGGGCAAGAGTTTGATTTATCAGCTATTGATGGGGTTAAGGTTGATAAGCATTCTACGGGTGGTGTTGGTGATAAGGTAACCTTGATTTTGGCTCCTCTTGTTGCTAGCTTTGGTGTGCCTGTAGCCAAAATGAGTGGTCGTGGTCTTGGACATACTGGTGGAACCATTGATAAATTGGAGTCCATTAAGGGCTATCAAGTCGAGCGCAGTCAAGAAGATTTCATTCGTCAGGTGCAGGACATTGGAGTATCTGTCATTGGGCAATCAGACCAGTTGGTCAAAGCTGACAAGCTTCTCTATGCCCTCCGTGATGTGACCGCAACTGTCGACACGATTCCTTTGATTGCGAGTTCGGTGATGAGCAAGAAAATTGCGGCAGGGGCGGATGCTATTTTGCTGGACGTAACTGTCGGTGAGGGTGCCTTCATGAAGACGGTTGATGAAGCGCGCGAATTGGCTCAAACCATGGTAGATCTCGGTAAGACAGTTGGACGAAAAACAGTTGCAGTGATTACGGATATGAGCCAGCCCTTGGGACGAGCGATTGGAAATCGTCTGGAGATCCTTGAAGCATTGGAGATTTTACAAGGACAAGGCCGTCAGGATATTACCCACTTTATCTGTGAATTGGCTCAAATTATGCTTGGTCTGGCAAATGTAAATAAGACAGTTGAAGAAGTTCGCCAACATCTTGAAAATGGCCAAGCGCTGGCTAAGTTTGAGGAGATGGTCCAAGCCCAAGGTGGAGACTTGGAAGACCTCTATCGTCCAGTCAATGTTGCCCATGTGGTGGATATCCCTGCCCAGGAAACAGGCCTTATTTCAGCTCTCCCTGCTATGGAATTTGGCCTTTATGCCATGAGACTGGGTGCTGGTCGTGCAGTCAAATCTGATGCCTTGGACTATGAAACAGGAATTGTTTTTGAAAAGAAAGTTGGAGATTCCGTTCAAAAGGGAGAAATTGTTGCAAAAGTATACACAAATGGAAAAATTTCTCCTCAGCTAGTTACAGATTTTCAAAAATATGTTAAAATAAATGATAGGGTGCAAAGT
This sequence comes from Streptococcus mitis, assembly GCA_018364455.1. Lineage (GTDB taxonomy): Bacteria > Bacillota > Bacilli > Lactobacillales > Streptococcaceae > Streptococcus > Streptococcus mitis_BR. Next base: position 35,967 of record JAGZLW010000018.1, on the reverse strand, counting down.
TTACGAGAAATTATAGAAATTATCTCATAAACTGCAGGAGAATCCGAATATGAAATTAAATAAATATATCGATCATACGCTTTTAAAACAAGATGCGACAGAAAAACAAATTGATTGTTTGTTGTCTGAAGCTAGAGAGTATGATTTTGCCAGCGTCTGCGTCAATCCGACCTGGGTTGAACATGCTAAAAAAGGGCTTGAAGGTACAGATGTCAAGGTCTGTACAGTGGTTGGTTTCCCCTTGGGAGCAACAACTTCAGCCGTGAAAGCATTTGAAACCAAAGAAGCTATCCAAAATGGCGCAGATGAGATTGATATGGTGATCAATGTTGGAGCCCTCAAATCAGGAAATCTTGATTTGGTTGAATCAGACATTCGCGCAGTAGTAGAAGCAAGTGGTGACAAGTTGGTTAAAGTCATTATTGAAGCTTGCCTATTGACAGACCAAGAAAAAGTTGTGGCTTGTCAATTAGCCCAGAAGGCGGGAGCTGACTTTGTCAAAACATCTACTGGTTTTTCAACTGGTGGTGCTACGATAGTAGATGTTAAATTAATGCGTGAAACTGTTGGACCTGATATGGGAGTCAAGGCTGCTGGTGGAGCTCGTTCTTATGCAGATGCTCTTGCCTTTGTTGAAGCAGGGGCGACCCGTATTGGAACGTCAGCTGGAGTAGCAATTCTAAAAGGAGAATTGGCTGATGGCGACTACTGAGTTGATTGAACTGGCAATTGAAACCAGCAAGAAAGCCTATGTCCCCTATTCTCACTTTCCTATCGGAGCAGTTTTAGTGGCAAAAGACGGAAGTGTTTACACGGGAGTGAATATCGAAAATGCTAGCTATCCTTTGACCAATTGCGGTGAGAGAACAGCCATTTTTAAGGCTGTATCTGAAGGACAAAGAGAATTTTCAGAGCTGATTGTTTATGGTCAAACTGAAAAACCGATTTCACCATGTGGTGCTTGTCGCCAAGTAATGGTCGAATTTTTTGAACAAGATCTAAAAGTGACCTTAGTCGCAAAAGATAAATCGACGGTCGAGATGACGGTCGGGGAATTACTTCCATACTCTTTTACAGACTTAAATTAGTCTGAGTCGCTCTCTGAGTGGCACGGTCCTTGTGGCCAATCAATCCATACTTGCAACATCGTTGCACATCTTATTTAGGAGGTTCAGTAATGAACAAGAAACAATGGCTAGGCCTTGGTCTAGTTGCAGTGGCAGCAGTTGGACTTGCTGCATGTGGTAACCGCTCTTCTCGTAAGGCAGCTTCATCTTCTGATGTGAAGACAAAAGCAGCAATCGTCACTGATACTGGTGGTGTTGATGATAAATCATTCAACCAATCAGCTTGGGAAGGTTTGCAGGCTTGGGGTAAAGAACACAATCTTTCAAAAGATAACGGTTTCACTTACTTCCAATCAACAAGTGAAGCTGACTACGCTAACAACTTGCAACAAGCAGCTGGAAGTTACAACCTAATCTTCGGTGTTGGTTTTGCCCTTCACAATGCGGTTGAAGAAGCAGCTAAAGAACATTCTGACTTGAACTATGTCTTGATTGATGATGTGATTAAAGATAAAAAGAATGTTGCTAGTGTAACTTTCGCTGATAATGAGTCAGGTTACCTCGCAGGTGTTGCAGCAGCTAAAACAACTAAGACAAAACAAGTTGGTTTTGTAGGTGGGCAGGAATCAGAAGTTATCTCTCGTTTTGAAGCTGGTTTCAAGGCTGGTGTTGCCTCAGTAGACCCATCTATCAAAGTACAAGTTGACTACGCTGGTTCATTTGGTGATGCTGCTAAAGGTAAAACAATTGCAGCCGCACAATACGCAGCTGGTGCAGATATTGTTTACCAAGTAGCTGGTGGTACAGGTGCAGGTGTCTTTGCAGAAGCAAAATCACTTAACGAAAGCCGTCCTGAAAATGAAAAAGTTTGGGTTATCGGTGTTGACCGTGACCAAGAAGCAGAAGGTAAATACACTTCTAAAGATGGTAAAGAATCAAACTTTGTTCTTGTATCTACTTTGAAACAAGTTGGTACAACTGTAAAAGATATTTCTAACAAGGCAGAAAAAGGTGAATTCCCTGGTGGTCAAGTAATCGTTTACTCATTGAAGGATAAAGGGGTTGACTTGGTAACAACTAACCTTTCTGAAGAAGGTAAAAAAGCCGTTGAAGATGCTAAAGCTAAAATCCTTGATGGAAGCGTAAAAGTTCCTGCAAAATAATGGATGGAAGTCATTTCTTAGGAAGCGGCCCTCGGCCGCTTTTTTAAGAGTTGAGACAAAGTCATTTTGTCTCAGTAAAGCTTGCTACTAGATAAACTAGCAAGTTTTATTGAAATAAAATAAGACTCTGAAAGGAAGAGCACATGGCACACGAAAATGTCATTGAGATGCGTGATATTACCAAGGTGTTTGGTGAATTTGTTGCCAACGACAAAATCAACCTGCACCTACGAAAAGGTGAAATTCATGCACTTTTAGGAGAAAATGGGGCTGGAAAGTCCACGCTCATGAACATGCTAGCAGGGCTTCTTGAACCAACTAGTGGTGAAATCGCGGTCAACGGACAAGTTGTTAACCTCGACTCACCATCTAAAGCAGCTAGCTTGGGAATCGGAATGGTTCACCAGCACTTTATGTTGGTAGAAGCCTTCACAGTGGCTGAAAACATCATTTTAGGTAGTGAATTGACTAAAAATGGTGTGCTAGATATTGCTGGAGCTAGCAAAGAAATCAAGGCTCTTTCTGAACGTTATGGCTTAGCTGTTGACCCTTCTGCCAAGGTGGCAGACATCTCAGTTGGAGCCCAACAACGTGTAGAAATTTTAAAAACCCTTTATCGGGGGGCTGATATCCTTATCTTTGACGAACCAACGGCTGTTTTGACTCCATCAGAAATTGATGAGTTGATGGCTATTATGAAAAATCTTGTCAAAGAAGGAAAATCAATTATCTTGATTACTCACAAGTTGGACGAGATTCGTGCAGTTTCTGACCGCGTTACAGTTATCCGTCGTGGGAAATCAATTGAAACCGTCAAAATTGCAGGAGTTACTAATGCTGATTTGGCAGAAATGATGGTAGGACGTTCTGTTTCCTTTAAAACAGAGAAACAAGCCTCTCAACCAAAAGAAGTTGTCTTGTCTATTAAAGACTTGGTGGTCAATGAAAACCGCGGTGTTCCAGCTGTTAAAAATCTGTCCTTGGATGTTCGTGCTGGAGAGATTGTTGGTATTGCGGGGATTGATGGAAATGGTCAGTCTGAACTGATTCAAGCCATTACAGGCCTTCGCAAGGTTGAATCTGGAAGCATTGAGCTAAAAGGAGATTCAATTGTAGGCTTGCACCCACGTCAGATTACAGAGTTGAGTGTTGGGCACGTTCCAGAAGACCGTCACCGTGATGGCTTGATTTTGGAAATGATGATTTCTGAAAATATTGCCCTTCAAACCTACTACAAAGAACCACATAGTAAAAATGGAATTTTGAACTATTCAAATATTACTTCTTATGCTAAAAAGCTAATGGAAGAATTTGATGTTCGTGCTGCCAGTGAATTTGTTCCTGCGGCTGCACTTTCAGGAGGAAATCAACAAAAAGCAATTATTGCTCGTGAAATTGATCGTGATCCTGATCTCCTTATCGTCAGCCAGCCAACTCGTGGTTTGGATGTCGGTGCCATTGAATATATCCACAAGCGCTTGATTGAAGAGCGTGATAATGGCAAGGCTGTCCTTGTTGTCAGCTTTGAATTGGATGAGATTTTAAACGTCTCAGACCGTATCGCCGTTATCCACGATGGGAAGATTCAAGGTATTGTATCACCAGAAACAACCAATAAACAAGAACTTGGTGTCTTGATGGCTGGTGGAAACTTGGGAAAGGAGAAGAGTGATGTCTAAAAAATTACAACAAATTTCGGTTCCCTTGATTTCTGTATTTCTAGGAATTTTACTCGGAGCCATTGTCATGTGGATTTTCGGTTATGATGCTATTTGGGGCTATGAAGAATTGTTCTATACAGCCTTTGGTAGCTTACGTGGGATTGGGGAAATCTTCCGTGCTATGGGGCCTCTAATCTTGATTGCTCTTGGTTTTGCCGTTGCCAGTCGTGCAGGTTTCTTTAACGTCGGGCTTCCTGGTCAGGCTTTAGCAGGTTGGATTCTCAGTGGTTGGTTTGCCTTGTCGCATCCAGATATGCCACGTCCCTTGATGATTCTAGCAACCATCGTGATTGCCTTGATTGCGGGAGGAATTGTCGGTGCGATTCCAGGTATTCTGAGAGCCTATCTAGGGACATCAGAGGTTATCGTAACCATCATGATGAACTACATTGTCTTGTATGTAGGAAATGCCTTTATCCATGCTTTCCCTAAAGACTTCATGCAAAGTACAGATTCGACCATTCGTGTTGGGGCTAATGCAACCTACCAGACACCTTGGTTGGCTGAGTTGACTGGTAACTCACGGATGAATATTGGTATTTTCTTTGCTCTCATTGCCGTTGCAGTTATTTGGTTCATGCTCAAGAAAACAACTCTTGGTTTTGAAATCCGTGCAGTTGGTCTTAATCCACATGCTTCAGAATATGCTGGTATTTCTGCCAAACGGACTATTATCCTATCTATGATTATTTCAGGTGCCTTGGCAGGTCTTGGTGGAGCTGTTGAAGGACTTGGAACCTTCCAGAACGTCTATGTTCAAGGGGCATCATTAGCTGTCGGGTTTAACGGGATGGCAGTTAGTCTACTTGCAGCAAACTCACCAATTGGTATTCTCTTTGCAGCCTTCCTATTTGGTGTTCTCCAAGTTGGAGCCCCTGGTATGAATGCGGCGCAGGTACCGTCTGAGCTTGTCAGCATTGTAACAGCGTCTATTATCTTCTTTGTCAGTGTTCATTATCTTATCGAACGCTTTGTCAAATCGAAAAAACAAGTTAAAGGAGGTAAGTAAAGATGTCTATTACAACCTTGCTCACCCTCTTGGTGTCTTCTATGCTGATTTACTCAGCACCGCTCATCTTTACAAGTATCGGTGGTGTTTTCTCTGAACGTGGTGGTGTGGTCAACGTCGGTCTTGAAGGAATTATGGTTATGGGTGCCTTTTCTGGAGTTGTCTTTAACCTTGAATTTGCAGAACAATTTGGAGCAGCAACTCCATGGCTATCCTTGCTTGTAGCAGGATTGGTTGGTGGTCTCTTCTCTATCATCCACGCAGCAGCGACGGTTCATTTCCGTGCAGACCATGTTGTCAGCGGTACGGTATTGAACTTGATGGCCCCTGCCTTGGCTGTTTTCTTAGTGAAAGTCCTTTATAACAAAGGACAAACCGATAACCTAAGTCAGACTTTTGGACGCTTTGATTTCCCAGTCTTGGCAAATATCCCAGTTATCGGTGATATCTTCTTCAAGTCAACTAGTCTACTTGGTTATCTAGCGATTGCCTTCTCATTCCTTGCTTGGTTTATCCTCTTCAAGACTCGATTTGGTCTTCGCCTCCGCTCTGTCGGTGAACACCCACAAGCAGCGGACACTTTGGGAATCAATGTCTACAAGATGAGATATTTAGGGGTTATTATTTCAGGTTTCCTAGGTGGAATTGGCGGAGCGATTTATGCTCAATCCATCTCAGTTAACTTCTCAGTGACAACTATTGTTGGACCTGGATTTATCGCTCTTGCTGCGATGATCTTCGGAAAATGGAATCCAATCGGAGCCATGCTATCTAGTCTCTTCTTTGGGCTTTCACAAAGTTTGGCTGTTATCGGTTCTCAATTACCATTCCTACAAGGAGTGCCTGCGGTTTACCTTCAAATCGCACCTTATGTTTTAACAATTCTTGTGTTAGCAGCATTCTTTGGAAAAGCAGTTGCACCAAAAGCAGATGGGATCAACTATATCAAATCAAAATAAGCATACAAAAAACGTCAGTTTTGTTCAAAACTGGCGTTTTATTTTTTAGGATGTTGGTGGGTTAAGTTCAATCCCCAAGGGACCAAATTTTCAGTTTTATTTTTGATACGTGTGATATTGTCCTTATGTCGAATGATGATTAAACTAGCAAGAGCTAGGATAATAGCGATGAAGAGAGGGTCATAGTTGCTCAATATAAAACCAAAAAGTGGAAAGAGTAGAACCCCGATAACAGCTGCGATAGATGCTGTGATACTAGATAGTGAAATCATACTACCAAGATAGAGGGTTCCAAAGAAAACAACCGCAAGGTAGAGACAGAAGACAGGTGCAAATCCGAAAATCACTCCAGCACTGGTTGCGACAGCCTTACCACCCTTAAATCCTGCAAAGATAGGGAAGGTATGGCCAATAACAGCCAAAAGTCCAAAGATGAGAGGAGAAACGCCTTGCAGATGAAACATAATCGGAAGAAGCGTTGCTAGTGTTCCTTTGAAAAAGTCAATCACAAAGGTTGCCATACCAGCTTTCTTACCTAAAATGCGGAAGGTATTGGTCGTTCCAGTGTTACCAGAACCATGCTCTCGCAGATTGATTTGAAAGAATACTTGTCCAATCCAGAGACCAGACGGAATCGAACCCAGCAGATAGGCTAGGATTAATAAAACTATTGTAATCATACTCCTATTATATCATGAAATGGAAAAGAAAGGCAGAGAATCTCTTCTGAAATTGTCACACCGGAGAAAGAAAAATTTTGCAAAATCCTTAGAAAACCTGTAGAATAGTAAAGATGAACGAATAGGAGGTTCCTTGTGTCAAAAAAGGAAATCAATATTAACAATTATAATGATGATGCCATTCAGGTGCTAGAAGGGTTGGATGCGGTCCGAAAACGTCCAGGGATGTATATCGGATCGACCGATGGAGCTGGTCTCCACCACCTAGTCTGGGAAATTGTCGACAATGCAGTCGATGAGGCCTTGTCTGGATTTGGTGACCGTATTGATGTCACCATCAATAAAGATGGCAGTTTAACGGTTCAAGACCATGGTCGTGGGATGCCGACGGGTATGCATGCTATGGGAATTCCAACTGTTGAGGTTATCTTTACCATCCTTCATGCCGGAGGAAAATTTGGTCAAGGTGGCTACAAAACATCAGGTGGACTTCACGGGGTGGGTTCTTCCGTTGTTAATGCCCTATCTAGTTGGCTGGAGGTTGAAATTACCCGTGATGGCGCAGTTTACAAGCAACGTTTTGAAAATGGTGGAAAACCTGTCACGACCTTAAAGAAAATCGGTACAGCGCCCAAGTCTAAAACAGGTACCAAGGTTACTTTTATGCCTGATTCGACTATCTTTTCTACGACAGACTTCAAGTACAATACCATTTCAGAGCGGCTCAATGAATCAGCTTTTCTCTTAAAAAATGTGACCTTGTCTTTGACAGATAAGCGAACAGATGAAGCGATTGAGTTTCATTATGAGAACGGGGTGCAGGACTTTGTTTCTTATCTAAACGAAGACAAGGAAACCTTGACACCGGTTCTGTACTTTGAGGGGGAAGATAATGGTTTCCAGGTGGAAGTAGCGCTTCAGTACAATGATGGATTTTCAGATAATATTTTGTCCTTTGTTAATAACGTTCGTACCAAGGACGGTGGAACGCACGAGACAGGACTCAAGTCTGCCATTACCAAGGTTATGAACGACTATGCGCGTAAGACAGGTCTTCTCAAGGAAAAAGATAAAAACCTTGAAGGTTCAGACTATCGTGAGGGACTAGCGGCTGTTCTTTCTATCTTGGTTCCTGAAGAACACCTCCAGTTTGAAGGACAGACCAAGGACAAACTAGGAAGTCCACTAGCTCGCCCAGTTGTGGATGGCATTGTGGCGGATAAGTTGACCTTCTTCCTTATGGAAAATGGTGAGTTGGCTTCTAACCTCATCCGCAAGGCTATCAAGGCCCGTGACGCTCGTGAAGCGGCACGTAAGGCGCGTGATGAGAGCCGAAATGGGAAGAAAAATAAAAAAGATAAGGGCTTGCTGTCTGGTAAATTGACCCCAGCCCAATCTAAGAATCCTGCTAAGAATGAACTCTATCTAGTCGAGGGGGACTCTGCCGGTGGCTCTGCCAAGCAAGGCCGTGACCGTAAGTTCCAGGCTATCTTGCCCCTTCGAGGTAAGGTTATCAATACAGCCAAAGCCAAGATGGCGGATATCCTCAAAAATGAAGAAATCAATACGATGATTTATACCATCGGTGCAGGTGTTGGAGCGGACTTCTCTATTGAAGATGCCAACTATGACAAGATCATTATCATGACCGATGCGGATACGGATGGTGCCCATATCCAGACCTTGCTCTTGACATTTTTCTACCGTTACATGCGTCCTCTAGTCGAGGCAGGTCATGTCTATATCGCCCTTCCGCCTCTTTACAAGATGTCAAAAGGAAAAGGCAAGAAAGAAGAAGTGGCCTATGCTTGGACGGACGGAGAGCTAGAAGAACTCCGCAAGCAGTTCGGTAAAGGTGCTACCCTCCAACGCTACAAAGGTCTTGGTGAGATGAATGCGGACCAGCTCTGGGAAACAACCATGAATCCAGAAACGCGTACCCTCATCCGTGTCACCATTGAAGACCTGGCTCGCGCCGAACGCCGCGTCAATGTCCTCATGGGAGATAAGGTCGAACCACGCCGTAAGTGGATTGAGGACAATGTCAAGTTTACGCTGGAAGAAGCGACAGTGTTTTAAGTCACTTTTTAATGAATGGGTATCAACATGAGAGCTGAAACAGAAATGCTAGATCTGATTTTACAGACTGCCAAAACTTTACAAGTCAAAGCTGTCGCTATGTCTGGTTCACGGACAAACCAAAAGACTTCAAAAGACGAGTTTCAAGATTATGATGTAGTCTATGTTGTAGAGAATCTGGACGAGCTGATTACAGATTTATATTGGCTAGACCAGTTTGGGAAGCGCATTATTGAGCAAGAAGTCACCCTTGGTAACCGTCGCCTATATCTCATGCTTTTTGAAGATGGCAATCGGATTGATTTGACCCTCTGCCCCAAAGACCGCATTCAAGAGTGGGTGGATAGTGAGGCAGGATTCACCGTTTTAGAAGATCCTAATGGTTTGTTTGAGTCATATTCTCCCAGTCCAAAGCGTTTCTGGATACATCCAGCTAGTGAGACAGATTTTAAAAATTCCCGCAATGAATTTTGGTGGGTATCATCTTACGTGGTTAAAGGGATTTGTCGGAATCAGCTCATCTACGCGACTGACCATCTCTACGGCATTTGTCAGCAAGAGTTGTTGAAGGTCTTAGCTTGGCAGGTCGCAAGTGATAGGGGGAAAGTCGATATCGGCAAGAACTACAAGTATCTCTTTAACTATTTACCTGCTGAGAAAGAAAAGGAATTCTCGAATCTGCTTGATTTTTCAAGTATAGATAAAATCACTCAGTCTTTATTGGCTACGATGCAACTTTTCCATAGAGAAGCTCAAAGACTTGCTCAAAAGCTGGGCTTTGATTACGATAAAGAAGTGGCTGAGAAGATGATTGAGTATGCTGAGGAGAGACTCGAAACAAATGAAACATTTACAAAATAATAAGATAACAAAATTTTTACTGATTAGTTTTCTCATTTCTTGGGGATTTGGTTGGGGATTGCTCGCTTTTCTGACGCAAATGAGCCTCTTAAGTCTAACAAGTCCACTAGGAGTTTTTCTCCATTTACTAGGAGGTTTCGGTCCAACCATTGCAGCCATTTCTTGTTTGCCTCAAAAATCCATTAAAAGCATAGTCTCTTTTATCTTAGGGGACTCAAAGAAACATATTTTGTTATTTCTTTTACTAATTTTCGTGCAGACAGGTGTCATTGCTTTCTCATCTAAGGAGCTTAATACGGCTTTTCCACTAAGAAATTTGTTTGTTGTTTTTTTGAGTGCAGTCTGTGTTTATGGTGGCGAAGAAGAATTGGGATGGCGAGGCATCTTGCAACCAATTTTGGAAACTAGATTCTCCTTTTGGATTTCCGGTTTGATAACAGGTTGTATTTGGGCAATATGGCATGTACCTTTATGGTTTGTGATTGGAAGTTCCCAAAGTGGGATGCCTTTTATATTATTCAGTCTATTTGCAATTTATCTCAGTATTCTTCTAGCAGCTGTTTTCAAAAAGACTAAGTCGGTACTTTTTTGCGCCATTTTTCACGGCCTAATTAATACCCTACTTAGCTTATTTGTTATTAAAATTAATCTTTTGTTCATTCTAGGATTAGTAGGATTGCTCTTCTTTTCTCACTACCTACAAAGAAACAGTTAAATTTAAAAATATAGATTTACTTTACAATAAAACACTAAAAAGAGAATTATTATGTCTAACATTCAAAACATGTCCCTAGAGGACATCATGGGAGAGCGCTTTGGTCGCTACTCCAAGTACATTATTCAAGACCGTGCTTTGCCAGATATTCGTGATGGATTGAAGCCGGTTCAGCGTCGCATTCTTTATTCTATGAATAAGGATGGCAATACCTTTGACAAGAGTTACCGTAAGTCGGCCAAGTCTGTCGGTAACATCATGGGGAATTTCCACCCACACGGGGACTCTTCTATCTATGATGCCATGGTTCGTATGTCACAGGACTGGAAAAATCGTGAGATTCTAGTTGAAATGCACGGTAACAACGGTTCAATGGACGGAGATCCGCCTGCGGCCATGCGTTATACCGAGGCTCGTTTGTCTGAGATTGCAGGCTACCTTCTTCAGGATATCGATAAAAAGACCGTTCCTTTTGCATGGAACTTTGACGATACAGAGAAAGAGCCAACTGTCTTACCAGCAGCCTTCCCCAACCTTTTAGTCAATGGTTCGACTGGGATTTCGGCTGGATATGCCACAGATATTCCTCCCCATAATTTGGCTGAGGTTATTGATGCGACGGTTTACATGATTGACCACCCAACAGCCAAGGTGTACAAGCTGATGGAATTCTTGCCTGGACCAGATTTCCCGACAGGAGGGATTATTCAGGGTCGTGATGAAATCAAGAAAGCCTACGAAACTGGGAAAGGGCGTGTGGTTGTTCGTTCCAAGACTGAGATTGAAAAGCTAAAAGGTGGTAAGGAACAAATCGTTATCACTGAGATTCCTTATGAAATCAATAAGGCTAATCTGGTCAAGAAAATCGATGATGTTCGTGTCAATAACAAGGTGGCTGGTATTGCTGAGGTTCGTGATGAGTCTGACCGTGACGGTCTTCGTATCGCTATTGAGCTAAAAAAAGATGCCAATACAGAGCTTGTTCTTAATTATCTTTTCAAATACACAGACCTGCAAATCAACTACAACTTTAACATGGTGGCGATTGATAATTTCACACCTCGCCAGGTTGGGATTGTTCCAATCCTGTCTAGCTACATCGCTCACCGTCGCGAAGTGATTTTGGCGCGTTCCCGCTTTGACAAGGAAAAGGCTGAAAAACGTCTCCATATTGTGGAAGGTTTGATTCGTGTTATTTCGATTTTGGACGAAGTCATTGCTCTTATCCGTGCTTCTGAGAATAAGGCTGACGCAAAGGAAAACCTCAAGGTCAGCTATGATTTTACAGAAGAACAGGCTGAGGCCATCGTTACCTTGCAGCTTTACCGTTTGACCAATACAGACGTGATTGTCTTGCAGGAAGAAGAAGCAGAACTTCGTGAAAAGATTGCCATGCTTGCGGCTATTATCGGTGATGAGCGGACTATGTACAATCTCATGAAGAAAGAGCTTCGTGAGGTCAAGAAGAAATTTGCGACACCACGTTTGAGTAGCTTAGAAGACACAGCAAAAGCAATCGAGATTGATACAGCTAGTTTGATTGCCGAGGAAGATACCTATGTCAGCGTGACCAAGGCAGGTTACATCAAGCGTACTAGTCCACGTTCCTTTGCGGCTTCAACGCTGGAAGAAATTGGCAAGCGTGATGATGACCGTTTGATCTTTGTTCAATCTGCCAAGACAACCCAGCATCTCTTGATGTTCACAAGTCTTGGAAATGTCATCTACAGACCAATCCATGAATTGGCTGATATTCGTTGGAAGGATATCGGAGAGCATCTGAGCCAAACCATTACCAACTTTGAAACTAACGAAGAAATCCTTTATGTTGAAGTAGTAGATCAGTTTGATGATGCGACAACTTACTTTGTTGCAACTCGTCTTGGTCAAATTAAACGCGTAGAACGAAAAGAGTTCACTCCATGGCGGACCTATAAATCTAAGTCGGTTAAGTATGCTAAGCTTAAAGACGAGACAGACCAGATTGTAGCAGTAGCTCCGATTAAACTGGATGATGTTCTCTTGATTAGCCAAAATGGTTATGCCCTGCGTTTCAATATCGAAGAGGTTCCTGTTGTCGGTGCCAAGGCTGCAGGTGTCAAGGCTATGAACCTGAAAGAAGATGATGTCCTCCAATCGGCCTTTATCTGTAATACCTCATCCTTCTACCTTTTGACTCAACGTGGAAGCTTGAAACGTGTTTCTATTGACGAAATTCCAGCAACCAGCCGTGCCAAACGAGGGCTACAAGTCTTGCGTGAGTTGAAAAACAAACCGCATCGTGTCTTCTTGGCAGGTGCAGTTGCAGAGCAAGGTTTCGTTGGTGACCTCTTTAGTACAGAAGTGAACGGGAACGATCAAACTTTGCTTATCCAATCTAACAAAGGAACAATCTATGAAAGTCGACTACAAGACTTGAATCTGTCAGAACGAACCAGCAACGGAAGCTTTATATCCGATACCATTTCAGATGAAGAAGTTTTTGATGCCTATCTTCAGGAAGTTTATAAAGAATTTGAATCTAAGAGATGATAAAAAACAATGAAAAGCTTTTCATTAAAAAATTTCTTAAGTTATAGATTTAAGAGTTGAATCTGATTATATATACAAAAACGGACAGTGCTGATTTCCAACTGATAGGGACTCAAGCCTGCTCGTTTTCTTATTTTTAGTGGTATAGACCGCTTGGTATTTAAATGTGAAATTGTTAACATATGAGCAACTATACAAGTTGAACTAATAAAAAATAATAATTTTTTAAGAAAATGATTGCATCTATAATATTTTTATGTTATACTCTTATTGTTTCAAGAAAGCGCGTTCAAGAAATAATTCGTTCAAATATATATAGGAGTTTTGTATGTCTCAAAACAAACAAGATAAAGGATTTCGTTATTCTATTCGTAAACGTAGTGTTGGAGTATGTGGTGTTGCCATTGCAGCCTTTTTGCTAGGTTCTGGCCTTGTATTTCAAACCAATGTAGTAAAAGCAACAGAACCAAGCGTTGCTGAAGTTGCTGGTGAAAATATTGCTGCTCATAAGTCTGCAAGTCAGAGTTCGACTTATTATGATGCAGATGCTTCTAGAGCGGTTGACGGTAATCGAGATAATGTTTACAGACATCACTCAGTTACTCATACAAATTTTCAAGATCATTCTTGGTGGAAAGTTGATCTAGAAAAAGAAGAAGGTGTGGGAACTGTTCGTATTTACAATCGTGGAGATGGGGATGTAGCAAATCGTTTATCTAATTTTGATGTTATTTTGTTAGATAAAGATGGTAAGGAAGTAACTCGTCAACATGTCGATAGCTTAAACAATCAACCAACAATTGATGTTCAATTCTCAGGAGTTAATGCACGATATGTAAAAATTGAATTAAATAAATCTAAAACTCCTCTTAGTTTGGCAGAAGTTGAAGTATATCGTGCTGTAAAAGAAGAAAGAGTAGTAGCAGATAAGAAAACAGAAAACCAAGTTAAAACAGAAAGTAAAGCTAAAAAAGATTATACTGCAGAGCTAAATAACTATTTATTTGGTTTAAATTACGATAAACTAAATATTTTAACTAGAAAAGGCGAAGCATTAGAAAATTACACTAATACAAGCACAAAACAACAAGGAAATGAATTTGTGGTTGTGGAAAAAGTGAAGAAAAACCTTTCTAATGGTTCTGCAGATGTTGCTATTAATGGTAACGGAGATATCTTCTTAGGTGCTTTATTTAAAGCAAATCAAGACCTTCTAGAAAACAAACCACAACAAATTAGTTTAGATCGTAGCAAAGGTAGAATCAGTGTTGATTTACCTGGAATGGTAGGCGGAGATAGCTATGTAGATGCTAATCCAACTGCAAGTGGTATGCAGGAAGGTGTGAATACCTTGTTAAATCGTTGGCATGAAAAATATGCTGCGAAAAATCCTGCTCCAGCACGTATGCAGTACGAATCAACTTCTGCTTACAGCATGAATCAATTGAAAGCAAAATTCGGAAGTGATTTTGAAAAAGTCGGTGTTAATTTGAAAATTGACTTTGAGGCTGTGAACAAGGGTGAAAAACAAGTTGAAGTTGTTGATTTTAAACAAATTTACTATACTGCTAACTTTGATGCTCCAAAAAAACCATCAGATGTAATTGCTCCAGGAGTAACGGTTGATCAATTGAAAGCACGTGGAATTGATGACAAAACACCTCCTGTATACGTGTCAAGCGTTTCATACGGACGTCAAATGTATGTCAAATTTGAAACAACAAGCAAGAGTACAGAGTTGAAAGCAGCAATTAATGCTGTCATCAAAGGGGTGCCTATTAAACCAGAATCTGAATGGGCACGTGTCTTGAAGAATACAACTGTAACAGTTTCAATCGTAGGTGGAAATGCTGATGGCGCTGCACGTGTTGTGACAGGTACAGTAGAAGATTTGAAGAAATTGATTCAAGAAGGAGCTACTTTCAGTACACAAAACCCTGCTGTTCCAATTTCTTATAAGACTGCATTCTTGAAAGATAATCAAGTAGCCACAATTCAAAGCAATACAGACTACATTGAAACTAAAGTGACTTCATATAAAAATGGTTACCTCAAATTACACCATAAGGGAGCTTATATCGCTCGTTACTATGTTTACTGGGATGAAGTAACTTATGATAAGGATGGAGTTGAAAGCATTCGCTCACGTCAATGGGAAGATAATGGTAAAAACAGAACAGCTGGTTTCCAAACTGAACTTCAATTTAGAGGAAATGTGCGCAATATTCGCGTGAAGATTCAAGAAAAAACAGGTCTTGTTTGGGAACCATGGCGTACAGTTTATAATCGCACAGACCTTCCTCTTGTTCAAAAACGTACCATTGTTAACTCAGGTACAACATTAAGACCAAAATACGATGAAAAAGTTGAAAATAACTAATTTTTCACTTGTAAAAGGAATCAGTTCTAAGAGCTGGTTCTTTTTCTTTATAATATTCCTCCGTAATCAAAAATCAACAAAGACAGTCAATTATTTCTTATCAATCCATTGATTAGCATTCCAGTTTATCCTATCTACTTTTTGACTTTTGTATGTTTCCCTAAAAATGGAGTTTTAGGTCAGCCTTTTGAAGAAAAATTATTAATGGGGTGAAAATTGGTAAATCTGAGCATAATTTCTTGTAAAAAATTCTAAAATCCTTTAAAATAAAAGAGTTGGAGGAATTTATGAATGTAAATCAGATTGTACGGATTATTCCTACTTTAAAAGTTAATAATAGAAAATTAAATGAAACATTTTATATAGGAACCCTTGGCATGAAGGCCTTATTAGAAGAGTCAGCCTTTCTGTCACTAGGTGATCAAACAGGTTTAGAAAAGCTGGTTTTAGAAGAAGCTCCAAGTATGCGCACTCGTAAGGTAGAGGGAAGAAAAAAACTGGCTAGATTGATTGTCAAGGTGGAAAATCCCTTAGAAATCGAGGCCTTATTAGCTAAAACAGATTCGATTCATCAATTATATAAAGGTCAAAATGGCTACGCTTTTGAGATTTTTTCACCCGAAAATGATTTGATTTTGATTCATGCAGAAGATGACAGAGCAAGTCTAGTAGAAGTAGAAGAAAAGCCTAGATTTCAAACAGATCTGGAGTCAATTTCTTTAAGTAAATTTGAGATTTCTATGGAATTACATTTCCCAACCGATATCGAAAGTTTCTTGGAAGTATCTGAAATTGGAGCGTCACTTGATTTTATCCCAGCTCAGGGTCAAGATTTGACTGTGGACAATACGGCTACTTGGGACTTATCTATGCTCAAGTTCTTGGTCAATGAACTAGATATTGCAAGTCTTCGCCAGAAGTTTGAGTCTACCGAATATTTTATTCCTAAGTCTGAAAAATTCTTCCTTGGTAAAGATAGAAATAATGTTGAATTGTGGTTTGAAGAAGTATGAAGTGGACCAAGGTTATTAAAAAAATAGAAGAACAAATCGAGGCAGGGATTTATCCCGGAGCCTCTTTTGCGTATTTTAAGGACAATCAATGGACGGAGTTCTATATTGGCCAGAGTGACCCAGAGCATGGCTTGCATACTGAGGCAGGACTAGTTTATGATCTGGCCAGTGTCAGCAAGGTTGTTGGGGTTGGTACCGTTTTTACCTTCTTGTGGGAAAAAGGTCAATTAGATATTGACAGACCGGTAACTGATTTTTTAGCTGAGAGTGATTATCCAGACATCACTATTCGCCAGCTCTTGACTCACGCAACAGATCTTGATCCGTTTATTCCCAATCGTGATCTTTTAACAGCACCTGAATTAAAGGAAGCTATGTTTCATCTCAAGAGACGAAATCAGCCAGCCTTTCTTTATTCGGATGTTCATTTTTTACTTTTAGGTTTTATTTTGGAAAGAATCTTTAATCAAGACTTGGATGTGATTTTACAAGAACAAGTCTGGAATCTTTGGGGAATGACGGAAACCCAATTTGGGCCTGTTGAGCTTGCTGTTCCAACAGTTAGAGGTGTCGAGGCAGGTCTGGTACATGATCCCAAGGCTCGCCTCCTAGGCAAACATGCAGGTAGTGCTGGTTTATTTTCGACTGTAAAGGATTTACAAATCTTTTTAGAACATTATTTAGCAGATGATTTTGCAAGAGATTTGAGTCAAAATTTTTCTCCTTTGGATGACAAGGAACGTTCTTTGGCATGGAATTTGGAAGGAGATTGGCTAGACCATACGGGCTATACGGGTACCTTTATCATGTGGAATCGTCAGAAGCAAGAAGCGGCTATTTTTCTATCGAATCGTACCTATGAAAAGGATGAGAGAGCTCAATGGATTGTAGACCGCAATCAAGTAATGGACTTGATTCGCAAAGAAGAGTAAGGAGAGACATGTCAAACAGTTTAAAAGGGACTTTACTAACAGTTGTGGCTGGGATTGCTTGGGGCTTGTCAGGAACGAGTGGCCAATACCTGATGGCACACGGAATTTCGGCTCTGGTTTTAACTAACTTACGACTTTTAATCGCTGGTGGGATTCTCATGGTCTTGGCTTATGCTACTGCAAAGGATAAAATGCTGGCCTTTTTAAAGGATAGAAAAAGTTTGCTGTCTCTTCTCATTTTTGCTCTAATTGGCCTCTTCCTCAATCAATTCGCCTATCTAACTGCTATTCAGGAAACCAATGCAGGAACCGCGACGGTGCTTCAGTATGTTTGTCCTGTCGGGATTTTAATTTATAGCTGTATCAAGGATAAGGTGGCGCCAACACTGGGAGAGATTGTTTCCATCATATTAGCCATTGGAGGGACCTTCCTGATCGCCACTCATGGGCAGTTGGACCAGTTATCTATGACACCTGCAGGTCTGTTCTGGGGTCTCTTTTCTGCTCTGACTTACGCACTTTATATCATTTTGCCCATAGCCTTGATTAAGAAGTGGGGGAGCAGTTTGGTCATTGGTGTGGGAATGGTCATAGCAGGTTTAGTCGCCCTTCCTTTTACAGGGGTTCTCCAGGCCAATATACCGACTAGTCTTGATTTTCTCCTTGCTTTTGCAGGTATTATCCTTATCGGGACTGTCTTTGCCTATACAGCCTTTCTAAAAGGAGCTAGTCTGATAGGACCGGTCAAGTCAAGCTTGTTGGCTTCAATTGAGCCAATATCGGCGGTTTTCTTTGCCTTCTTAATCATGAATGAACAATTTTATCCTATTGATTTTCTTGGTATGGCAATGATATTGTTTGCTGTAACTCTGATTTCTTTGAAAGATTTACTCTTAGAAAAATAAAAAGACTCTTTGTCTGTGACAGAGAGTTTTTGCATAGTAATCTAATTATTTTCAAGATAAAATTCAAAGCGTTCGCCTACATACTGACTTTTTACGTATTCAAATGCAGTACCATCTTCTAGGTAGGAAACCTGAGTCAAACCTAGAATAGCATGTCCTTTTTCAACTTCCAAATAGTGGGCAATTTTTTCCTTAGCAAGACGAGCATAAATAGTTTGCTGTGATTTACCAATACGGTAGCCGTGTTTTTGCAGAGTTTGAAAGAAATGACTGGTGATTTCTTCTTTTTTAAAGTCCTTAATGAATTTTTCAGGAATCGAAGCAACTTCATAAACCAGAGGAACTTGGTCGGCATAGCGAACACGTTCCATTCGGATAATATTCTCCGTTGGAGAAATTCCTAGCTTGGCAACTTCCTGCTCATTGGGAATGGTTTTTCTGTAGGAAATAAGTTGGCTAGAGGGTACTTTACCTTGGGACTTAACAATTTCAGTAAAACTGGTTGTCCCTCGCATCTTTTCTTGTACACGTGTACTGGATACAAAGGTGCCACTTCCTACACGGCGCTCTAAAACTCCTTCTTCGACCAAGAGGGAAATGGCTTGGCGGAGGGTCATGCGACTGACCGCAAACTGCTCTGCTAAGTCTCGTTCACTGGGAAGTCTTTCACCAATGGACCAACGGTGCTCGTCAATATCCTTTTTAATCTGATCGTGGATTTTCATATAAGCTGGTAGCATGTTTTCACTTCATTTCTATCTTTTCTCTATTGTACCCTAATAAACTAGAAAAAGTCAAACTTCGCCTTGTTTAGTTGGTAATTCGCCCTTATTTGTGATAGAATATTGAAAAAGATATTTCTTTTGAGAAAGGAAAAAGATGAGCAACATTTCAACTGATTTGCAAGATGTAGAAAAAATCATCGTATTGGACTATGGTAGCCAATACAACCAGCTGATTTCACGCCGTATCCGTGAGATTGGTGTGTTTTCAGAACTAAAAAGCCATAAAATTTCAGCTGCTGAAGTTCGTGAAATCAATCCTGTAGGAATTATCCTTTCAGGTGGACCAAACTCTGTATACGAAGATGGTTCATTCGATATTGACCCAGAAATCTTCGAACTGGGCATTCCTATTTTGGGAATCTGTTACGGTATGCAGTTATTGACCCATAAACTTGGAGGAAAAGTTGTTCCTGCAGGTGACGCTGGAAATCGTGAATATGGTCAATCAACCCTAACTCACACACCATCAGCTCTTTTTGAATCAACACCGGATGAACAGACTGTTTTGATGAGCCATGGTGATGCAGTTACTGAGATTCCTGCTGATTTTGTTCGTACTGGAACATCAGCTGACTGCCCTTATGCGGCCATTGAAAATCCAGACAAACACATTTACGGTATCCAATTCCACCCAGAAGTTCGCCATTCTGTATACGGAAATGATATCCTTCGTAACTTTGCCCTTAACATCTGTAAGGCTAAAGGCGACTGGTCAATGGATAATTTCATCGATATGCAGATTCAAAAAATCCGTGAAACAGTCGGTGATAAACGTGTTCTTCTCGGTCTATCAGGTGGAGTTGACTCTTCAGTTGTTGGTGTTCTTCTTCAAAAAGCAATTGGCGATCAATTGATCTGTATCTTCGTAGACCACGGTCTTCTTCGTAAAGGAGAAGCAGATCAAGTTATGGACATGCTTGGTGGTAAGTTTGGTTTGAATATCGTCAAAGCAGACGCTGCAAAACGCTTCCTTGACAAACTTGCTGGTGTTTCTGACCCTGAACAAAAACGTAAAATCATTGGTAATGAGTTTGTCTATGTCTTTGATGACGAAGCAAGCAAACTCAAAGATGTGAAATTCCTTGCTCAAGGAACTCTTTACACAGATGTGATTGAGTCTGGTACGGATACAGCTCAGACGATCAAGTCACACCACAACGTTGGTGGTCTTCCAGAAGACATGCAGTTTGAATTGATTGAACCACTCAATACTCTTTATAAAGATGAGGTTCGTGCTCTTGGTACAGAGCTTGGCATGCCAGACCACATCGTATGGCGCCAACCATTCCCAGGCCCAGGTCTTGCGATTCGTGTCATGGGTGAAATCACTGAAGAAAAACTAGAAACCGTTCGTGAATCAGATGCTATCCTTCGTGAGGAAATTGCTAAAGCTGGTCTTGACCGCGATATCTGGCAATACTTCACAGTTAATACAGGTGTTCGTTCAGTTGGGGTTATGGGTGACGGTCGTACGTACGACTACACAATTGCAATCCGTGCTATCACCTCTATCGATGGTATGACAGCTGACTTTGCAAAAATTCCTTGGGATGTCCTACAAAAAATCTCAGTACGTATCGTAAACGAAGTGGATCATGTGAACCGTATCGTCTACGATATTACAAGTAAACCACCTGCAACAGTTGAGTGGGAATAGAGTTAATGAGTTAAAAAAAGCCTAGAAATCAATCTTTCTAAGGCTTTTTACTTTATTTTAACAACAATTTAACAACAAAACTATAATTTTCACTATAAACTATACTTATCTTTAATCTACTTTTAAATAGGTATATATGGTATAATATGGTATAATATGATAAATTTGAAGGTGTGGAGGAAAAAATAAGATGTTTGTGAGAAGATTTGAACCTAAAGATGCAGAAAAAGTGTCGGAATTAGTTGTAACAACTTTAAGAACTACTAATATCAAAGATTATTCATTAGAGTATATAGAAAATGATGTAAAGAATTTGCAACCACAAAATATTTTAGAAAGAGCTAACTGGATGCATTTTTATGTGGTATGTGATGCTGAAAAGATTGTTGGGTGTGGAGCGATAGGACCATATTGGGATAAAGAAGATGAAAGTAGTCTTTTCACTATTTTTGTACTACCGGATTATCAAGGAAAAGGTGTGGGGCGACTGATTATTGAAACACTTGAGAAAGATGAATTTTTCCTTCGGGCAAAAAGAGTAGAAATTCCAGCTTCTATAACTGCAACTCCTTTTTATTTAAAGATGGGATATAATTATAAGAATGGGATTACTCTTCCGGACGAAGAAGGGTTATTGAGATTGGAAAAATATAGATAAATTGAGACTTTCTTGATAACAACGGAAAGACAGCTCCCAGTTTGTCGAACGGAATATAAAGTATTAAAGACGATAGAAATAAAAAATCTATCGTCTTTTTCATGCCTATTTTCAATTTATATTGTGAGCAATAAATAGGGAAAACTCGCAAGAGTTGCTAACTAGTATTTCAAATGTAATCTCGGAATTATATGATTTATAACTAATAATACGGTAAACACTAATAGTTTAGCTTGATTGAAGATTATTATAATAAAATCGAACCTAAGATATATAATATTTTAACAGAGCTTGAACATCAACAAGTTAGATGTGAAGAAATTAGTGTAATATTAAATAGACTAATATATATTTCAAAAAGAAGATATGGCTTTGATATCCAGCCTCTTATTGAAACAATGATAAATAGATGGATAAGTTTTGAAGAACAAAAAAACTCTTACTAGAATTAGTAAGAGAGGGAAAATACTAACAACAATTTAACAACAAAGGACTCAAATAATATCAAATAGTACTCATTGATTGTATTATCAATCACTATTTAATCAACTATCCTAAATAGTCAATATCTGACTTTTAGTGAGTGGGAATAGTCGTTTAAGTACTAGATTATTCCATGTAGTTTAATTAGCCAGTATCTTTGGATACTGGTTTTTACTTTATCGACTCCTTTTACTACTTGTTTCAACTGCTAAAAGATTAGAATTGTCAAAACAATCTGTCCAGGCTTGATTTTATGGATTATTTACTATAAAATGAGAAGGAAAAACGTCAAACTTTTATATTGCAAATAGGAGAAAACATGACAAAAACATTAAAACGTCCTGAGGTTTTATCACCTGCAGGGACTTTAGAGAAGCTAAAGGTAGCTGTTCAGTATGGAGCAGATGCTGTCTTTATCGGTGGTCAGGCCTATGGTCTTCGTAGCCGTGCAGGTAACTTTACCTTTGAACAGATGGAAGAAGGTGTCCAGTTTGCGGCCAAGTATGGTGCTAAGGTTTATGTGGCTGCCAACATGGTTATGCACGAAGGAAATGAAGCTGGTGCTGGTGAGTGGTTCCGTAAACTACGTGATATCGGAATCGCGGCAGTTATCGTATCTGACCCAGCCTTGATTATGATTGCGGCGACTGAAGCACCGGGTCTTGAAATTCACCTCTCTACCCAAGCAAGTGCGACTAACTATGAAACCCTCGAGTTCTGGAAAGAACTGGGCTTGACTCGTGTCGTTTTGGCGCGTGAGGTTTCAATGGAAGAATTAGCAGAAATTCGTAAGCGTACAGATGTGGAAATTGAAGCCTTTGTACATGGGGCTATGTGTATTTCTTACTCTGGTCGTTGTACACTTTCAAACCACATGAGTATGCGTGATGCCAACCGTGGTGGTTGTTCTCAGTCTTGCCGTTGGAAATATGACCTTTACGATATGCCATTTGGGAAAGAACGTAAGAGCTTGAAAGGTGAGATTCCAGAAGAATTTTCTATGTCAGCTGTTGACATGTCCATGATTGACCACATTCCAGATATGATTGAAAATGGTGTAGATAGTCTCAAGATTGAAGGGCGTATGAAGTCTATTCACTACGTATCAACAGTAACCAACTGCTACAAGGCGGCTGTTGATGCTTATCTAGAAAGTCCAGCGAAGTTCGAAGCTATTAAGCAAGACTTGATTGATGAGATGTGGAAGGTTGCCCAACGTGAATTAGCAACAGGTTTCTACTACGGGACACCATCTGAAAATGAGCAGTTATTTGGTGCTCGTCGTAAAATTCCTGAGTATAAGTTTGTCGCTGAGGTAGTTTCTTATGATGATGCAACACAAACAGCAACCATTCGTCAACGGAATGTCATTAATGAAGGTGACCAAGTAGAGTTTTACGGCCCAGGTTTCCGTCATTTTGAAACGTATATCGAAGATTTGCATGATGCTAAAGGCAATAAAATCGACCGTGCTCCAAATCCAATGGAACTCTTGACAATCAAAGTCCCACAACCCGTTCAAGCAGGAGATATGGTTCGTGCGCTCAAAGAAGGTCTTATCAATCTTTATAAAGAAGATGGAACCAGCGTCACAGTTCGAGCTTAATAAGCGTGCAGGAGACGAAAGCTTTCTAGTTGCTTTCTCTGTAATCCTACTTACTAAAGAGCATTAGGTTAAAGAAAATATATTAATTTTCATCCGAGATTTCATCTCGGATTTTTTCAATATTTTTCAGAAATGTCTAGATAATGGTCGGATTTATTACAAGTTTTTTACAAAGTTTTCTATATAATAGGCTTAAAAATAGTAAAATTGTAAATAATTTTCATTAAACGCTTTCAATGTTAGTAAAAAGTTGACAAATCCAATTTTTAGGACTAAACTAAGTAAGTAAATTTTAATTAAAAGGAGAATTCGTCATGAATTTAACATTTTTCGGTCTATGTCTTGCCTGTATGGGTGTATCTCTTGGTGAAGGTATGTTGATGAACGGTTTGTTGAAATCAGTTGCTCGCCAACCAGATATCATCTCAGAACTACGTAGTTTGATGATCCTAGGGGTTGCCTTTATTGAAGGTACTTTCTTCGTTACTCTTGTCTTTTCATTTATCATCAAATAAAAGAAGTATAAATTGAAAAAGGGAGGATTTTAGATGGAAGAAAGTATTAATCCAACCATCAATATTGGTCCTGTTACCTTTAATTTAACCATAGTAGTTTTGACTTTGTTGACTGTAGCACTTATTTTTGGCTTTATTTATTGGGCAACTCGAAATATGACTTTGAGACCCACAGGAAAACAAAATGTATTAGAGTATTTATTTGATTTTGTTGTTGGATTTACAAAATCAAACCTTGGTCCAATGATAAAGGATTATTCTCTCTTTTATTTCTGTTTATTCCTATTTATGGCCATTGCAAATAATATTGGCTTAATGGCTAGAATTCAGACTACAGATGGTGTAAATCTTTGGACCTCACCAACAGCAAATTTGTCATTTGACTTGGTCTTGTCTTTTACAATTATCTTGATGACCCACGTAGAAGGAATTCGTCGTCGTGGAATCAAAAAGTATTTAAAAGCATTTGTAACACCAGGTTTTATGACACCAATGAATCTCTTGGAAGAAGTTACCAATCTCCTTTCACTTGCATTGCGGGTCTTTGGTAATATCTTTGCAGGGGAAGTGATGGCAAGTATGTTAGTCCTACTTTCTCATCAGGCCTTCTATTGGTATCCTATTGCTTTTGGAACAAATCTAATCTGGACTGCATTTTCTGTTTTTATTTCTTGTGTACAAGCATATGTATTTACATTGTTATCTTCAATGTACCTAGGAAATAAAATTAATGATGAAGAATAGAAAGGAGTAGTTTATGAATGTAACAGTAGGTGAATTACTTGGTGATTTTATACTAATCGCTGGTTCCTTTATTCTCTTGCTAGTCTTGGTTAAGAAATACGCTTGGTCAAATTTGACTAGTATTTTCGAACAAAGAGCAGAAAAAATTGCAGCAGATATTGACGGAGCTGAACAAGCACGTCAAAAAGCAGAAGTATTGGCTCAAAAACGCGAAGATGAATTGGCTGGTAGCCGTAAAGAAGCTAAGACAATCATTGAGAATGCGAAAGAAACAGCTGAGAAAAGCAAAGCTAGTATTTTAGCAGATGCTAAGCTAGAAGCAGGACGCTTGAAAGAAAAAGCGAACCAAGAAATTGCTCAAAACAAAGCTGAAGCTTTACAAAGCGTTAAGGGTGAGGTAGCAGATTTGACAATCAGCTTGGCTG
This sequence comes from Streptococcus mitis, assembly GCA_018364455.1. GTDB lineage: Bacteria > Bacillota > Bacilli > Lactobacillales > Streptococcaceae > Streptococcus > Streptococcus mitis_BR. Next base: position 11,078 of record JAGZLW010000018.1, on the reverse strand, counting down.
GTAAAATCATCTCACAAAACCTTGATGGTCATGCCCATAAAGAACTCATTGATCAGTATATCGATCAGCTAGGAGAAGCTTAATGGACAAGAAAACAGTAAAGGTAATTGAAAAATACAGCATGCCTTTTGTCCAATTGGTACTTGAAAAAGGAGAAGAAGACCGCATTTTTTCAGACTTGACTCAAATCAAGCAAGTTGCTGAAGAAACAGGTTTACCTTCTTTTTTAAAAAAAGTGGCAGTAGACGAGTCTGATAAGGAAAAAACAATTGCTTTCTTCCAAGACTCTGTGTCACCTTTATTGCAAAACTTTATCCAGGTTCTTATCTACAATCACAGAGCAAACCTCTTTTATGATATTCTTGTAGATTGCTTGAACCGACTTGAAAAAGAAACAAATCGATTTGAAGTGACGATTACTTCAGCTCATCCTTTAACAGATGAACAAAAGAGTCGCTTGCTCCCTTTGATTGAGAAAAAAATGTCTCTGAAAGTAAGGAGTGTAAAAGAACAAATCGATGAAAGTCTCATTGGTGGTTTTGTTATTTTTGCCAATCACAAGACAATTGATGTGAGTATTAAACAACAACTTAAAGTTGTTAAAGAAAATTTGAAATAGAAAGTGGTGTTCTTTTGGCAATTAACGCACAAGAAATCAGCGCTTTAATTAAGCAACAAATTGAAAATTTCAAACCCAATTTTGATGTGACTGAAACAGGTGTTGTAACCTATATCGGGGATGGTATCGCGCGTGCTCACGGCCTTGAAAATGCCATGAGTGGAGAGTTGTTGATTTTTGGAAACGGCTCTTACGGTATGGCTCAAAACTTGGAGTCAACAGATGTTGGTATTATCATCCTAGGTGACTTTACAGATATCCGTGAAGGCGATACAATCCGCCGTACAGGTAAAATCATGGAAGTCCCTGTAGGTGAAAGTCTGATTGGTCGTGTTGTGGACCCACTTGGTCGTCCAGTTGACGGTCTTGGAGAAATCCACACTGATAAAACTCGTCCAGTAGAAGCGCCAGCCCCTGGTGTCATGCAACGTAAGTCTGTATCAGAACCATTGCAGACTGGTTTGAAAGCTATTGACGCCCTTGTACCGATTGGTCGTGGTCAACGTGAGTTGATTATCGGTGACCGTCAGACAGGGAAAACAACCATTGCGATTGATACAATCTTGAACCAAAAAGGTCAAGATATGATCTGTATCTACGTAGCGATTGGACAAAAAGAATCAACAGTTCGTACGCAAGTAGAAACACTTCGTCAGTACGGTGCCTTGGACTACACAATCGTTGTGACAGCCTCTGCTTCACAACCATCTCCATTGCTTTTCCTAGCTCCTTATGCTGGGGTTGCCATGGCAGAAGAATTTATGTACCAAGGTAAGCATGTTTTGATCGTTTATGATGATCTTTCAAAACAAGCTGTAGCTTATCGTGAACTGTCTCTCTTGCTTCGTCGTCCTCCAGGTCGTGAAGCCTTCCCAGGGGATGTTTTCTACCTCCACAGCCGTTTGCTTGAGCGCTCAGCTAAAGTTTCTGACGAGCTTGGTGGTGGATCAATTACAGCCCTACCATTTATCGAGACACAAGCAGGAGATATCTCTGCCTATATCGCAACCAACGTGATTTCAATCACTGATGGACAAATCTTCCTTGGTGATGGTCTCTTCAATGCAGGTATTCGTCCAGCCATCGATGCGGGTTCATCTGTATCTCGTGTAGGTGGTTCTGCACAAATCAAAGCCATGAAGAAGGTTGCTGGTACACTTCGTATCGACCTTGCTTCATACCGTGAGTTGGAAGCCTTCACTAAGTTTGGTTCTGATTTGGACGCAGCAACACAGGCTAAGTTGAACCGTGGACGTCGTACAGTTGAGGTTTTGAAACAACCTGTTCACAAACCATTACCTGTTGAGAAACAAGTAACAATTCTTTATGCTTTGACACATGGTTTCTTGGATACTGTTCCAGTAGATGACATTGTTCGTTTCGAGGAAGAGTTCCATGCCTTCTTTGACGCTCAACATCCAGAGATTTTAGAAACCATTCGTGATACAAAAGACTTGCCAGAAGAAGCAGTCTTGGATGCTGCGATTACAGAGTTTCTCAATCAAACCAGCTTCCAATAAGAATAGAGGTGTCAGATGGCAGTATCTCTAAATGATATTAAAACAAAAATCGCCTCAACAAAAAATACGAGTCAAATCACTAATGCCATGCAAATGGTATCGGCTGCTAAGCTAGGTCGTTCTGAAGAAGCTGCTCGCAACTTCCAAGTATACGCTCAAAAAGTTCGCAAGCTCTTGACAGATATCCTTCATGGTAATGGATCTGGTGGCTCAACCAACCCGATGTTGATTAGCCGTCCTGTGAAGAAGACAGGCTATATCGTTATTACTTCAGACCGTGGTTTGGTTGGAGGTTATAATTCTTCAATCTTGAAAGCTGTTATGGAGTTGAAGGAAGAATACCATCCAGACGGTAAAGGCTTTGAAATGATCTGTATTGGTGGAATGGGAGCTGATTTCTTTAAGGCTCGCGGTATTCAACCACTTTATGAATTACGTGGCTTGGCGGATCAGCCTAGCTTTGATGAAGTTCGTAAGATTATTTCAAAAACTGTTGAAATGTACCAAAATGAACTTTTTGATGAACTTTATGTCTGCTATAACCACCATGTCAATACGCTAACTAGTCAAATGCGTGTGGAACAAATGCTTCCGATTGTTGACTTGGATCCCAATGAAGCGGATGAAGACTACAGCTTGACTTTTGAATTGGAAACCAGCCGAGAAGAAATTTTGGAGCAGCTATTGCCTCAGTTTGCAGAAAGTATGATTTACGGGGCTATTATCGATGCCAAGACAGCTGAAAATGCTGCAGGTATGACAGCCATGCAAACAGCGACTGATAATGCTAAGAAAGTCATTAATGATTTGACAATTCAGTATAACCGTGCCAGACAGGCGGCGATTACACAAGAAATTACAGAAATCGTAGCAGGAGCTAGTGCCTTAGAATAGGCACTAGTCCAGCTCGTATGAAAATGAACTTAGGACCTAGTTGAGCTAGGAACCGACAGTATCTTATATAGAATAGGAGAAGGAGATGAGTTCAGGTAAAATTGCTCAGGTTATCGGTCCCGTTGTAGACGTCTTGTTTGCAGCAGGGGAAAAACTTCCTGAGATTAACAATGCACTTGTCGTCTACAAAAATGACGAAAGAAAAACAAAAATCGTCCTTGAAGTAGCCTTGGAGTTGGGAGATGGTATGGTCCGTACTATCGCCATGGAATCAACAGATGGTTTGACTCGTGGAATGGAAGTATTGGACACAGGTCGTCCAATCTCTGTACCAGTAGGTAAAGAAACTTTGGGACGTGTCTTCAATGTTTTGGGAGATACCATTGACTTGGAAGCTCCTTTTACAGAAGATGCAGAGCGTCAGCCAATTCATAAAAAAGCTCCAACTTTTGATGAGTTGTCTACCTCTTCTGAAATCCTTGAAACAGGGATTAAGGTTATCGACCTTCTTGCCCCTTACCTTAAAGGTGGTAAGGTTGGACTTTTCGGTGGTGCCGGAGTTGGTAAAACTGTCTTGATCCAAGAATTGATTCATAACATTGCCCAAGAACACGGTGGGATTTCAGTATTTACTGGTGTTGGGGAACGTACTCGTGAGGGGAACGACCTTTACTGGGAAATGAAAGAATCAGGTGTTATCGAGAAAACAGCCATGGTATTTGGTCAGATGAATGAGCCACCAGGAGCACGTATGCGTGTTGCCCTTACTGGTTTGACAATCGCTGAATACTTCCGTGATGTAGAAGGCCAAGACGTGCTTCTCTTTATCGATAATATATTCCGTTTCACTCAGGCTGGTTCAGAAGTATCTGCCCTTTTGGGTCGTATGCCATCAGCCGTTGGTTACCAACCAACACTTGCTACGGAAATGGGTCAATTGCAAGAGCGTATTACATCAACTAAAAAGGGTTCTGTAACCTCTATCCAGGCTATCTATGTGCCAGCTGATGACTATACTGACCCAGCGCCAGCAACAGCCTTCGCTCACTTGGACTCAACAACTAACTTGGAACGTAAGTTGGTACAATTGGGTATCTACCCAGCCGTTGACCCACTTGCTTCAAGCTCACGTGCCTTGGCACCTGAAATCGTTGGAGAAGAGCACTACGCAGTTGCTGCAGAAGTTAAACGTGTTCTTCAACGTTACCATGAGTTGCAAGATATCATTGCTATCCTTGGTATGGATGAGCTTTCTGATGAAGAAAAGACCTTGGTTGCTCGTGCCCGTCGTATCCAGTTTTTCTTGTCACAAAACTTCAACGTTGCGGAACAATTTACTGGTCAGCCTGGTTCTTATGTTCCAGTTGCTGAAACTGTTCGTGGCTTTAAGGAAATCCTTGATGGTAAACATGACCACTTGCCAGAAGATGCCTTCCGTGGTGTAGGTTCTATCGAAGATGTGATTGCAAAAGCTGAAAAAATGGGATTTTAAGAGGTGATCTATGGCTCAGTTAACTGTCCAGATCGTGACACCAGATGGTCTCGTCTATGATCACCATGCCAGCTTTGTATCAGTTCGAACTCTGGATGGTGAGATGGGAATCTTGCCACGACATGAAAATATGATTGCAGTTTTAGCAGTTGATGAGGTTAAGGTTAAACGTGTAGATGATGAAAATCACGTGAACTGGATTGCAGTGAACGGAGGCGTTATCGAAGTTGCTAATGGTGTTATCACAATCGTTGCTGACTCTGCAGAACGTGCTCGTGATATCGATGTTAGTCGTGCAGAACGTGCCAAACTTCGAGCAGAGCGTGAAATTGAAGAAGCACAAGACAAACACTTGATTGACCAAGAACGTCGTGCGAAGATTGCACTGCAACGTGCCATTAACCGTATTAATGTCGGAAATAGACTATAAGAAAAAAATGAACTTGAGTTACCAAGTTCATTTTTTATGTTTTCTTAAGGGGCAAAACTGATGCAGACTGCTTCTGGGACATGGAAGTCATTAGAAAGTTCTGCTAGACGTCCAGTTTCAGAATTGCGTTTAAAGACGGTTGCATTGTCAGAGTCCTGATGGACAGCAATGACAAATTCTTGATCCGGTGTCAAGTCAAAATCACGTGGAGTCTGACCATGTGTCGGAACGATTTCTAACAACTCTAAGCTTCCATCCGCAAGGATTGTATATACTGCGATAGAATCATGACCACGGTTAGAAGCGTAGAGGTATTTACCGTCTTTAGAGAGACGAATAGCAGCGGTACCATTAAAGCCTTTATAACCGTCTGGTAGAGTTGAAATGACTTGCATGCGTTCAAATTCGCCAACACCATCGTAGATTAGAACCTCGATAGTGCTATTGAGTTCACAAATGAGATAAGCGATTTTATAATGGTTATGGAAAATAATATGGCGTGAGCCTGCTCCTGGCTGGCTATGATAGGTATAGAGCTTAGATAATTTTCCTTCTGAATCAAGATCATAAGTAATTACTTGGTCAGTACCTAAGTCGCAGGTCACTAGATAGTGGTCAGGTGTTAAATCTGTATAGTGAACATGTGGAGAAGCTTGATTTTCATGTGGACCTTGGCCACTGTGTTGATCAACATCACTAAGTAGAAGACGACCATCTTCCTGACGTTTATAAACAAGGACCTGTCCCTTGTGGTAGTTTGCCGCGTAAACCAAATCACGCTCTTCATCAACGGCAACATAACAGTGGGGGGCTCCCTCTTCAACGACGTGATTTAATAAGGTACCATTAGTTTGATAGGCTGCAATTCCACCCTTATCGTCTTGACTACCAACAGTGTATAAATGTTGATGCCGGTCAAAGGCAAGGTAGGTCGGACTTGATTCAGCTGCAAAAAGTTCTAGATTTGAAAGCTGACCAGTTTCTGTATCAAAGTCTGCCTTGTAAATCCCTTGGGAAGTACGACGTGTATAAGTTCCAAAATAAACAGTTTCTTTCATAACTTTACCTCTATAATAAAGATATGACTATTATATCACAAAAATGGTAGTATGAAGAAATCAACCTTAGCAAGAGTTTTACCTAATTCTTTTTATGATAATATTAGAAATGTTTTCATTGATTTCCTTTTGAAAAGTGCTATAATAAATCTATCAAATTATCAAGGGAGTTTGACTATGAAAAAACGAGCTTTCTTAGTAGCAGGTGTAGCAGTGTTATCAGCAGCAGTGCTAGTAGCGTGTTCAACTGGTAATGGTACTAAAGATACTACTAAACCAGTGACTTATGCTTATGTATTTACATCAGATCCTGTTACTTTGGATTATACAGTTTCTGGGAATGTCAGCACTAAACAGATTACAGGTAATGTTATTGACGGATTACTAGAAAATGATCAATATGGAAATTTAGTTCCATCAGTTGCAGAAGATTGGACTGTTTCCAAAGATGGTTTGACCTATACCTATAAAATCCGTCAGGGTATCAAATGGTATACCAATGAGGGGGAAGAGTATGGTGAAGTCAAGGCTCAAGACTTTGTGACTGGTCTGAAACACGCAGCAGATAAGAAATCACAGGCTCTTTATCTTGTACAGGATTCTATCAAAGGATTGGATGACTATGTAAATGGGAAAACAACAGATTTTTCTAGTGTTGGGGTAAAAGCAACTGACGATTATACTGTAGTCTATACTTTGAATCATCCAGAATCTTTCTGGAATTCAAAAACAACAATGGGAGTCCTTGCACCAGTTAATGAAGACTTTTTAGCTTCTAAAGGAGATGACTTTGGTAAACCAACTGATGTAACGAGCATTCTATACAATGGGCCTTATCTCCTCAAAGGTCTTACATCTAAGTCTTCTATCGAAATGACCAAAAATCAAAACTACTGGGATAAACAAAATGTCTTTATTGATGATATCAAGTTATCCTTCTTTGATGGTCAAGATGCAGACTCCCTAGGACGCGGTTTTGATGAGGGACATTATCCAGCTGCGCCTCTCTTTAAAAACTCTGCCAACTATGAACGTCTAAAAGAAAAATACAAGGATAATATTGTGTATGGTCAACAGCGTGGAGGAGTTTTTTATATCTCAACCAATATCGACCGTGTAAATTACAATCACACTGCTAAAACAAGTGATGCAGAAAAAACTTCTACTAAGAAAGCCTTGTTAAACAAAGATTTCCGTCAAGCCTTGGCTTTTGCGGTAGATCGTAAAGCAGGGATCTCTCAAGTATTTGGTGATGAAGTAGGACCTCGTAAGTTACGGACAAGTTTCACTCCTCCAACATTTGTACAAGTAGGAGATCAAACATTTGGTCAAGTTACTAAGACAGAATTGGATAAATTGGATAATGTCTGGAAAGATGTCAGCCTTGATGATGCCCAAGATTCACTTCATAATGTAGACAAGGCTAAAACTAAGTTTGAAGCTGCTAAGAAAACTCTTCAAGCTGATGGAGTACAGTTCCCAATTCATTTAGATTTGCCAATTTCTTCATCAAATCCAGATTTTATTCGTCAGGTTCAGTCTTATAAACAATCCATTGAGGAAGCCTTAGGCTCTGACAATGTAGTTGTTGATATTCAACAAGTTTCTGATGACGAATTGGGAAGTATGACTACTCTAGCTACTTCCAATGCAAATACTGACTGGGATATTAATGCAGTCAGTGGTTGGAGTCCAGACTTTGCTGATCCATCAACCTATCTAGATGTATTTGATCCAACTTCAGGTCCAAGTCTCCTAGGTGCTCTTGGTGTGGCACCAGGAACAGACAATCCAGTTATTAAAACAGTTGGATTGGATAAATACAAAGAACTGATTGATGATGCAAATAGTGAGAAAACAGACCTTCAAAAACGTTATTCCAAATATTCTAAGGCCCAAGCTTGGTTGTCAGATAGTGCACTTGTTATTACAGTATACTCTGATGGCGCTCAAATGCTAGTGACGAAAATGGTTCCTGGCAGTGGTGCCGGTGGCTGGGTAGGTGACAAGACTAGTGAAAATAGCTACAAGTATCTGAAAATCCAAGATAAGATTGTCACTACTAAAGAAATGGATGAGTTCCGCAAGAAATTTGCTGATGAAAAAGCCAAATCCAATGCTGATTATCAGAAGAACTTAGACCGTCATATTCAAGACTAATCAAATCTCCTCTTTTGAGGGGATTTTTTATATTGAGGTCTCCATGTAAGCACTTTAAAAAAGAGTTATTTTGATTTAAAAATGGTATAATGAGAGAACAATAGAAAGGAAGTATTTATGGAGCAAAAAGAGAAACATTTTAGCCTATCTTGGTTTTTCAAGTGGTTTTTGGATAACAAGGCCATTACGGTATTTTTGGTAACCTTATTATTGGGACTGAATCTTTTTATTTTAAGTAAGATTAGTTTTTTATTTTCACCTGTTTTAGACTTTTTGGCAGTCGTGATGTTGCCAGTTATTTTATCTGGTTTGTTATATTATTTATTAAATCCTATTGTTGATTGGATGGAGAAGCATAAGGTTAATCGTGTTATAGCTATCACTATTGTCTTCGTCATCATCGCTCTTTTTATCATTTGGGGCTTGGCAGTAGCGATTCCAAATCTGCAACGTCAAGTTTTAACATTTGCAAGAAATGTACCAATCTATCTTGAAGATGCTGATCGGGTTATTGATGATTTGGTAACCAAGCGTTTACCAGATGATTTCAGGCCTCAGTTAGAACAAGTTTTGACAAACTTCTCTAGTCAGGCTACAGTTTGGGCGAGCAAGGTTTCTTCTCAGGCGGTAAACTGGGTGAGTGCCTTTATTAGTGGGGCCTCTCAAGTGATTGTTGCCTTGATTATCGTTCCTTTCATGCTCTTTTATCTCTTACGTGATGGGAAAGGCCTGCGTCACTATTTGACCCAATTCATGCCAACGAAATTGAAAGAACCTGTTGGACAAGTTTTATCAGATGTGAATCAGCAGTTGTCTAACTATGTTCGAGGACAAGTAACAGTGGCTATTATTGTTGCGGTAATGTTTATGATCTTCTTCAAGATCATTGGTCTACGCTATGCGGTTACGCTGGGTGTTACTGCTGGTATTCTAAATCTGGTTCCTTATCTTGGTAGTTTCCTAGCCATGCTTCCTGCCCTAGTATTGGGCTTGATTGCTGGGCCAGTCATGCTTTTGAAAGTAGTGATTGTCTTTATCGTAGAACAAACTATTGAAGGCCGTTTTGTCTCTCCATTGATTTTGGGAAGTCAATTAAACATCCATCCCATTAATGTTCTCTTTGTCTTGTTAACTTCAGGATCCATGTTTGGTATCTGGGGAGTCTTGCTCGGTATTCCAGTTTATGCCTCCGCTAAAGTTGTCATTTCAGCCATTTTTGAATGGTATAAGGTAGTTAGTGGCCTATATGAACTAGAGGGAGAGGAAGTCAAGAGTGAACAATAGTCAACAGATGTTACAGGCTTTGGAAGAGCAAGATTTAGTTAAGGCAGAGCACTATTTCGTTAAAGCTTTAGAAAATGATCCAAATGACCTTCTGTATGAGTTAGCTACTTATCTTGAAGGGATTGGTTTTTATCCTCAGGCCAAGGAAATTTACCTGAAAATCGTAGAGGATTTCCCAGAGGTTCATCTTAATCTAGCATCTATTGCTAGCGAGGATGGTCAAATCGAAGAAGCCTTTGCCTATCTAGAGGAAATCCAAGCTGACAGTGACTGGTATGTGTCGGCTTTGGCTCTGAAAGCAGACCTTTACCAGATGGAAGGTTTGACAGATGTGGCGCGTGAGAAATTATTGGAGGCATTGACTTACTCAGAAGATCCTCTCTTGATATTGGGATTAGCAGAGTTGGATAGTGAGTTGGAAAATTACCAAGAGGCTATTCAAGGCTATGCCCAGTTAGATAATCGTACTATTTATGAGCAGACAGGCATTTCCACCTATCAACGGATTGGCTTTGCCTATGCCCAGTTAGGGAAATTTGAAACGGCCACAGAGTTTTTAGAAAAAGCTCTGGAGTTAGAATACGATGACCTAACGGCTTTTGAGTTGGCCAGTCTTTACTTTGATCAAGAAGAATACCAAAAAGCTGTCCTCTACTTTAAACAGCTTGATACCATTTCACCTGATTTTGAAGGATATGAGTATGGTTACAGTCAGGCCTTACATAAGGAACATCAAGTTCAAGAAGCCCTGCAAATCGCTAAGCAAGGGTTGGAGAAAAATCCATTTGAAATAAGACTCTTGTTAGCAGCTTCACAATTTTCTTATGAATTGCATGATGCTAGTGGGGCAGAAAATTATCTCCTTATTGCTAAAGAAGATGCTGAGGATACGGAAGAAATCTTACTCCGTCTAGCAACTATTTATCTGGAGCAGGAGCGTTATGAGGATATTCTAGACTTACAAAGTGAGGAGCCAGAAAATCTCTTGACTAAGTGGATGATTGCTCGTTCCTATCAAGAAATGGACGATTTGGCTACTGCCTATGAGCTTTACCAAGAGTTGGCAGGAGATTTAAAGGACAATCCAGAGTTTCTGGAACACTATATCTATCTCTTGCGTGAATTGGGCTACTTTGAAGAAGCAAAAGTCAATGCACAAGCTTATTTAAAACTGGTTCCAGATGATGTGCAAATGCAAGAATTGTTTGAGACATTGTAAGAATCCATTAGTTATAGAAAACTGCAAGTTATCACTAGAGGGTAACTGCGGTTTTTTGTTTTAAAAAGGACAATTTTCAACTAATATATTCTCTTGAAAAAGTTTCAACTAGGACTATAATATAAAATTATGAGTAATAGAGGAGGAAATAATGCTTGATACGATAGCTCTACCGATTGAAGTCCGATATATTATTCTCATTTTATTGTCTTGTTTTTCTGGTTTTATCATTGACTATGAAAGAAAGTCTAAGCACAAGCAGGCTGGGAGAAAGACTCATATCTTGGTTGCCTTAACTGCAACTTTAATGATGATTTTATCAAAAGAAGCTTTCTTGGATACACCTAATTATGATACTTATAGGGTTGAGGCCCAAATTGTAAGTGGAATTAGTTTAATTGG
>JAGZLW010000017.1 GCA_018364455.1 Streptococcus mitis | reverse complement strand
TACCAAGCTGCTGCTGCTTTTGAAGCAACAACAGACTACCACAAACAACAACCCGTGATTTTTGGAGGTGACAACTAATGAACTTTGAAACAGTCATTGGACTTGAAGTCCACGTAGAGCTCAACACCAATTCAAAAATCTTCTCACCTACTTCTGCCCACTTCGGAAATGACCAAAATGCCAATACTAACGTGATTGACTGGTCTTTCCCAGGAGTACTTCCGGTTCTCAATAAAGGTGTTGTCGATGCCGGTATCAAGGCTGCTCTTGCCCTCAACATGAACATCCATAAAAAGATGCACTTTGACCGCAAGAACTACTTCTACCCTGATAATCCTAAAGCCTACCAAATTTCTCAGTTTGATGAGCCAATCGGTTACAACGGCTGGATTGAAGTCGAGCTAGAAGACGGTACGACTAAGAAAATCGGTATCGAACGTGCCCACCTAGAAGAAGACGCTGGTAAAAACACCCACGGTACAGACGGCTACTCTTACGTTGACCTCAACCGTCAAGGTGTGCCTTTGATCGAGATTGTATCTGAAGCCGATATGCGTTCACCAGAAGAAGCCTATGCTTACCTAACAGCCCTCAAGGAAGTTATCCAGTATGCTGGTATTTCTGACGTTAAGATGGAAGAAGGTTCCATGCGTGTGGATGCCAATATTTCTCTTCGCCCTTATGGTCAAGAAAAATTCGGTACCAAGACTGAGTTGAAGAACCTCAACTCCTTCTCAAACGTTCGTAAAGGTCTTGAATACGAAGTCCAACGTCAAGCTGAAATCCTTCGATCAGGCGGTCAAATCCGCCAAGAAACACGCCGTTATGATGAAGCTAACAAGGCAACCATCCTCATGCGTGTCAAGGAAGGTGCTGCAGACTACCGCTACTTCCCAGAACCAGACCTACCTCTCTTTGAAATCTCAGACGAGTGGATCGAGGAAATGCGGACAGAGTTGCCAGAGTTTCCAAAAGAACGCCGTGCGCGTTATGTATCTGACCTTGGCTTGTCAGACTACGATGCTAGTCAGTTGACTGCAAATAAAGTCACTTCTGACTTCTTTGAAAAAGCTGTTGCCCTAGGTGGCGACGCCAAACAAGTCTCTAACTGGCTCCAAGGTGAAGTCGCTCAATTCTTGAACGCCGAAGGCAAGACACTGGAACAAATCGAATTGACACCAGAAAACTTGGTTGAAATGATTGCCATCATCGAAGACGGTACTATCTCATCTAAGATTGCCAAGAAAGTCTTTGTCCACCTGGCTAAAAATGGCGGTGGAGCGCGTGCATACGTGGAAAAAGCAGGTATGGTTCAAATCTCAGATCCAGATGTTTTGATTCCAATTATCCACCAAGTCTTTGCGGATAATGAAGCAGCCGTTGCCGACTTCAAATCAGGTAAACGTAACGCAGATAAGGCCTTCACAGGATTCCTTATGAAAGCAACCAAAGGCCAAGCCAACCCACAAGTCGCCCTTAAACTCCTTGCCCAAGAATTGGCGAAGTTGAAAGAAGATTAATATGTAAAAGAAACCAGCCCTGAGGTTGGTTTTTTTCTCCCCTACCATCTCCCAATAACTATTTTGGCTTTATTTCCAGAAGATTTTATGGTAAAATGAAGAGTAATAATATTTATTAAAGAGGTAAAAACATGATTGAAGCAAGCAAATTGAAAGCTGGTATGACATTTGAAACTGCAGACGGAAAATTAATCCGCGTTTTGGAAGCTAGCCACCACAAACCAGGTAAAGGAAACACGATCATGCGTATGAAATTGCGTGATGTCCGTACTGGTTCTACATTTGATACAAGCTACCGTCCAGAAGAAAAATTCGAACAAGCTATTATCGAAACTGTTCCAGCTCAATACTTGTACAAAATGGATGAAACTGCCTACTTCATGAACACTGAAACTTATGACCAATACGAAATCCCAGTCGTAAACGTTGAAAATGAATTGCTTTACATCCTTGAAAACTCAGATGTAAAAATCCAATTCTACGGAACTGAAGTAATCGGTGTAACTGTACCAACTACTGTTGAATTGACAGTTGCTGAAACACAACCATCTATCAAGGGTGCTACTGTTACAGGTTCTGGTAAACCAGCAACTATGGAAACTGGACTTGTTGTCAACGTTCCTGACTTCATCGAAGCTGGACAAAAATTGATCATCAACACTGCAGAAGGAACTTACGTTTCTCGTGCCTAATCTCTAGAAAGAGGTCATTCTATGGGAACTGAAGAACAATTTGGCGAAATCGTTATCGCTCCACGTGTACTTGAAAAAATCATTGCCATCGCAACTGCTAAAGTTGATGGTGTCCATTCATTTTCAAATAAATCCGTATCTGATACCCTATCAAAACTCTCTCTTGGTCGTGGCGTCTACTTAAAAGAAAGCAACGAAGAACTAACTGCTGACATCTACCTCTATCTTGAGTACGGTGTGAAAGTACCAAAAGTTGCTCTTGCTATTCAAAAAGCGGTCAAAGATGCTGTCCATGATATGGCTGATGTGGAACTTTCTGCTGTCAATATCCATGTTACAGGAATTGTTCCAGACAAAACACCTAAACCAGAGTTGAAAGATCTATTTAACGAGGACTTCCTCAATGACTAGTCCATTATTAGAATCTAGACGCGAACTTCGTAAATGTGCTTTTCAAGCTCTTATGAGCCTTGAATTCGGCACAGATATGGAGACAGCTTGTCACTTTGCCTACACACATGACCGTGAAGATGCAGATGTGCAAATCCCTGCCTTTCTTCTGAACTTGGTTTCTGGTGTTCAAGCTCAAAAAGACGAGTTGGATAAACAAATCAACCAGCACCTCAAGTCAGGCTGGACAGTTGAACGCTTGACCTTGGTCGAAAAAAACTTGCTACGCTTGGGTATCTTTGAAATTACATCATTTGATACACCCCAGCTGGTAGCAGTCAATGAAGCTATTGAACTTGCCAAGAATTTTTCAGATCAAAAATCAGCCCGCTTTATCAACGGACTGCTTAGTCAATTTGTAACTGAAGAAAATGAATAATCAAAAAGGTGTTTGGTTTTCCAAGCACCTTTTACTTCGTCCTTGATACAGAGTAAGAACAACATAAAAACTAGAACTGACTGCCAGTTCTAGTTTTTGCGTATTCTAAAGAATTATACTCAATGAAAATCAAAAAGCAAACTAGGAAGCTAGCCGCAGGCTGCTCAAAACACTGTTTTGAGGTTGTGGATAGAACTGACGAAGTCAGTAACCATATATACGGTAAGGGGACGCTGACGTGGTTTGAATTTGATTTTCGAAGAGTATTAGTATTTTCTAAATCGTTGGTAACGCTCTTCCAACAACTCTTCTAGCAGTTTTTGTGAAAGTAAAGCTAGTTCAGTTTGGAGTTCTTTTTTAACACTCTTAATCAGTTCTTTACTAGAAAGTCCTGCTTCAGAAATCACCTTGTCCACCACGTTCATTTCTAGCAATTCATGTGAAGTGATTTTCATCAACTCTGCTGCTTCCATGGCACGAGTTCCGTCCTTCCATAGAATGGAAGCAAAGCCTTCTGGGCTGAGAATGGCATAGATAGAATTTTCCAGCATCCAAACACGGTCTGCGACTGCTAGAGCCAGAGCCCCACCTGAACCACCTTCACCTATAATGATGGCGATAATCGGAACTTTCAGGTCACTCATTTCCATGAGATTGCGAGCGATAGCTTCTCCCTGTCCACGTTCTTCCGCGCCGACACCAGGATAGGCACCTGCAGTATTGATAAAGGTCACAACTGGACGACCAAACTTTTCAGCCTGTTTCATCAAACGTAGGGCCTTGCGGTAGCCTTCTGGATGTGGTTGACCAAAATTCCGCTTGAGGTTATCTTGTAAACTCTTGCCTTTTTGGATACCAACCACTGTTACAGCTTGGTCTCCAAGCCATCCGATACCACCAACAACTGCACCATCGTCACGAAAAGAACGGTCACCGTGTAATTGGATAAAGTCATCAAAAATGCCTGTCGCAAAGTCCAAGGTTGTCAAGCGACTCTGCTCACGCGCTTCTCTGACTATTTTTGCAATATTCATCTTGGACTCCCTCCGTGCAATCTGACTAGGCTAGCAATCGTATCTGGTAAGTCTCTTCTTTTGACAATAGCATCCACAAAGCCATGTTCCAATAAGAATTCTGCCTTTTGGAAATCCTCAGGTAAGCTTTCACGAACCGTATTTTCAATCACACGACGCCCAGCAAAACCAACCAAACTTTGTGGTTCAGCTAAAATGATATCGCCTTCCATAGCGAAGGAAGCTGTTACACCACCTGTCGTTGGATCTGTCAAAATGGTTAGGTAAAAGAGACCAGCATTTGAATGCCGTTTAACCGCTGCAGAAATCTTGGCCATCTGCATGAGACTCATGATCCCTTCCTGCATACGGGCTCCACCAGAGGCTGTGAAGAGAACAACTGGCAACTGTTCAACAGTCGCATACTCAAACAAGCGAGTGATTTTCTCACCTACAACTGTACCCATAGAAGCCATGATAAAGTTGGAATCCATAATACCAAGAGCCACAGTCTGACCTTTAATAAGAGCAGTTCCTGTCACAACGGCTTCATCCAGACCTGTTTTTTCACGCATAGTTGCTAGTTTCTTTTGATAACCAGGGAAATGCAAGGGATCCTTGCTTTCAATCCCTGTAAACAATTCCTTGAAGGTTCCCATATCAATCGTCAAAGCCAAGCGTTCTTGGGCAGAAATACGAAAGGTATAGCTACAATGTGGACAGATACGCTCACTTCCCAGATCCTTCTGATAAATGGTATACTTACAGCCTGGACACTGGGAGAATAATTCATCTGGAACCTCTGGCTTGGCTTGAGGTTTTTCCCTAACCGAACGATTGGGATTGATTCGAATATACTTATCTTTTTTACTAAATAGAGCCATTGATTCCCCTTTTCGGTTTAAACTCTTGAAATCATTTTATTCTTTTTCTTGATACTTGGGTAAGAAGGTTTCCATCAAGAAGGAAGTATCGTAATCTCCAGCAATGACATTGCGATCTGAAATGAGGTCAAGCTGGAAATCTGCATTGGTCTGCACCCCTTCAATCTCTAGTTCATAGAGGGCACGTTGCATTTTCATCAAGGCATCAAAACGATTTTCACCGTGAACGATGATTTTAGCAATCATACTATCATAATAAGGTGGAATGGTATAGCCTGGATAAACTGCTGAATCCACGCGCAAGCCAACTCCTCCACTTGGCAGATGGAGATTAGTAATCTTACCTGGACTTGGAGCAAAATTGAAGGATGGATTTTCTGCATTGATCCGACACTCGATGGCATGGCCTCGTAGGACAATATCTTCTTGCTTAACAGACAGGGGCTGACCTGCCGCAATGCGAATCTGTTCCTTAACGATATCCACACCTGAAACAAACTCTGTTACTGGATGCTCTACCTGAACACGAGTATTCATTTCCATGAAATAGAATTTGCCACTGGCTTCATCAAGAAGAAACTCAATAGTCCCTGCATTCTCATATCCAACAGACTCTGCCGCTCGAACAGCAGCAGCACCAATTTCATGGCGCAGCGTTTTTCCGATTGCAATCGAAGGACTTTCTTCTAAAACCTTTTGATTATTCCGTTGAAGAGAACAATCCCGCTCACCCAAGTGAATCACATGTCCATGCTCATCTCCTAGGATTTGAACCTCGATATGACGAGCTGGATAGATGACCCGTTCTATATACATAGCACCATTGCCATAATTGGCCTTTGCTTCACTAGAGGCAGTTTCAAAGGCTGAAACAAGGTCTTCTGGTTTTTCAACCTTACGAATCCCTTTGCCGCCACCACCTGCTGAAGCCTTTAGCATAACAGGATAGCCAATTTTTTCAGCAACAATCAAAGCTTCTTCATAGTTATGCACTTCTCCATCTGAACCTGGAATGACTGGAACACCAGCTTTAATCATCTGAGTACGCGCATTGATTTTGTCTCCCATCATATCCATGACATGACCAGATGGACCGATAAACTTAATCCCCACCTCTTCACACATGGTTGCAAATTTGGAATTTTCACTGAGAAATCCGAAACCGGGGTGAATAGCTTCTGCCTCAGTCAAGACTGCAGCTGATAGAACCGCATTGATATTGAGATAAGACTCTGTTGCCTTACCAGGGCCGATACAAACTGCTTCATCTGCCAAAAGCGTATGAAGGGCTTCCTTATCAGCAGTCGAATAAACCGCTACCGTCGCAATCCCCAATTCACGCGCCGCACGGATAATACGAACCGCAATTTCACCACGATTGGCAATTAAAATTTTTCGAAACATGGAGAACCTCCTTAGTTCCCTATTGCAAAGGTAAGAGTACCACTAGCTACAAGCTTGCCATCCACTTCAGCCTTTGCTTCAACCACGGCAATAGTACCACGCCGTTTTACAAAGGTTGTCGTCATAACCAATTGGTCGCCTGGTACAACTTGCTTCTTGAATTTGACCTTATCCATACCAGCGTAAAAGACCAGTTTCCCTTTATTTTCAGGTTTTGATAACTCCAAGACACCAGCTGTTTGCGCCAAGGCTTCCATGATCAGAACACCTGGCATAACTGGATATTGAGGGAAATGACCGTTAAAGAAGGGCTCATTGATGGTCACATTTTTGATGGCAACAATGGTATCCTCGCTCACTTTCAACACACGATCTACTAGGAGCATAGGATAACGGTGGGGAAGAGCTTCTTTGATTCCTTGAATATCGATCATTTGATTCGTACCAATCCTTTACCAAACTCAACCATTTCTTCGTTAGAAACGAGAATTTCCGTTACCACACCATCCTTAGGAGCTGGGATTTCATTCATGACTTTCATGGCTTCGATGATCACCAGAGTTTGACCTTTTTTGACACTATCACCAACTGAAACGAAGGCAGGTTTATCTGGTCCAGCAGCCAAGTAAGCCACTCCAACAAGTGGACTCTCTACAAGATCTCCCTCAGCAGCCACACTTACTTCAGCTGGAGCTAGAACCTCTTCTGTTACCGTCTCTGCTGGAGCAGATGTAGGAGCTACTGGACTTTGTGTTTCTAGAACGGACGCTGGAGCGACTTGAGCTGCAACCTCAGACACCAGTCTCGCTTCATTCTTACTAAACTGCAATTCATCCGTCCCATTCTTATAAGAAAATTCTCTCAAACTTGATTGGTCAAATTGAGCCATCAAATCTTTAATATCGTTTAAATTCATACTTATTTATTCTCCCAACGTTTGAAAGCAAGAACTGCATTGTGGCCACCAAAACCAAAAGTATTTGAAATAGCGTATGGAATTTCTTGCTCCAAGCCTTGTCCATAAACGACATTGGCTTCGATATCATCTGATACTTCACTTGTTCCAGCTGTCATTGGTACAAAGTTATGACGCATGGCTTCAATTGTGACGATAGCTTCTACCGCACCTGCAGCTCCCAGCAAATGTCCTGTGAATGATTTGGTTGATGATACAGGTACTTCCTTACCAAGAACAGCCACGATCGCACCACTTTCTCCTTTTTCATTAGCAGGAGTTGACGTTCCGTGAGCATTGACATAGGCTACTTGCTCTGGAGAAATCTCAGCTTCCTCCAAGGCTAGTTTGATGGCCTTGATAGCTCCTTGACCTTCTGGATGAGGAGAAGTCATATGGTAGGCATCACAGGTATTTCCGTAACCAACTACTTCGGCAAGGATAGTAGCGCCACGTTTTTCGGCGTGTTCCAGACTTTCAAGAACCAACATCCCTGAACCTTCACCCATAACAAAACCATTACGGTCCTTATCAAATGGTATAGAAGCTCGAGTAGGATCCTCTGTAGTAGAGAGAGCTGTTAGGGCTTGGAAACCAGCAATAGCAAAAGGTGTGATAGAGGCTTCTGAACCACCTACTAACATAACATCTTGGAAACCAAACTTAATGGAGCGGAAGGCATCCCCAATCGCGTCATTTGATGAAGCACAGGCAGTATTGATGGATTTACAAACACCGTTTGCTCCAAAACGCATAGCAACATTTCCTGAAGCCATATTTGGCAAGGCTTTTGGAAGAGTCAATGGTTTTACACGTTTTGGTCCTTTTTCATTTAGGCGAAGCACTTGATCCTCAATTTCCTTGATTCCACCAATACCAGAGGCCACGATAACACCAAAACGATCCTTGTCAATAGCCTCTACATCAAGACCTGCATGATTGACAGCTTCTTGGGCTGCGTACAAGGCATACAAAGAATAGTTGTCAAAACGGTTGGTATCTTTCTTTACAAAGTATTTATCAAAAGGAAAATCTTGGATTTCTGCTGCATTATGCACATCAAAGTTACTATGATCAAATTTTGTAATTGGACCAATTCCGATTTTTCCAGTTGTCAAACTATTCCAAAATTCTTCTGGTGTATTTCCGATTGGAGATGTCACTCCATAACCTGTTACTACTACACGATTTAGTTTCATCTTTTTTACCTCTAGCTTCTGCTACATACTGAGGCCACCATCAATGGCAACCACTTGACCAGTTAGATAATCTTGGCCTGCTAAAAATACTGTTAAATCTGCAACCTGCTCCGCCTGCCCAAATGCTTTCATAGGAATTTGCGCCAGCATAGCATCTTTTACCTTGTCTGATAGGACAGCAGTCATATCGGACTCAATCATTCCCGGTGCGATAGCATTAACCCTGATATTGCGATTGGCCACTTCACGCGCCACAGACTTGGTAAAACCAATCAAACCAGCCTTAGAAGCTGCATAGTTAGCTTGACCAATATTTCCCATCAAACCAACAACACTAGACATATTAATGATAGCACCTTCTCTGGCTTTCATCATCGGTTTCAAGACTGATTGTGTCATGTTAAAGGCACCAGTCAGATTTACTTTAAGCACTTTTTCAAAATCTGCTTCTGTCATCTTGAGCATCAGGGTATCTTGGGTAATTCCAGCATTGTTAACCAAAACATCTACTGAACCCAGCTCTGCAATAGCTTGATCAACCATACGCTTAGCGTCTGCAAAATCTGATACATCTCCTGAAATGGGAACCACCTTTACACCATAGTTTGAAAACTCAGCGAGCAATTCTTCTGAGATAGACCCACGACTGTTTAAGACGATGTTGGCTCCTGCTTGAGCGAACTTGTGGGCAATGGCAAGACCAATTCCACGACTCGAACCTGTAATAAAGATATTTTTATTTTTTAGTTGCATTCTTTTCTCCTGTTTTCTCTTGTATTTATGGGAGAAGGGATTACTTGTTTTCTAGCAAGGCTTCCAAGCTAGCCTGATCTTCAACATTGGCTAGTTTAGCCGTTTTATCAATTTTTTTCACAAAGCCTGACAAAACTTTCCCCGGTCCAATCTCGATAAAGGTGGTTACGCCTGCTTCTTGCATAACTGCAATACTTTCATAAAAACGAACTGGTTCCTTGACCTGACGCGTCAAGAGTTGAGCAATGTCTTCTTTTTGCATGACAGCTGCTTCTGTATTGCCGACTAGGGGACAAGTGAAATCTGAAAAACTTACCTGAGCTAGAGTTTCAGCCAGTTTCTGGCTAGCAGGCTCAAGGAGAGCGGTATGAAAAGGTCCTGAAACATTAAGAGGAATCAAGCGTTTGGCGCCTGCTTCCTGCAAGAGTTCGACAGCTCGATCAACTGCAACCACTTCTCCACCAATCACAATTTGTGCAGGTGTATTATAGTTGGCTGGAGTAACCACTCCAAGTTCAGAAGCCTTTTGACAGGCTTCCTCAATGACCTCTACTGGCGTATTGAGAACTGCTACCATCTTGCCAGAACCAGCAGGGGCCGCTTCTTCCATATAAGATCCACGCTTAGCTACCAAGGCAACCGCATCTTCAAAATCCAAGGCGCCGCTGGCCACCAAGGCAGAATATTCCCCAAGGGACAAACCAGCAACCATATCAGGATGATAGCCCTTTTCTTGCAATAAACGGTAGATAGCAACTGAAGTTGCTAGAATGGCAGGTTGCGTATAGCGAGTCTGATTGAGTTTTTCTTCCTCCGTATCAATGAGATGACGTAAATCATAACCAAGTACCTGACTCGCTTGATCAATTGTTTCTTTGACAATCGGATACTGATCATAGAGATCCCGTCCCATACCTAGATACTGGGCACCTTGACCAGCAAATAAAAAGGCTGTTTTAGTCATTTCTTACAACTCCTGCCCAACGAGAGGCTTCTTCTTGAATTTTCTTAGCTGCTCCGTAATACAAATCTTTTAGGATTTCTTCAGCTGTTTCTTCTTTGGAAACAAGCCCCGCAATTTGACCTGCCATAACAGATCCACCATCCACATCTCCGTGAACAACCGCTTTGGCTAGGGCACCCGCTCCCATTTGTTCAAAGATTTCCAAATCAGGATTTTCTTGTTTAAAGGCATCTTTCTCAGCTTTTTCAAAATCACGAGTCAATTGGTTTTTAATAGCTCGAACTGCATGCCCAAAGTGTTGAGCTGAAATCGTAGTATCAATATCTCTAGCTTTTAAAATTTTCGCCTTATAATTTGGATGGGCATTAGACTCTTTTGCAACGACAAAACGCGTTCCAACCTGAACAGCTTCCGCACCTAGCATAAATCCAGCCGCAGCACCTTCACCATCCGCAATCCCTCCTGCAGCAATAACAGGAATCGATACAGCAGCAGCAACCTGACGCACCAAGGTCATGGTTGTTAATTTACCGATATGCCCCCCAGCTTCCATTCCTTCTGCAATAACAGCGTCCGCACCGATTTTTTCCATGCGTTTAGCTAGGGCAACACTTGGTACAACAGGAATAACTGTAATCCCTGCTTCATGGAAGCGTTCCATGTATTTACCAGGATTTCCTGCGCCTGTTGTTACTACCTTAACATCTTCCTCGATAACGAGATCTACAATATCTTCCACAAAGGGAGACAAGAGCATGATGTTGACACCAAAGGGTTTATCAGTCAATGATTTGATTTTATCAATATTTGCCTTGACAACTTCTTTAGGGGCATTCCCCCCACCGATAATGCCTAGTCCGCCAGCCTTGGAAACAGCCCCTGCCAAATCACCATCAGCAACCCAGGCCATTCCTCCTTGAAAGATAGGATAATCAATATTCAATAATTCTGTAATACGCGTCTTCATAGTGCCTCCATCGTTTCTTGCTTACGTAATAGTTCGATCCTGTCATAATTTGAAAATCAAACTATTGCCTAAACAAGAGGGAGCGGGTTTCCCTACTCCTTCTATCTTATATTCTGCTTATTTTGTTTGCTCTTCAACGTAGGCAACCAAGTCACCAACTGTTTTCAAGTCATCTTCTGCTTCGATTTGGATATCAAAAGCATCTTCGATTTCTGAGATTACTTGGAACAAGTCCAATGAATCTGCGTCCAAATCATCAAAAGTTGATTCAAGTGTTACCTCTGATGCGTCTTTTCCAAGTTCTTCAACGATAATTTCTTGTACTTTTTCAAATACTGCCATGATAGGACTCCTTTAAAATAAATAGTTTTTTTATAACAATGTGTTCACCACATGATTACCTAAATTGTAAGAATGAGCGTGCCCCAGGTCAAGCCTCCACCGAAGCCTGATAGAAGAACAGTCTGGCTACCATCTAAAAGGATGAGACCTTGTTCCACACACTCTGAAAGTAAAATCGGGATACTTGCTGCACTGGTATTTCCATATTCCATCATATTGGCTGGAAGTTTATCTCGGTCGACACCGATTTTTCTAGCCATCTTATCCAAAATACGGTCATTAGCCTGATGAAGTAGCAGATAATCCAAGTCTGTCGCCTCTACAGGAGATTCTTCAATAGTCTGCTTAATAGACTTGGCTACATCCCGAATGGCAAAAGCAAAAACTGCGCGCCCATCCATCTTCAAAAATGAATCTGCATTTTCTTGATCTGAAAATGGAGAATGTAACCCTGAATGTCCATAGGTCAGACACTCGCTGCGACTTCCATCGCTATTGAGACTCTCTGCCAAGAAATGCTCTTGCTCGCTAGCCTCTAGCAAAACACCACCAGCACCATCTCCAAACAAAACAGCTGTTGATCGGTCTGACCAATCGACTGCTTTAGAGAGGGTTTCACTGCCAATCACCAAGCCTTTTTGAAAGCGCCCAGAAGCGATAAACTTTTCAGCAGTTGAAAGAGCAAATACAAATCCACTACAAGCAGCTGTTAAGTCAAAAGCAAAGGCCTTATTAGCTCCAATATTGGCTTGGACACGAGCAGCTGTAGAGGGCATCATCGAATCTGGAGTGATAGTGGCTAGGATGATAAAATCCAACTCCTCTCCTGTGATTCCAGCTTTTGCCATCAGTTTCTTAGCAACCTCTGTAGCCAAATCACTAGTAGATTCTGTTCTTGAAATATGCCTTTGTCGTATTCCCGTCCGACTTGAAATCCACTCATCATTGGTATCCATAATCTGAGCCAAGTCGTGATTTGTAACCACTTGCTCTGGTACATAATGAGCAACCTGGCTTATTTTTGCAAAAGCCATTATTTCAAATCCTCCAAAAATTGATAAAGATTGGTCAACCCTTTGCTCATAACATCAATTTCTTCCTTACTCATACCATCAATGATTTTTTCAACCATGGCCTTGTGGAAGCGTTTATGTAGCCTATGAACCAAGCGACCCTTCTTTGTCAAATGCAGATGCACCACACGTCGATCCTGCTCTGAGCGAATGCGTTCAATGTAACCCTTTCGTTCAAGATTATTCAGACTCGTCGTAACCGTCCCAAGAGTCACCATCAACTCTTTCGACACTTGACTTGGCGTCACGTCTGGGAATTTTCCAATTACATCGATTGTATGTACTTCTTTGATGGAGATATCCTTGAAACGACTACCCCTCAAGCTAACTTCCTCGATGACGAGGACATTGTTAAATATAGATGTTAAATATTCATTAATTCGTTGGTAGTCCAATCTCTTTTCCCTCCTTTTCAAAAAACTTTCACAATCAAAACATTTGACAAAAAAATTATATCAAACTTCAAAGAACAGTGCAAGTATTTTTTTATTTTCCTGTAAATTTCGGTCTTCTTCTCTCCGAATGAGCCCGAACTCCTTCTTTGAAATCCTCTGTTTTCGCTAGTGATTCCTGTAGGTTCAGTTCTAAAGTAGCGTAACTCTGCCAGTCTTTAAATTGACTCTCCCACGCCAACTTCTTAATGGCAGCATAGGAATTGCTTGAACCACGTCTTAATTTTTTAAGAAGCTGTTCTCTCGTCTTTTCAAGTTTATCAGCTTCAGAGACCCGATAAACAAGACCCCACTCCAGAGCTTTTTCTGCGGACAAAGCCTCACCTGTCATGGCTAATTGAGCAGCACGAGTCACCCCAATACTACGACTCAAGAGGTGAATCCCACCTGCATCTGGAGCCAAACCAACTCCAACAAAAGCTTGGATAAATTTAGCCTTATCCGTTGCCAGACAGAAATCTGCAGCAACAGCCATATTCGCTGCGGCACCTGCAACAGCCCCATCAACCTCCATCAAGACAGGTTTGGCTATTTGCTTGATTTTATAAGAAATAGTATTGACTAATTCTGCGATTTTCGTCAATGATGGAATATCATCCTCATCTACTGCTCGCTTCATCTCAACCAAATCTCCCCCAACAGAGAAGACTTTGCCATTCGCGTTGATTAAGACAAAATGCACAGCCGGATCCTCTTCTGCCAAAGTCAGAGCTTCTAAAATCTCCTCACACATGGGGATGTGAAAACCATTCGCGACCTCAGGACGATTCAAGGTAAGGATTGCCAAGTCCTCATCAAGCTGATAAATAATGTGTTCCATCTGGACTCCTTTTTATTTTATAGGCAGTTTAAATTATTTTATTTTCAAAGTATATCTTTTTTAGGAGCAGAAAGCAAGGAAAAATCGACTGAAAGTGTCTCGGCCGATTGGCAAGGATCGCTTTATACTATAAGTCATCTTATTTTCTTCATTGAAAAAAGGCTTTCTTTCTGCTATAATCGTATAAAATACTTACTTTAGGAGTTCTTATGAAAGTTGTTAAATTTGGAGGTAGCTCTCTTGCCTCTGCTAGTCAATTAGAAAAAGTTTTAAACATCGTCAAAAGCGATTCAGAGCGTCGTTTTGTAGTCGTTTCTGCCCCTGGTAAACGCAATGCTGAAGATACTAAGGTTACGGATGCCTTGATTAAATACTATCGCGACTATGTTGCTGGTAACGATATTAGCAAGAGTCAAAACTGGATTATCGACCGCTATGCTGCCATGGTTAGTGAACTAGGACTGAAGCCAGCTGTTCTAGAAAAAATTTCAAAAAGCATTCGCGCCTTGGCCACTCTTCCTATTGAAGAAAATGAATTTCTCTACGATACTTTCCTAGCAGCGGGTGAAAATAACAATGCCAAATTGATTGCTGCCTACTTTAACCAAAATGGTATTGATGCACGCTATGTGCACCCTCGAGAAGCTGGTATTGTGGTCACAAGTGAACCTGGTCACGCTCGCATCATTCCATCAAGTTATGACAAGATTGAAGAATTGACAAATGCAAATGAAGTACTTGTCATTCCTGGTTTCTTTGGAGTTACCAAGGAAAATCAGATCTGTACCTTCTCACGTGGAGGATCAGACATTACAGGTTCTATCATTGCTGCCGGTGTTAAGGCCGATCTCTATGAAAACTTTACAGACGTTGATGGTATCTTTGCGGCTCACCCTGGTATTATCCACCAACCACACTCGATTCCTGAATTAACCTACCGTGAAATGCGTGAGTTGGCCTATGCAGGCTTCTCAGTCCTTCATGACGAAGCCCTTCTTCCTGCCTACCGTGGAAAAATCCCTCTGGTTATCAAGAATACCAACAACCCTGACCACCCAGGTACTCGTATCGTTCTAAAACATAGTAGTGATGAATTCCCAGTAGTAGGAATTGCTGGTGACTCAGGCTTTGTCAGCATTAATATGTCTAAATACCTCATGAACCGTGAGGTTGGATTTGGACGCAAGGTTCTTCAAATCCTTGAAGATCTTAACATCGGTTGGGAACATATGCCAACAGGTATCGACGATCTTTCAATCATCCTCCGTTCTCGCGAACTAACTCCTATCAAGGAAGAAGAAATCCTTCGTCAGTTGGTTCAAAAGGCTGAAGTAGACCATGCAGAAATCGAACACGACCTTTCTATCATTATGATTGTTGGAGAAAAGATGAAGAGCCATATCGGAGTAACTGCTACTGCGACACGTGCTCTATCTGAAAATAAGATCAACATCCAGATGATGTCTCAAGGTTCTAGTGAAGTATCTATTATGTTTGTTGTCCATAAGGACCAAGAGAAAGCAGCTATTAAAGCCCTCTACAATGCCTTTTTCGGTGAAAACAAGGAAGACTAAGCATGGCTCAATCACTTAACAAAACAGTGCTTCTCAGCACGACAGGCACTTCCTACCTCTCTATCGCTGGGAAAGTTGGGAAATTCCTGGTCGGAGATCAGGCCTTAGAATTTTACCCCGATGTCAATGTCGAACAATTTATCCAGATTCCTTGGAGCCATATCAACCAAATTGGAGCCAATGTCACTGGTCGGAAAATCAGTCGCCACTTCGAAGTCTTTACAGACAGAGGAAAATTCCTCTTTGCATCAAAAGACTCAGGTGCCATTCTTAAAATTGCTCGTGAAAAACTGGGCAATGACAAGGTCGTCAAACTTCCTACCCTGATTCAGACCATTGGTCAAAAATTTAAAAATCTATTTGCAAAAAAGTAGAAACTTTAGTATAATCATAGCAACGGATAAGTAGGTTATCTTCTTCTTTCAGAAAGTCTGCGGGTGCTGCGAGCAGATAGGAGGGATAGGTGAAATTCTACCGTTAGTAACAATTACATACACAATCAAGTGCACACCTGTGAAGTTGGATGGAACCGTGGCCCTGCCACTCCAACGCTTTGTCAGGTGTGCTTTTTTCATAAAGGAGTTCTTATGTTAGATATCAAACGTATTCGTACAGACTTTGATGCTGTCGCAGAAAAATTGGCTACACGTGGTGTAGATGCTGCTGTCTTGAATGAGATGAAAGAAATCGATGCTAAACGTCGTGACATCTTGGTCAAGGTTGAAACTCTCAAGGCAGAACGTAACACAGTTTCTGCTGAGATTGCCCAAGCTAAGCGCAACAAGGAAAATGCAGATGACAAGATTGCTGCCATGCAAACTCTATCTGCTGAGGTCAAAGCCTTGGATGCTGAATTGGCAGAAATCGATGCTAAATTGACAGAATTTACCACTACTCTTCCAAATATTCCAGCTGATAGCGTTCCTGTTGGGGCTGACGAAGACGACAATGTGGAAGTTCGCCGTTGGGGGACTCCACGCGAGTTTGACTTCGAGCCAAAAGCTCACTGGGATCTTGGTGAAGAGCTTGGTATCCTTGACTGGGAACGCGGTGGTAAGGTAACAGGCGCTCGCTTCCTCTTCTATAAAGGCCTCGGTGCTCGTTTGGAACGTGCTATCTACAACTTTATGTTGGATGAACATGGCAAAGAAGGCTATACTGAAGTCATCACACCTTACATGGTTAACCACGATTCTATGTTTGGGACTGGTCAATATCCAAAATTCAAGGAAGATACTTTTGAATTAAGCGATAGCAATTACGTCCTTATTCCTACAGCTGAAGTTCCTCTGACAAACTACTACCGTGATGAAATTCTGGACGGTAAAGACCTACCAATCTACTTTACTGCTATGAGTCCATCATTCCGTTCTGAGGCTGGTTCTGCTGGTCGTGATACTCGTGGCTTGATTCGTTTGCACCAATTCCACAAGGTTGAAATGGTCAAATTTGCCAAACCAGAAGAATCTTATGAAGAATTGGAAAAAATGACAGCCAACGCTGAAAACATTCTTCAAAAACTCAACCTTCCATACCGTGTCGTTGCTCTCTCTACTGGAGATATGGGCTTCTCAGCTGCTAAGACTTACGACTTAGAAGTATGGATTCCAGCGCAAAATACCTACCGTGAAATCTCAAGTTGTTCAAATACAGAAGATTTCCAAGCCCGTCGTGCCCAAATCCGTTACCGTGATGAAGCAGATGGCAAGGTGAAATTGCTCCATACCTTGAACGGTTCTGGACTTGCAGTTGGACGTACAGTGGCTGCTATTCTTGAAAACTACCAAAATGCAGATGGTTCTGTGACCATCCCAGAAGCACTTCGTCCATACATGGGTGGAGCTGAAGTTATCAAACCATAAAAAATAAGGTTTAGCTATTTCTAGCTAGACCTTTTTTCGTAACCAATTCAGATAAGCGCCTAATACAAAGAATAAAATCATTAAGCAAATAGCAGTTTCAGCCACTACCAAATAATCCAAAAATGGAAGTTTCAAGATTCCCTGAGCCATCTTGAGCGAGGTAGCTGTGATAATGGTTGGGAAGGTGAGGGCTGAGAAGGCTGGTTGAAAACCTTGTTTTAAAATATTGGGCAGACGAGTTAAAACAAAGAAAAAGAAGGATTGGGAAGCCAAGATCATGACGATTAAGACCCAATTCGGTAGGCTAGCTTCTCCAACTCGAACTAGGGAAGCCAAGAGTAGAGAGAAAGGAGCACAGTAGATCCCTTCTTGTCCAAGCAAGGCTAGTGGGAGTGGTTGTTTCTTTAAATCGCTATAAATAAGGGGATAGAGATAGAAGGTTAGGAGAAAACCAAAACTCAAGGTCGCATAGGCAATTTCGATGATGCCTACCAGAGGATAAGTCAAGGCTGCCACTGCTATCCCCACATAGAGAACCGTCCAGCTAGGAGTGGCATGAACTCTCCGACCTGGACAGGCAAACTTGATAGTGAAACCAGCAATCAAGGCCAAATCCAAGAGAAATGAAAACCACCAGATTCCTTGTGCTACCAGAGGAAGATGAGGGAAGACGCGAAAGACATAAGTCGATAAAATCATCCCAGCCATGGGAAAGGTCGCCATTCCTGACAAAAGAGGAGGCTTGGTCAATTCTTGCTTAGTTTCCTTCCAATTAAAGAGATGAAGAAGCAGAAAAAAGAGCCACAAAACCAAACCTGTCAGACTCAATAGATGTGACAGAACCGGCAACGTATCTAAAATAAGATTTCCAGCTCCTGCCAAACCTAGCAAACAACCAGAAAATACCAAGGGGAGTTTTTTCATCCTAACCTCCAATAATCATGTTAGTTTCAGTATAGCATAAAAGCGCTTAAATGAGGGGATAAAAAACGAAGACTGTTGATTTCAGACTTCATTTTACTCAGATATGAATTAAGCATAAGGTTGCAATTCTGGATTAATTGGTGTATTAGCTAGATTGTTGGCATAGTTACAGAGGCTTGCTAGGCTGACACCAAGAACCACATCCAAGGCATTTTGTTGGGTGTAGCCAGCTTCTAGAAACTCAGCCAAGGCTTCATCTCCTACACGACCCTTGGTATTGATAACTGCCAAGGTAAACTTAGCTAGGGTGTCCAATTTAGGATCTGTTTCAATTGGAGTACGATTGCGAAGGGCTTGAAGCAGATCATCATTCATCTGGATTTGTTTGATTGAAAAGGCTGTGTGACCTGCGACACAGAAGGCACAACCATTGGTCACAGCTGCCGTGATTTGCACTACTTCGCGCTCAACGGGTGTCAGGCTGTTGCGACGATTGATGGCTCCGACAGTTCTGTATGCTTCTAAAGCAGTGGGTGCATTAGCCAAGAGACCGATTAGGTTGGGAATATAGCCATTGTTATCTTTTTCTACTGTTTCAAGAACCTCTTTCACCTCTGCTGGTGCTGATTCGACTGTATGAATAGTAAATGTTGTCATCATAAAACCTCTTTTCATGTTGTTGAAATCTAGTCTATCACAGATTCTATACCGTGTATAATATATATTTTAAATTACACCGATAGAAATTTTTTATGAAAGTAAAAAATCACACGAGTTGTGTGATTTCATTATTTATCAAAATACTTTTTAGTTTCAGCAATAACGACTGGTGACAAGACTAAGAGAGCAATCAAGTTTGGCAGAGCCATCAAAGCGTTGACGATATCTGCGATAATCCAAACCATATCCAACTCGATAAATCCTCCCAACAAGACCATGAGCACAAAGACCACACGGTAGAGCCAGATAAAGCGAACACCAAAGAGAAACTCAAAACAACGTTCTCCGTAATAGTTCCAACCTAGAATCGTTGTAAAGGCAAAGAGCACAAGGAAGATTGTTAAGAGGGCAGGTCCAAAGTGTGAAAAGACTGTTGAGAAGGCTGACTGAGTCAAAGTCACTCCATTCGAGTCACCACTCCAAACACCAGTTACCAAGATGGTTAAACCAGTCAAAGTACAGATAATGAGGGTATCAATAAAGGTTCCTGTCATGGAAATCAAGCCTTGCTCTACCGGTTCATTTGTCTTAGCCGCAGCAGCTGCAATGGGAGCAGAACCCAGACCAGATTCGTTTGAGAACACACCACGCGCCACACCATTTTGGATAGCCATCCGAATGCTAGCACCGGCAAATCCACCTACCGCAGCAACAGGACTAAAAGCGGATGTCAAGATTAAAGCGATTGTGGCAGGAATCTTCCCAATATTAAAGAAAATAACTGTAAGAGTTCCCAAAATATAGATGATAGCCATAAAAGGAACAACAGTTGTTGAAACCTTTGAAATGGACTTAAGTCCGCCAAAGACAGCAATCGCTACAAAGACAGACAAAATGAGAGCGGTGGTAGCTGGCGAAATAGTCGTCGTATTTTGGATAGATTCTGTAATCGAGTTGACCTGGGTAAAGGTTCCAATTCCCAGCAAAGCTACTAGAACACCTGCCAGGGCAAAGAAGATGGCAAGGGGATGCCACTTTTCTCCCATCCCTAGAAGGATATAGTGCATCGGACCTCCCGCCACTGCACCATGATCATCCTTGGTACGGTATTTGATAGCTAGCAGTCCTTCCGCATACTTGGTAGCCATTCCAAAGAAAGCAGCCATCCACATCCAAAAGAGGGCTCCTGGGCCACCGACCTTGATAGCCGTCGCCACCCCGATAATATTTCCCGTACCAACTGTCGCTGCGAGTGCTGTACACAAGGCCGCAAAGCTGGATACATCGCCATGCCCCTTGTCCTTAGTAAAAATAAGCTGGAAGGCCTTGGGCAGACGCAAAACCTGCAAGAGTCCTAGACGGGCAGTTAGGTAAATACCTGTCCCAACCAATAAAATCAAGAGGGGTGGACCCCAAGCAAAAGCATCAATTGATTTAAGCAATTCTAACATTTCCTTCTCCTATCTTTTCAACCCCAAAAGAAAGAGCACATGCAAGATACATGTACTCTGGAATGCTTAGATAAATGCTAAAAAGCGGTCTATCCTAGCTCTGTCCTTTTACCTGAGAGTTTGAGCAGTTGCCTGCCTTGCCCCTTCGGTGCCTTTACGGTCTCTCCAGAGTTCCGTCCATTTACAGTCATGGAAAATCAAACGATTTACCACTTCTATTAAACTTCATTCGGTGTTGGTATTTAATTGATTCTTATTTTACAAAAAATGTTGGCTTTTGTCAATGTGTTTATTAGTAAAAATTAGTTCAACAGTTTTTACTTTATAAAGTCCAGAATACTACTATCCTTTAAAAGTGACAATAGTTGCACCACTGCCTCCAGCATTTTGTGGGGCATAGCCAAAACTCTTGACATGTTTGTTTCTTTGTAGGTATTTGGTGACACCTTCACGGATAACACCTGTTCCGATACCATGGATGATATCAACTTGAGCCATATTATTAAGCAAGGCTTGGTCGATAAAGGCATCTAGCTCATTCATGGCCTCTTCATAACGTTTGCCTCGAAGGTCCAGTCTGGCTTGAGGTCCTCGACCAGAAGTTCGTTTCACAACATTGACCTGTTTCTTCTTGACTTGCTTTTCTTGCTGGGCTTGAACGAGGTCAAATTCTTTCTCTTCTAAAGTCATCTTAATCAAGCCAACTTGGGCTTCCCAGCGGCCGTCCTTGAGTTGACTGGTCAAGGTACCTCGCTGACCATAGCTGAGCACCACGATATCATCTCCCACCTTTGGAGCTCGTTTTTTCTTGGCCTTTTGAAGGACCTTGTTTTTAGACAAATCTACTTTTTCAGGAGCTAATTTTTTCAGCTTGACCTTGGCTTCAATGATTTCGTGGGGTTTGAGTTGAGATTTACTGTGGAGATTTTTGAGAATCTGGTCACTTTCACTGAGAGCCATGTCCACAATTTCAGCAGCCTGTTCACGCGCCTTATTAAGCTCGGTTTCCTTTTCACGATTGAGCTCATTGTAGAGTTTTTTGAGAGCACGGTTCATCTTGAGATTTTCTTGCTCCACCTCACGGATATTGTCCAAGCGTTTGCGACTCTCTAGCGTCTGCTCTTCTAGTTGCTCAATGATACGATTGACATCATTATCCTGATCGACTTGCTGGCTAGCATCTCCTACGATGACATCTGACAAGCCCAGACGTTTGGCAATTTCAAAGGCATTGCTTCGACCAGGCACGCCCTGCATAAAGCGATAAGTCGGGCGAAGAGTCGCAGTATCAAACTCCATACTGGCATTTTGCACAAAGGCTGTCTCGATACCATAGGCCTTGAGTTCGGGATAGTGGGTGGTCGCCATGGTCTTGACTTGACGCAGGCGAAGGTCCTCCAGAATAGCCATGGCAAGAGCGGCTCCTTCTTGAGGATCTGTACCAGCCCCCAACTCATCCAAGAGTAGAAGTGAATGTTGATTGACCTTGCCAAGAATATCCACGATATTGGTCATGTGGCTAGAGAAGGTAGACAAGCTCTGTTCAATAGATTGCTCATCGCCAATATCAGCAAAGATTTCTTCAAAAATACCCACACGACTTCCCTTGTCTGCTAAAATCGGCAAACCGGACTGAGCCATAACCTGCGTCAAGCCTAGAGTTTTAAGCATGATGGTCTTCCCACCTGTATTGGGACCTGTAATGACAATCGCTGTTAAATCTTGACCAAAATGGACATCATTTGCAACGGCATTTTTGACCAAAGGATGGCAAACATGGAGCAGTTGAATCTCTTGATTTTCTGACAGCTTAGGAACGACTGCTTGCCTTTCTTGGATAAAGCGGACCTTGGCACGAATCAAGTCCAGATGGCCGATAATCCAAGCATCATTGGCAATCTCAGCCGCATGAGGGCGGACACGCTCCGAGATTTCTTGAAGAATACGAATCATTTCATAGCGCTCATCTGCTCGCAGACTAGCAATATCTTCGCTCAGTTTGACCACCTCACGGGGTTCGATATAGACGGTATTTCCACTAGCAGAAATATCATGAACGACACCAGCAATCTTATTGCGGTATGTGTTTTTGACAGGTAAAACTTGACGGCCATTTCTGCTGGCAACGATTCCTTCTGTCAACATCTGCGCTTTTTGCTTAAGCAAGTCTTGCAAGACATCGCGGACCTGACTCTCGCTATCATGGATTTTTCGACGGATGCGCGCCAATTCTTCACTGGCGAAATTTTCAATGAAACCTGTGTCATTAAAGGCTTGGAGATTTCCTTGTAATTGAGGAAAATCATGTAATTTCTCAAACCAAATGGCTAATTCTTCCAAGCTAACATTTTCCAGATTGGCATAAAAACTTTGCAGCTCTCGGCTAGACAGAAGCACGCGCTTCAAGAGCAGGAACTCTTCGATATTGAGGTCTGCTCCCATCTCCAACCGCTTGCAGACTCCTGCAATTTCCTTAGTTGCGATAATGGTAAAATGCGGTTGCTCGACAAAGAGAGCCTGCATTTCCTTCATCTCAGCAAAAGCCTGTTTGATTTTATCTGCTTTGACAGTCGGAGCTAGCTGTCTCAATTGCTCCAAGCCCTGCTCGGTCAACAAATGGGGTTCAAACAAGGCCTTGACCTTATTGAACTCTAATGTTTCTAATATTTTCTTGTTCATCTTTATTTCCTTGTCTTCGAATGTCTAGGTGTATGATACTCAATAAAAATCAAAAAACAAACTAGGAAGCTAGCCGCAGGTTGCTCAAAACAGTATTTTGAGGTTGCAGATGGAAGCTGACGTGGTTTGAAGAGATTTTCGAAGAGTATTAGCTTTTTACATTCTGATAGATTCGAGTCAATCTGTAAACAAAGGGCCAGGAAAATTCCTGCCCTTTTTATCCGATTAAATTTGTCACCCAGATTTGTTTGAGCCAACTGGTTGTTACTGGTATGCTCTGGATGATGTGTTTTGCGACGATACTCTTTTCAAGAGGATTTTGTATAGCTGCCATTGGAATGGTCGCTAGTATAGTTAAGGCCATTTGCAAGACAAATAAGGTCACCAACATGGACAAGATTCCTGCTGAAACTTGGAACAACTTGCCACCCAGTTTTTTACTAGGAAGTAAGTGTAAGAGGAGACCAAGCAAACGACCGATGCTATAGACAATCCCAAATACCAACAAGTAGCCGATACCTGCGTAAAAGACCTTATCCAACTGAAAGAGTTGATCTGATGGGAAAAAGAAAGTCCCCTGACCTTCCTGCGGATTTGCATAAGGGAGTACTAAATGGAATTGTTCTCCCAGCCCCTTATAAAACTGGCCAGCCATAAAAGCCGATGCCATGGCTGAAATCAGGTAATAAATCTGTAAGAGCAGGCCTCTCCGATAGCCGATATAAAATCCCCAAGCCAAGACCAATAGAAGAAGGAGTGAAATCATAAGGAATCCTCAATCTTGCTCTGTTCTTGCTTGCAAGTCACAAGCTTGTGACGGAGTTCTTCTAATTCTTGCTCCTTATCATCAAATTCAATCTCACGGCTGAGCTGAGTTGATAAACAGTTGACTGCCAACAAAAGAGCGATGGTTTCATCGTCTGCACTAGGCATTTGTTCTTTAATTGCTTGGTATTTTTCTGTCGCAACCTTGGCAATTTCCTCCATAAAGAGATTATCATGTTCGCTTGTCAAGGTTAATGATTTTTTCCCGAATGTAAATTTGAATCGATTTAGATTTGCCATAAAATTCACCTCACGATATTATACCAAAATTCGCTAACTTTGTCAGTTTTTACAAATTTGCCTGCTTTTGTGGTACAATAGAAACTATGGCAAGTATAACACTCACACCAAGTGAAAAGGAGATTCAGGCTTTTCTTGAACACTATCAAACCAGTCTGGCTCCCAGCAAGAATCCCTATATCCGCT
Organism: Streptococcus mitis; assembly: GCA_018364455.1. Lineage (GTDB taxonomy): Bacteria > Bacillota > Bacilli > Lactobacillales > Streptococcaceae > Streptococcus > Streptococcus mitis_BR. The sequence continues at coordinate 16,846 of JAGZLW010000017.1, read as the reverse complement.
ACTTTTTGCGACTACCTCAAGCAACGGTTTCTATCTATACTTCTGGAAAGGTCTTGCTTCAGGGTGAAGGAGCTGAGAAATATGCTCGTTTCTTTGGCTATCAAGTTGTAGAGGAAAACAGCGGACAAAATCTTCCTTTGATTGGGACGGATGAGGTTGGAAATGGTTCCTACTTTGGTGGACTTGCAGTTGTGGCTTCCTTTGTCACACCCGACCAGCATGATTTCTTACGAAAACTCGGTGTGGGAGATTCTAAGACTCTGACCGACCAAAAGATCCGTCAGATTGCCCCTATCCTCAAGGAAAAAATCCAACACCAAGCACTGCTTCTCTCACCCAGCAAGTACAACGAGGTCATCGGAGACCGCTACAACGCTGTTTCTGTTAAGGTAGCCCTCCATAATCAGGCTATCTATCTCCTTCTTCAAAAAGGCATTCAGCCTGAGAAAATTGTGATTGATGCCTTTACCAGTGCTAAAAATTATGACAAGTACTTGGCACAAGAGGCCAATCGTTTCAGCAATCCTATTAGCTTGGAAGAAAAGGCTGAGGGCAAATACTTGGCTGTAGCAGTTTCTTCTATCATTGCGCGTGATCTCTTTCTTGAAAATCTTGAAAATCTGGGACGAGAACTGGGCTATCAACTTCCAAGTGGAGCTGGAACGGCTTCTGATAAGGTAGCTAGCCAGATTTTACAAGCCTATGGTATGCAGGGACTCAATTTCTGCGCCAAATTGCACTTTAAAAATACTGAAAAAGCGAAAAAACGCTTAGAAAGGTAAATTATGAATTCATTTAAAAATTTCCTAAAAGAGTGGGGATTATTCCTCCTGATTCTGTCATTACTAGCTTTGAGCCGTATCTTTTTTTGGAGTAATGTCCGCGTAGAAGGCCACTCCATGGATCCTACCCTAGCAGATGGCGAAATTCTCTTTGTCGTTAAGCACCTCCCTATTGACCGTTTTGATATCGTGGTGGCCCATGAGGAAGATGGCAATAAGGACATCGTCAAGCGTGTCATCGGAATGCCTGGCGACACCATCCGTTACGAAAACGATAAACTTTACATCAATGATAAAGAGACGGATGAGCCTTACCTAGCTGACTACATCAAACGTTTCAAGGATGACAAACTCCAAAGCACATACTCAGGCAAGGGCTTTGAAGGAAATAAAGGAACTTTCTTTAGAAGTATCGCTGAAAAAGCTCAAGCCTTCACAGTTGATGTCAACTACAATACCAATTTTAGCTTTACTGTTCCAGAAGGAGAATACCTTCTCCTCGGAGATGACCGCTTGGTTTCGAGCGACAGCCGCCACGTAGGAACTTTTAAAGCAAAAGATATCACAGGAGAAGCTAAATTCCGCTTCTGGCCAATCACCCGTATCGGAACATTTTAAGAATCCTAAGAGGCCGAGAATCACCAATCTCAGCCTCTTCTTCTATCGTGAGAAGATGATTATTCACTATCCAGTTTGATTAAGATAGAAACAAAGTTATACTCAATGAAAATCAAAGAGCAAACTAGGAAGCTAGCCGCAGGTTGCTCAAAACAGTGTTTTGAGGTTGCAGATGGAAGCTGACGTGGTTTGAAGAGATTTTCGAAGAGTATTAACTCTCACCTATTTATGCAAAGGAATCTTATGGAAGTTTATTTTTCAGGAACCATTGAACGGATTATTTTTGAAAATCCCAGCAATTTTTATCGTATCCTCCTCCTAGAAATCGACGATACGGACGCAGAAGATTTTGATGATTTTGAAATTATTGTCACCGGCACCATGGCTGATGTGATTGAGGGAGAAGACTATACTTTTTGGGGACAAATTGTCCAGCACTCCAAGTATGGGGAACAACTGCAAATCAGTCGTTATGAACGCGCAAAACCAACTAGCAAGGGCTTGGTCAAGTACTTTTCAAGTAGCCATTTCAAGGGAATTGGTCTCAAGACAGCTCAGAAAATCGTGGATACCTATGGCGACAATACCATTGACGAAATTTTGCAACACCCAGAAAAGCTAGAAGGCATTGCAGGACTATCTGCAAAAAATCGCGAGGCTTTCGTCTCTACCCTCCGTCTCAACTACGGAACGGAGATGGTTTTAGCCAAACTAGCCAACTACGGCATTCCCAATAAATTAGCCTTTCAGATTCAAGACTTTTACAAAGAAGAAACCCTTGATGTGGTTGAAAATTATCCCTACCAGCTAGTTGAGGATATCAAGGGCTTGGGTTTTACTATTGCTGACCAATTAGCGGAAGAACTAGGCATCGAAAGTCAGGCTCCTGAGCGCTTCCGCGCCGGTCTAGTTCATAGTCTTTTTCAGACCTGTATGGAAACAGGGGACACCTATGTTGAAGCACGGGATCTGCTAGAACAAACCCTTACTCTCCTTGAGTCTTCCCGCCCCGTGGAACTGGACCCCAGCCAAGTAGCCCAAGAGCTCTCCTACCTGATTGAAGAAGACAAGGTTCAGCAGGTTGATACAAAAATCTTTGATAATAGTCTCTTTTTCGCTGAGGAAGGCATCCGTAGTCACTTGGTTCGTATCCTTGAAAAAGGAAAACAGAAGAGCCAAGATTTAGAAACCATTCAAAAACATATCACTACTGTCGAGGAAGAGCTAGAGATTGAGTATGATAGCATTCAAAAACAAGCTATCTGTGATGCTATCCAGAACAAGGTCTTTATCCTGACAGGTGGCCCTGGTACTGGTAAGACAACGGTTATCAATGGGATCATCGCTGTTTATGCCCTTTTAGAAGGACTTGACCTCAGGAAAAAAAGCAATTTGCCCATTCTTCTTGCTGCTCCAACTGGTCGAGCTGCTCGACGTATGAATGAATTGACAGGCTTGCCAAGCGCGACCATACACCGTCATTTAGGAATGACAGGTGATGATGATACCAGTCATCTGGAAGATTATCTGGATGCTGACTTTATCATCGTGGATGAATTTTCCATGGTGGATACTTGGCTGGCCAACCAACTCTTCTCAAACATCTCTTCTAACAGTAAAATTCTCATCGTGGGAGACAGTGACCAGCTACCGTCTGTCAGTCCTGGACAGGTTCTAGCGGATCTGCTTCATATTCCTTTGATTCCTCAGACTCGCTTGGAAAAAATTTACCGGCAAAGCGAAGAATCAACCATCGTCACCCTAGCTAGTCAGATTCGACAGGGCATCTTGCCAGCTGATTTCACCCAGAAAAAAGCAGACCGTTCCTACTTTGAAATCGCTAGTGGTCATATCCCTGCTACTATTGAAAAGATCTTAGGCGCTGCCCTCAGAAGTGGCATCCCTGCTCGTGATATCCAAGTTCTGGCTCCTATGTACCGAGGAACTGCAGGGATTGATGCTATCAATCAGCTCATGCAAGACCTCCTTAATCCACCACAAAAAGACCAACTCAGTTTTGAAGCTCCCCAGTGCCACTATCGCAAGGGAGACAAGGTCATTCACTTGGTCAACGATGCTGAAATCAATGTCTTTAATGGAGATTTAGGAGCCATCACAGACCTGATTCCTGGTAAATACACCGAGTCGAAACAAGACGAAATTGTCATTGATTTTGATGGCAACGAGGTCTCTTACCCACGTAACGAATGGTACAAGATTCGTTTGGCCTATGCCATGAGTATCCATAAGTCTCAGGGAAGTGAGTTCCCTGTTGTCATCTTACCTATCACTAGTGCCAGTAGGCGTATGCTGGAGCGAAATCTCATCTATACAGCCATTACACGCGCCAAAAGCAAGCTTATCTTACTAGGCGAATTACAGGCCTTCGACTATGCTACCCAACACATCGGAACTGCCCGAAAAACCTATCTGATTGAACGCTTCAGTGATTTATTGGAGAATGTTGAAGAAAAGCAACCAGCTATCTATGAAACAGCCACATCAAGCGCCTCTGAACAATCCTACATCCTAACCGAAGAAAACTGGGACAGCATCCCAGCCATGATTGGAATTACAGACGCAGACCTCAAAGAGATTTTTGGAAAATAGTGCATAAGAAAACCCACCAATTCAGGTGGGCTTTTATCTTATTAAGATTATTTAACTGTTGCTGTGCTTGTAATCAATTCAACAGCTTTTTTGATTGTGATATCGTGTTTCAACATATCAGCTGAAAGCAAGCTTTGTACTTGTGCAACTTCCATGTTGTAGTCTGTTGCCAATTGCTCAACTTCTTTTTGGATTTCTTCTTCTGAAGCATCAAATCCTTCAGCTTTGGCAACTGCTTCGATAACAAGGTTAGTCTTAGTACGTGACTCAGCTTCTGCTTGATATTGATTGTGAAGGTCTTCTTGAGTAGTTCCAGTGATTTGGAAGTACATGTCAGGGTTGATACCTTGACGTTGCAAGTTTCCAAGGAATTCGTTTACTGAACGGTGAACTTCTTCGTGGATCATTTCTTCTGGAAGTTCTACGATTTCAGCATTTTCTACAGCTTTATCGATTGCTGCACCTTCTACTGCATCTTTGTAAGCTTCTTCTTTAGCAGCAACCAATTCGTTGCGGTATTTTTCTTTCAATTCAGCAAGTGTTTCAACTTCTTCGTCGATGTCTTTTGCAAGTTCATCGTCAAGAGCTGGAACTTCTTTAGCTTTTACTTCGTGGATAGTTGTCACGAATTTAGCTTCTTTACCTGCAAGGTCTTCTGCTTGGTAGTCTTCTGGGAATGTTACGATAACGTCAACAGTTTCACCAGCTGAGTGACCTACCAATTGGTCTTCGAAACCAGGGATGAATTGACCTGAACCAAGTCCAAGTGAGAAGTTTTCACCTTTTCCGCCATCAAATTCAACACCGTCGATAGAACCAACGAAGTCGATGACAACAGTGTCGCCGTTTTCAGCAGCAGCTTCCTTGATAACCAATTCAGCCAAGTTATTGCGTTCGCGTTCGATACGCTCTTCAACGTCAGCGTCAGTTACTTCTTTTTCAACATCTACTGATACTTCAAGGTTTTTGTAGTCACCCAATTTTACTTCAGGTTTTGTCACAACTTCAGCAGTGATAACCCAGTCTTGACCTTTTTCCATTGAAGTTACGTCAATTTTTGGTTGTGCAACCACTTCAAGACCAGCTTCTTTTACAGCTGCTTCATAAGCATTTGGCAAAAGAGCGTTCATAACGTCTTGGTAAAGTGATTCTTCACCAAATTTTTTGTCGAAGATAGGGCGTGGAAGGTGACCTTTACGGAAACCTGGAACATTAAGAGATTTCTTCACTGAGTTGAAGACACGGTCCAATTCTGGTTTGATTTGGTCTTGAGAGATAGTGAAAGTCAAGACACCACGGTTTGTTTCTTTGTTTTCAAATGATACAGACATTCTGTCATTTCTCCTTAAAATTTTTTAAATACAGTCTATTATAACATAAATGGGCGACTTTTTTCAAGTAACGAATGCGCTTTTCAATGATGGGGGAGGTACGGTTTCTTCTTGGTTTTCTTTAGGTTTCGAATATAATCTTATAAAAGATGCTTAATGATGGCTGATTACAGTAAAAAACGAATCGCCCACACATCCCTCATTAGGCGATTCGTTTTGTATTATTTAACCACAAGAACCTTGTAATATTCATACTTATTTGGCTGTGTAATCTTAATTTTTTGACCATAGAAACCATCGATTTCTTTGTCAAAATAATCTGAAAATCTTGATGGCAAGCGTTTCATCTTAAGAACCTCACCAGATTGGTCTGCATATACAAGGAAATGATAGTGGGTTGTAGACATACCGTCATCAATCAATACAAAGTAACCTGTTTTAAGCTTACCTTGTCCATTATCTAAATGGTATAGTTTATTGTTATTGATTGTGAAGTTAGTAGATGGAAGTCTAAGTCGTACACCTGAGTCTTCTAGATAAAGATCATTGCCAACTTTTTTGATTTCTGATCTAGTTGTCATCTCTGGAAGTGGTAATACTCTACGACCATCTGCTCCAAAGTAATATCGACCTGGTAGATTTTGGAAATTACGAATAACAGCTTTAGGATCAATTTCTTGTCCTTCTTCTTTATTATCCACTAAAGTCAACATCGTATTGGAAACTTGATCCCCATATTTGTCGGAAAACTTCTTGAACTCAGGTTTGATATACCAAGTGTTTTTATCCACGATAACATCAGTAAAGTTATTTCCGTCAAATTTTGCTGTAATCAGATATTCATATCCATCACCTAAACGAACAATGTCACCATTTTTATAAGGGCTATTTTGTAAAGTGAACATATGGCCATCCTTGCTGAGAATATAGCCTGTGCCATCACTAGAATTTACAACTCTATCAGAGGCCATTGCACCTGATTGTTCAAAATAATACCAATTACCATCTATGAACACCCAACCTGTCATCATAGAACCACTAAAATGAAGATAGTACCAAGTAGCCCCTTCTTTGTACCAACCAGTACGCATAGCGCCACTATTTGCTAGTGAGTACCATGTGCTACCTTCCTTGTACCAGCCAGTACGCATAGCACCACTATCTGCTAGTGAGTACCAGGTATTGCCGTCTTTGAGCCAGCCTGTCTGCATTTTACCAGAACCATCGAAGTGGTACCAAGAACCAGCGTTTTGTACCCATTTATCCTTAGCGAGGCTACCATCTTGAGAAAGATTCCAGTCAGCACCATTTTTAACCCAAGTATCTACAGCCTGTGCTTGATTGATAGACAAAAGTAGACCAGCACCTGCAAGTAAACCAAGTGTAAGTAGTTTAGATTTTTTCATAGCCATTTCCTCCTGTTCTATAGTGAAATGAACATGACTTCCTAGTAAACGAAACTGTTCGCTTTTTTCTTTTTACTATGTCAGATAGTTTATTTCACAACAGAAACATTTCCTGTCTTACTATCAATTTTAACAGTTTGACCGTAGAAACCGTCAATTTCTTTATTAAGATAATCTGAAATTCCTGTTGGCAATCGTTTCATTTTAAGAATTTCACCAGATTGGTCTGCATAAACAAGAATATGATAGTGATGATAGCTTGGTCTATCATCAATCAATGCGAGATAGCCTGTTTTTAGTTTGCCATTAGCACCCTCTAAATAGTATAGTTTATTATTATTGATTGTAAAGTTGGTAGCTCCAAGAAGAAGTCGTGCACCTGGATTTTCTAGATAGACATCATTGCCAACTTTTTTAATCTCTGAATAGGTGGTCATTTCTGGTAAATTTGTTACACGACGACCATCTGCCCCAAAGTAATACCTGTTCGGTAAGTTTTGGAAATTCTTTATAACAGCTTTAGGATTAATTTCTTGTCCTTCTTCCGTATTATCTACTAAAGCCAACATCGTATTGGAAACGTAATCCCCATATTTATTAGAAAACTTTTTAAACTCTGGTTTGATATACCAGGCATTCTTTTCCACAACGACCCCATCTTTTCTATAAATAAGATGATAATCATACCCATCAGACAAAGTAACAATATTTGTGATAATTGTATCATCCGCTTGAGATTGTTCAACCTGACTAGGGAGTTTGGTCAACATATAACCATCCTTACCAATGACATAACTTTCCCCATCGCTTGCTGGAACAGCTCTATCTGCGATCATTGCACCTGATTTTTCAAAGTAAGACCATTGACCATTTGCAGTTGCCCATCCTGTTGCCATAGCGCCACTGCCTTTGAGGTAGTACCAAGTAGACCCTTCTTTGTACCAACCAGTACGCATAGCCCCACTATTTGCGAGTGAGTACCATGTGTTACCTTCCTCGTACCAGCCAGTACGCATGGCGCCACTATCTGCGAGCGAATACCAAGTGTTACCGTCTTTGAGCCAGCCTGTCTGCATTTTTCCAGAACCGTCAAAGTGGTACCAAGAACCAGCATTTTGTACCCATTTATTTTTAGCAAGACTGCCATCTTGAGAAAGATTCCAGTCAGCACCATTTTTAACCCAAGTATCTGCAGCCTGTGCTTGGTTGATAGACAAAAGTAGACCAGCACCTGCAAGCAAACCAAGTGTGAGTAGTTTAGATTTTTTCATAACTATTTCCTCCACGAATTGAAACTGTTAGATCGAGTTAGTTTAACCATACTTTTTATAGCATACCTAAAGAGATGAAATAAAGACCTTAACGCTCTAGTGACCTTATTTTAATAATTTACAGGGACATGATTTTAACCTCCTTTTGGATTTTTTATATTTTATAATATATATGTTAATCTAAATATTTCTAACTCTATTTTACTCCCCTATAAAATGAATGTCAACAAATAACATAAAAACATTGTGAAAAAAATATTTTACCGTACTAGAACTACTTACTCACTTCTTGGTACTAAATTAAGTCATTTCTCCGATATTATTTTATATAACTACTAAAAATCCTCATGCCCCACCAAGTGGTGCTGAAAGGCATAGACAGCCGCCTGGGTACGATCACTGACCTCAAGCTTAGCTAGGATGTTGGACACGTGGGTCTTGACCGTCTTGAGAGAGATAAAAAGTTCATCAGCGATGCGCTGATTTTCATAGCCCTTGGCGATGAGTTGAAGTACATCTCGCTCACGAGCAGTCAGTTCCTCATGTAGTTCTATGTGATTGCGGTGGTATTCGACTTTTTTGCTGACCTCTTGCTCAATGGCCAGCTCCCCAGCAGTTACCTTACGAACGGCATGGAGTAGTTCATCTGCGCTAGAAGTCTTGAGCATATAGCCCCGAGCACCAGCATTTAAGACAGGCATGATTTTTTCATTGTCCAAGTAAGAAGTCACAATCAAAATCTTAGCTTCAGGCCATTCCTTGAGGATAGCTAAAGTCGCGTCAATCCCATTCATCTCAGGCATGACAATATCCATGACAATGACATCTGGACGCAATTCCAAGGCCAAGTCAATGCCTTGAGCCCCATTGGATGCCTCACCCACAACTTCTACATCGTCTTGGAGGTCAAAGTAGCTTTTCAAGCCCAATCGGACCATTTCATGGTCATCTACCAGTAAAATTCTCATCTCTACTCCTTTATCATTCCTTATCGAGCAGGGGAATACGGATATCAACTGCCAGTCCTTGCTTGGGAGCTGTTAATAACTGAACCTTTCCTGCCATATCTTCAACCCGCTCCTTGATATTACGAAGTCCATAACTCAAGTCGTCTAAGCTCCCTAACTGAAAACCAATCCCATTGTCCACCACCTTCAGTTGCAATTCAAAATCTGTCTGATAGAGATAGACATCCAAACGAGATGCCTGGGCATGACGGAGGGTATTGCTAATCAACTCTTGCAGGATACGGAAAATATGCTCCTCGATTTTCTTAGGCAATTTCGTCACATTTTGCTTGAAAGCAACCTTGAGATCACTCTTGTCCTCAAGCTCTTTTAAGAGGATTTGAATTCCCTCAACCAGACTCTTCTGCTCCAGCTCAACTGGTCGCAAATGCAAGAGCAAGACCCGTAAATCCTTCTGGGCAGTTTCTAAAATAGCTGTGACACTCTGCAGCTGGATCTGCAGCTGGATCTGCATCTTTTCTCTATCCAATTTCAAAGCCTGCTGACTGACGCCTGATAAAATCATGTGAGCCGCAAACAACTCCTGACTGACTGTATCGTGCAAATCCCGAGCAATCCGCTTTCGTTCCTTCTCGATGATTTCCTCTTCCTGAGCAAGACTCTGGTTTTCAGCCTTTTGAAGTGCTTCTGTCAAAAGGTTAAGTTTGCCAGACAAGGACTTGAAACTGGCATCCAAATCTGGATCTGCAACCTGAACTACTTCTTGCCCTGCCAACAAACGCTTGAGATTAGCCTGCATTTTTCTTAGAGAAAGCTCTTCAACACCTCTCCAAAACAGGGCTAAGAGAAAGGTCATGGACATACTGAATACCAACAACAAAAAAATAAATTTTTCTGTTTTTTCGACATCGTGCAGAAAGATAGACCAGTCAAAGTCAAGGATTTCCAGCAAGCTGTGGGAGAAAAATAAGACAAATAATAAGGAGGTGAGAGCAATCATTACATAAGCTTGTTTTTTCATCCTCTGACTACCTCAACATCTCCAATCATAGTGGTCAAGAAAATCTTGACACTCTTGTTACTCTTGAGATAGTCTCTTGTTTCTTGATGATAGTGTTCATTGCGGAGGGCTCGCTTGGGCTGGTTGAAAAAAGTCAAATCACCATAGAGGCAGTTAACGCTGAGACTGACTTCCACATCTACAGGTACGATGATTTTGGTCGTTCCTACCATCTTTCTGAGGATAATGACATTGTCATGATTGGTTAAGATGACCCTCTCCAGATGAATAGTGTCCTTGCCCATGAGGCGAAAGAGATTGATATCATCAAACTGGCAAGTCTGATAGCTTGAAAAATGATGGAGATTTCCAAACCAACGATTTTTCTCCTTCTTAACCGTCACAACCTCTTCAAAAACCAAATTTGTCTGCCCTTTTTCCTGGTTCATCATCGGATAAAGAAGAAAAAGGCTATAAATAACCGCAACAAAAATAGCTAGAATCACAAAAGGATTGAGCATGACGATGAAAAAGAAGAGAATGGTTGCCACCACTAAAAGAAGATTATTGCCCTCTTTACCAGTGTAATAGCGAATCAAAAGCAAAAAGAGGAATAGAATCAGCAGAAAACGCGAAAAATGCTCTGATACCATCAAAATCAGAGCTCCTGTCAAAAGACAGGCTTCGATAAATAAAAAGATTTTAAATTTTCTCATAGGTTCATCCTCTCCCTTCTATTTTATCACAATTCAAAAAAGTCACCTCGGTCTGAAGATGGAAAAAAGGCGGTGGTTACGCCTTTTTCATCTGATCCTTTGCTTCTTTTAATTTTCCATAAAGAAGATAGTCTACTTTTTGCAGATCTGCTATGGTGGCACAATTAAGAGCACACATAATCAAACGCAGATCGTCTTTCCAGCCTTGGACAATACCAATTACTTCTTCAACTGTGTAGGTTTCAACCAATTCCAGAACTGTTCGAGACAGGCCTACAGCCTTGGCACCAAAGACCAAGCACTTAATCATATCCAGCGGATTCCGAACGCCTCCACTGACCAAGAGTTGGACCTTGTCTTTCCAGTCTTGGGCATTGAGAAGGGCTTGCATGGTAGACTGGCCCCATTGATTGAGGTAATCACGCTGACCACTGCGACGGTTTTCGATATAGGCAAAGCTGGTACCACCACGACCTGACAGGTCAAAGGTTCGAACACCCAGTTCATAGGCTCTTTCAATGGTCTTGGCATCCATTCCAAAGCCCACTTCCTTGAGAACAATCGGAACAGGGATTTGCTTGCTATAGTCTGCCAGATGCGATTGCCAGCTTCTGAACTTCCTTTCTCCTTCGGGCATGAGTAATTCCTGCATGACATTAACATGCACTTGAAGGAGGAGAGGTTTCATCTCTTCTACAGTCTGAAGTCCTAACTCAACAGGCTTGTCCAATCCAATATTGGTTCCAAGAAGGAGATTTGGATAACTAGACTTGACAGAAAATGAATCATCTGTAGGATTCTTGAGGGCTGCGCTATAAGAACCCGTCACAAACAAAATCCCACAGGCTTCTGCCACTTGAGACAGCTTTTGATTGATTTCTCGTCCTTTATCACTTCCACCTGTCATGGCATTGATATAAAAAGGAAAATCCCACTTTCGACCTGCAAACTCTGTCGACAGATCAATTTTATCTAAATCATAAAGAGGTAAGGAAGAATGAATCAACTCCACCTCATCAAAGCTGTTATAGGAACTTTTCTGCTCAAGGGCATAGCGGATGTGTTCATCCTTACGATTTATCGTCATGTCCTATCCTTTCTTGGTATAAGAGCTCAATCCCCAGATCGGCCCAACGATTTTTTAAGGTTTCAGTTGATTGCATATCAAAACTCAAAGCAATCCCACAGTCACCACCACCAGCTCCGCTACTCTTGGCAACAGCCTGCAAATCTTGACTAGCTTCTTTCAACTGTCTAAGCGAAGGCGTGTAAATATCTGCGCTCAAGCCTTCTAAAAGCTGGCTGGCTACTTCTACTTGCTCGATAATTTTTTCTGATTTCCCCTGCTCCAAGGCTTCTACTAAAGCAGCTACCGTTTCTTTTGAGGAGCTTAAAAAATTCTGATTGATATTTTGCTTGATTTGCTGGACCATGTGACTCGATACAGCCACTTCCTTGGTCCATCCCACTAGAAAATCACATTCTAAAGTTGGTTTTACTTGTGAGATTAAAAATCCCCAATCACGCTCTAAAACTGTCGCCAAGTTTTCTTCTTCCAACCAAACAGCCACCTTCTGGCGATCAAATGACTGGTAAAGAACCAAATCCTCTGCCACGATACAGGCAAGGTCCCCCATAGAACCATTGTCTCCGCGCTTGAGCAAGACAGCGCTGGCCAGCTTGAACAAGAGATCCTGATCAACCGAAAGATTATACAGAGCCAGCAAAGCCTTGACAACCAAGACAACGACGCTGCCACTAGAACCTAGACCAAACTTTTTCCCTTCCCGTTCCATTTTTCCTCGAACATCCAAAGAAAACGGTTGCAAGGTTTGCCCACGATCAGCGAGGAAGCCATTCATCAAAGCAATCGTTTCTTGAATCAATCTGTAGTCGTGATTCGGCGTCAAGTCCACTGCAAAATCAAACATATCCGAATAAATACGGTAACTATCAGAAAAAGCAATCTCGCCCTTCATATAGATGGGAATGGACTTTATCAATGCTAACTGCCCTGGCTCTAGAATAGCATACTCACCCGCCCAATAGAGTTTCCCGCAAGTTTTAACAGCAATCATCTTGGCTCAAATCCTTTGTTTTTGACACAATCAAGCGATAACGTTGACCGAAGATTTCTGATAAATGCTCCAAGTCTTTCTCCTGACAGAGGACCTTGACATTAGGACCAGCATCCATGGTAAAGTAGCCAGCTTCCCCTTGCTCACGAAGCTGGCGGACAAAGTCCATGGCTTCATAGCTTGCATCCGTCAGATAAGAAAAGGCTGGTGATGCTGTTTCTGTCGTAGCGTGCATAGCCAGGGCATTTTTCTCCGTTAACTCCCCAACCTTGGCAAAGTCATTTTCCTTGAGATAAGCCAGCATATCCTGATAGTCCTTCTCAGACTGACGTACCCAGTCATCAAAGGTCGTCGAAGTTTCCACACAGAGTTTCATCCCATCACGACTAGAGATTGGTTTTTTCTTGTCCTCCAAGACCAACATAATCATAGCTAGTTTCAGGTCTGTCTCTACCGGGTAAATTTCTCCACTATCCTTATCCCATGCACCTAATGGTCCATAAAAACTCCGAGAGGAAGATCCTGAGGCAAACTTAGCCTCCTGTGCCAACTGGCTCCGAGTCAATCCAAGCTGAAAATAAGCATTACAAGCCTTGACCAAGGCAGACAAACCACTAGAACTTGAGGACAGACCCGCTGCCGTAGGCATATTGTTTTGAGTATCGATACGGACAAAGCCTTCTCCAACTGGACGGTAGCGGTCAATAATCTTACTCATCTTGGCATGCTCCGCCTCATTTTGTAGCTGACCATTGATATAAAAGGCATCAGAAGTCGCATCCGTCGGTAAAGACGATAAGGTCGTCTCTGTGTACATATTTTCCAAAGTCAGAGAGATACTGCTAGTAGCAGGCACCATCTCTTTTTCTTTTTTCTTTCCCCAATATTTGATAATGGCAATATTTGCGTAGGAACGTACTGTTACAGGCTCTCTATCCATGTCTGAACAGCTCCTTTCTCTTCTAATCTTTCTGCTAGTTCTTGTGCGTATGTCAAATTGTCTGCCAAGGCTATGATACAGCCTCCAAGCCCACCACCGCTCATCTTAGCACCCAGAGCACCATGGTTAAGAGCCGTTTCAACCAGATGGTCTGCCTCAGGGCTACTGACCCCAATTTCTTTTAAATGCAAATGCGCTTGACTGAGGATTTGCCCCAGTCCTTCAGCATCTTTTTGTGAAATCGCATCTTCTGCTTGCTGTGTCAATTCTCCCAAGGCATGCAAAAACGGTAGGGCATCCTTGCCCTTGTTTTGAACCACTTGGATGGCTTCACGAGTGTGACCATAAACGCCTGTATCTGCAATCACCAAATAGGCGGATAGATTCATCTCAAGCTCTGTAAATCCTACATTCTTAATAAAGCGAATAGGTTGGTCACTGAGACAGGTCTTAGCATCCAAACCACTCGGATTCATATGGGCAATCATCTCCGCCCGATTGACCAAGATTTCTAGTACATCATGAGGCAGTTCTGCCTGATAGTAGGCAAATACCGCACGAATGGCCGCTATGCTGATAGCTGCTGACGAACCCATTCCCCGTTTTTCAGGAATAGCCGAGTCAATCTCACAGCGAATACAAGCATCCTTGATATTTAGATGTTCAAGTGAAGCATACACCGCCATGGACAAGGTATCCTCCTCATAAAGGCGCCAAGGACTCGCTGCAGGAACTACCTTACAAGTCACCTCTACCTCCAAAAGAGGCAGGGAAATGGCAGGATAACCGTAAACGACCGCATGCTCCCCTATTAAAATAATCTTACTATGTGCCTGACCGACACCAATTTTTTTTGTCATTTTTTCCTTTTACTAGACGAAAAAGCCGTCTCATTTTTTCATACAAGTATTTATTCTTTCCTATCTATTTTATTATATTTTCACAAAAAAAGCGATTGTTTCCTTCACAATCGCCTCTTTCATTATTGAATCCATTCACCATTATAGTTGACAGAATAGCCTTCTACAGTGGTATTCACTGCTAAAGCACCTGAGCTATAAGCATAGTACCATTTACTACCGACCTGGAACCAGCCAGTTGTCATAGCTCCTGATGAACGAAGATAATACCACTTGTTACCAAGGTATTGCCAACCTGTTTGCATGATGCCAGTTGTTGGATCTAAATAGTACCAAGTTGAGTTATCATTGGTCCAGCCACGCACTAGCTCCCCAACCGTTAAACTGTCGATACGAGCATCGAAATTACCATCCTTCTGTAAATAATACCAGTGTCCCTCGTCATAAATCCAACCAGTTTTTAAAGTGTGATAGCTACGCTGATCTTCAAAATAATAGACTCGTTTCTCTGCTGGACTATTATATTGTTCCCCATGATGCTTGTTGACATTTGTAGCTGTTTTTGCTTCTAAAACTTGCTTACCAACAAATTCTTGTAGTACCCCATCTTGACCAAAGTAAAACCAATCTGGTCTAAAAGCAATATCTTGCCTTATAGAAGAACCAATCGTAACCCCTTCGTGTGGAGCAGGTATATATTGCCAGCCGACAACCATCTCTCCAGATAAAGGATCAAAATAATAGTACTTACCATCAATCACTCGCCAGTAGGTTTCTTTGAGTTCCCCCTTCTTGTAGTAGGTTCTACCATTTTCTTGGACAAATTGCCAACCTTCTGAATCAGCATCATCCGCTAATACTGCACTTGTCGCTAGCAAACCAAAGAAAAAGACTGCTAATGCGATTTGCATCAATTTTTTTATTATTTTCATTAGACTTATCCTCCTGCAAGGATTCTAGCAAAAATTAAATTGTATGTCAATATTACGGCTTTAAAATCATATAATAATGAACTATCATTTGAGTCACTAGTAAAATCTCCTAGCAGGCTTCCCTGCTAGGAGATTTTCTTATGAGAGATACTTGTCTAAGCTTTGAAAATCGGATTCATCATCTGATATTTATCAAATAATCTACCAATTAAGCTTCTTCGTCTTCTTTACGACGACGGCCTGCAAGACCAAGGCCAAGTAATGCACTTGCGGCAGCGGCTACCATAGCTACAGTAGAATCTGCTGTACCTGTATTTGGCAATTCTTTAGCTGCTTTACGCGCATTTACTTGTGCTGATGCTGTTTGACCAGCATTAGCTGCTGCTTGAGCAGTAGCTGGAGTTGCATGATCAGTTGATGGAGAAACTTTCGCCATGAAGTCTTCGATACGTTTAACCATTGCATCCACTTCTGCTTGACTTGTGTCTGCATTGGCAAATACTTTCTTAGCATCTGCTAATAAGTCATTCGCTTCTTTTGCAGTTTCTGCATCAAGCTTAGCTAATTCTTTAATGATCAATTCATCTAATTGATGGATAGCACCTTCTAACTTAGCTTTATTCACTTTTGCATCAGTGTTATTAGCTGCGTTATTGTCAGAAGTTCCGTTACCGTTACCACTGTTATTGCCTCCACCATTTGATGGTACATATGGACGTTGTTTAAAGATATCTTCAGCTGACTTAGTTAAGTCTGCTGCTGGAATCACTGCTGTGTTTCCTGCTGGTGTTGTCACTGTAGCGTTTCCTTTATCGTCTACTACTACAGTCGCACCTGGATTCACTGCTTTAACTTTGTCTTCGATGGCTTTCTTCTCAGCATCTGTAAGTTTATCTGGGTTCGCTACCACAGTCTTATCTGCTGATTTAACTACATCGTTACCTGCATTATCTGATGATTTCTTAACTGTATCAGCTGATGGAATAACGGCTGTTGTGCCATCTGGGTAAGTGACTGTTGTTGTACCATCTTGGCCAACTTTAACATCTGTTACTGTTGGGTTTGATTTCTTAACTTCATCTGCTACCTTAGCTTTTTCTGCTTCGGTCAAGTTGCTTGGATCTACAACTGGTGTTACCACTGGATCCTTAACTGCATTATCTGATGATTTCTTAACTGCCTTATCTGATGGGATAACGGCTGTGCTGCCATCTGGGTAAGTGACAGTTGTTGTACCATCTTGGCCAACTTTAACATCTGTTACTGTTGGGTTTGATTTCTTAACTTCGTCTGCTACCTTAGCTTTTTCTGCTTCAGTCAAGTTGCTTGGATCT
>JAGZLW010000016.1 GCA_018364455.1 Streptococcus mitis | reverse complement strand
AATGAAAATCAAAGAGCAAACTAGGAAACTAGCCGCAGGCTGTACTTGAGTACGGCAAGGCGACGTTGACGTGGTTTGAATTTGATTTTCGAAGAGTATGAGTTTGAAGCAGCTTATTTTAAAGCTTTTTGTGCGTCTTCAATCATGAGTTTAGTTGATTCAAGACCGCCTCCACTTAGATACCAGAGGTCTGGTGTTAGTTGGATAATCTTGCTATTTTTAGCAGCAGGAGTTTCAGCGATGAGGGCATTTTCTAGGACACCGTCGTTGCTAGAGTTGTCCCCACCGATGGCAAGGGTACGGTTGATGACAAAGAGGATGTCAGGATTGATTTCTTTGACACTTTCAAAGCTGACTTCTTGTCCATGGCGAGAATCTTCAAATTTTGTATCAGTTGGCTTGAATTTCAAGGTTTGGTACAAGAAAGAGAAACGAGATTGGGCACCAAAGGCAGCCATTTTTCCTTCGTTGAGGAGGATAGCAAGGGCTTTTTTGTCAGAACTTTCGTTTTTAGTAGCGACTTCTTGGATGCTCTTGTCTAGCTTGGCCAATTCTTCCTTGGCTTTCTGTGTACCAGTTTCACCAAAGGCGCTTGCTAAGGACTCAATGTTGGCCTTAGTTGAAGTCCAGTAGTCATCTTTGCCTGCTTGGAAGAGAACAGTCGGAGCGATTTCGTTGAACTTATCTACGAATTTTTGGGTACGTGGTGAAGCGATAATTAGGTCTGGTTCAAGAGCAGCAAGGGCTTCTAGGTCTGGCTCAACCATAGAACCAACATTTTTAACTTTTCCAGCTAGGTCTTTAAGATAAGTCGGAACAGTTTTTGTAGGCATTCCGACGATATTCTTTTCAAAACCTAAAGCGCGAATAGTATCCGCAGCACCGAGGTCAAAGGTCACAATCTTTTCAGGGACTTTTGAAAGTGTGACTACACCTAGTGAACTTTTAATGGTTACCTCTGTTGGAGCAGAGCTACTTGTCTCCGACTGGCTGGTACTTGAGTTTGAGGTTGTACTACATGCACCAAGTAGGAGCAAGAAGCTAGCCACTAGGGCAGTGAAATAAAGTTTAAGGGATGATTTCATGATTTCTCCTTTTTAAAATGTGATAACGATTTAGGGAGTCTCTTGGTCTTATTGACTAAGAGACTGAAGGTTCTCTAACTTGAGCTTCTATGTTACTAGCTATAGATGCAGATCTTTTTGCCATTGATATCAGCTAGCGTGATGGGAATCTCATAGAGTTGACTGAGTAGGTCAGCCTGCATGATTTGATCTGTTCTTCCCTTGCTAAAGACTTGACCGTCCTTGAAGGCAACAATTTCATCCGCATACTGACTGGCCATGTTGATATCGTGGAGGACGATGATAATGGTCTTTCCGAGTTCCTCCACCAGTCGCTTGAGAATCTGCATCATGCTGACGCTTTGTTTGATGTCGAGATTGTTGAGCGGTTCGTCCAGCAAGATAAAGTCTGTATCCTGGGCCAGTACCATAGCGATAAAGACCCGCTGGAGTTGTCCTCCAGACAGGCTATCGATGTAGCGGTCTTTTAAGTTGGTCAGTTCTAAATAGTCCAGAGTTTCTCGGATTTTTTCCCAGTCTTCTGGTCTCAGTCGACCTCGGCTGTAGGGAAAACGTCCAAAACTGACCAGTTCTTCAACCGTCAATTTGGCTTGGTAATTGATTTTCTGCTTTAGGATAGTCAGTTCTTGAGCCAGTTCTTGCGAATTCCAGCTCTCGATTTCACGGCCTTTGATACTGAGAATTCCCTGATCTTTCTTGGTCAGTCTGCTCATGATGGAGAGGAGAGTCGATTTTCCAGCACCATTTGGACCAATGAAGGCTGTCAGTTTCTGAGGACTGACTTCAAGCGAAATGCCTTGCAAAATATCCTGTTTTTGAATGGATTTGTCAATGTTTTTCAGTTTCACCGACGCGCCCTCCTATAAAGTAAGATAAAGAATAAGAAGCCACCCACGCTCTCGATGATCATGCTGATGCGAATTTCCAGTGCAAATACTCGTTCAATCAGTGCTTGTCCCAAGGTCAAACTGATAAATCCAACCAGAATGGCCACGATAAAGAGCAACTTGTGCCGATAGTCTTTGACGATTAGGTAGGTGAGATTGGCTAGCATAAAGCCGAAGAAGGCCATAGGACCTACCAAGGCAGTGGTCGTTGAGGTCAAAAGTACGATGCCCCAGAGGAGTTCTTTCTGTTCTTTTTCAACATCGAGTCCCAATATCTGAGCCGTTTCTCTTTGTAGGTGCAAGACATCCAGAATGACTGCTTTCCGAAAGAAAAAGATTGTCAAAGCAAGGATAATCAGAGAGCCGATGGCTAGGATGGAAGTGTTGAGATGTTGAAAGGAGGCAAAGAGACTGTTTTGCAGTTTATCGTATTCGTTTGGATCCATTAGGACCTGGAGGAAGGTACTGATATTTCGAAAGAGACTTCCAAGGGCTAGACAGATTAGCAGGATGAAGACCAGGTCTTGTTTCATCAGTGTCTTCAAGTAGCCTTGTAAGGCGAGAAAGAAGAGGGATTGAAGCAGAAGCAAGACTAGAAATTCTAAGGTAGGAGATTTACCAAGTTGAAGAAGCTTGCTTTCAAAAACCAGTAGTAGAGTTTGCAGTAGGACGTAGAAGGATTCGATTCCTAAAATACTAGGCGTCAGGAAGCGATTTTCCGTCAGGGTTTGAAAACTAATGGTCGAAATCCCAGTCGCGATGGCTACCAAGAGATAAACGATAATCTTTTGGGAACGCAATTTCCAAGCAAAGACTGACAACTGAGTGATGGGCCAAAAGTAGAGGAGACAAGCTCCGATGGCAAGAATAATGAGAAGCCAGAATAGCTTAGTATGTTTGCTTTTAGACTGCATCTTTTCGTCCCCCTCTCCATAGAAGTAGGATAAAGACGAGGCTACCAATGATTCCTAGTAGAAGACTGACAGATAGTTCATAGGGGCGAATCAAGACTCTAGAGAGGATATCGCAGACCAGAACTAGATTGGCACCGACCAGAGCGACCATGAGTTTAGTCTGACTTAGATTATCTCCATAGTGCTTGCGAACAAGATTGGGAACGATGACCCCGAGAAATGGTAAGCCACCAACGGTAATCATGGTGACACTAGTTGTTAGCGCTACCAGAAAGAGGGCCAGTTTTTCAAGTAGGGAGTAGGAAATCCCCAAACTTTCGCTAGTTTCTTTTCCTAGATTCATGATGGTGAAGGTTTGGGATAATTTCCAAACGGCTATCAGGATAATGAGCCCTAAGAAAAGCCACTCATACTGATGGGTCTGAATCATGGAGAAGGAGCCCTGGGTCCAAGCTGTCATACTCTGAACCAGATTGAAACGGTAGGCGATAACTTCTGTCACAGAACCGATAATTCCACTATAGATGATCCCAATCAGAGGCAACATCCACCTTTCCTTTATAGTAAAAATGGTCATAAAGGCTAGGAAGAAGAGGGTGAATACGATGGATGAAACAAAAGCGAAGAGCATCTTTTGGGTCAGGCTAGCCGACGGAAAGACAAAGAGGCTCAATACCATTCCCAGTTTGGCAGCTTCAGTGGTTCCAACTGTACTCGGAGCAGCAAACTGATTTTGAGTGATAGTCTGCATGAGAAGTCCTGCCATACTCATACTAGAGGCAGTTAGAAGAATGCTGATAGTTCTTGGGAGACGGGACTCTTGAAAGAGAAGCCAGGTCTGCTGGTCGAAAGCAAAGAGCTTTCCCCATGAAAAATCACTGGTTCCAATGCTAATAGAGAGAAAGACTAGGAGTAGAAGTAAGCCAATTAAATAATGAGAAAGTTTCATACCCCGTCCTTTCATGTAGATTTGGTATCGAAAGATACCTGCGGATATTACTGTAACACGATTTCTTTAATCTGTCAATAAATTTTCTGACAATTTAATGAATAAAATAAGGAGAGAGCGCCAAGGCTTTCTCCTTTGTTATTCTATTCCAAAATGTTTTTGCCTTCTTTAACACGCCAATGATAATCTGATAAAATAATATCTTCGAGGGAGTAGCTAGCCTTCCAATCAAGATATTTTTTAGCTTTTGATGCGTCTGCTAGGACGCTGGCTGGGTCACCAGCACGGCGAGCAACAATTTCGTGTGGTATTTTTTGATTCAGTAATTCTTCAGCAGTTTTAAAGATTTCTTTGACGGTATAGCCTTTTTCAGTTCCTAAGTTAAATATTTGAGAAGAACTGTCTTCTTGAAAGAGGTAGTTCATTCCTTTAACATGAGCCTGTGCAAGATCCAAGACATGAATGTAATCTCGAATACATGAACCATCACGTGTATCGTAGTCATCTCCAAATATTTTCAGGCTATCATTTTGTCCCAATGCGGTTTTGTTGATATTGGGAATGATGTGAGTTGGATTTTTCACACGTAGACCGTTTGAAGCATCCATTTCAGCCCCAGCTACATTAAAGTAACGGAAAATGACATATTTCCAATCGTAGCGATTGGCCATCCAGTAAATCATTCGTTCACCCATCAGTTTTGTTTCTGCATAAGGGTTGACAGGGTCGAGCAGGGTATCTTCAGTTGCAGGCTTGTCAATACAGTTATTACCATAGAGGGAAGCAGTCGAAGAGAACATGATTTTTTGAATACCAACTTCAGACAAGACTTTGAGAACTTGGTTCATACCAGCAACATTGGCAGTGAAGTATTTACTTGGATTTTCAATACTTTCGCTCACAACAATTTCACCCGCACAATGGAGAACAGCGTCAATCTTGTTTTCTTCCAAGTAAGCCTTTAAGGCGCTAGCATCATAAACATCCAGTTGCTTAAAGCTAGCACGACTATCCACAGCCGCTCGATTTCCTGTAGAGAGATTATCGAGGACATGCACCTGATAGCCAGCATTTAAAAGAGCTTTAACGGTATGGGAGCCAATGTAGCCAGCTCCACCTGTAACAAGAATTGTTTTGGTCATGATTTTTTCCTTTTTCTAGTTTTGTACTATTTTAAAGAAATAAGAAGGCGAAGTCAACTATTTTCTGCAAATTTCATGAAAAACTGAACAAATATAGCATTGAATTGTTTTTTTGTTTGGAAATTAATGATTTGATTGATCTTGGAATAGTTCTTAGATTTCACCTCACATGCAAGAAAATACAATCTTTTTCTAAGATAGAGCAAGAATACGATACTAACTTAGAAATCCACCTTTCCGCTATCCTTCTCCTATAAAAAGTGGTAAAATGGATGAAAGAAAGAAGGAACTGAAATGACAACATTATTTTCAAAAATCAAAGAAGTAACAGAACTTGCTGCGATCTCAGGTCATGAAGCGCCTGTCCGTGCTTATCTTCGTGAAAAATTGACACCGCATGTGGATGAAGTCGTAACAGATGGCTTGGGTGGTATTTTTGGTATCAAGCATTCAGAAGTTGCCGATGCACCGCGCATCTTGGTCGCTTCTCACATGGATGAAGTTGGTTTTATGGTTAGCGAAATCAAGCCAGACGGTACCTTCCGTGTCGTAGAAATCGGTGGTTGGAATCCTATGGTGGTCAGCAGCCAACGTTTCAAACTATTGACTCGTGATGGTCGTGAAATTCCAGTGATTTCAGGCTCTGTTCCTCCACATTTGACTCGTGGAAAGGGTGGACCAACCATGCCAGCCATTGCCGATATCGTTTTTGATGGTGGTTTTGCGGACAAGACTGAGGCAGAAAGTTTTGGCATCCGTCCTGGCGATACCATCGTACCAGATAGTTCTGCAATCTTGACAGCCAATGAAAAAAATATCATCTCAAAAGCTTGGGACAACCGCTATGGAGTTCTCATGGTGAGCGAGTTGGCTGAAGCTCTGTCAGGCCAAAAACTTGGCAATGAACTCTATCTTGGTTCTAACGTCCAAGAAGAGGTTGGTCTGCGTGGTGCTCATACTTCCACAACCAAGTTTGACCCAGAAGTCTTCCTCGCAGTTGATTGCTCACCAGCAGGTGATGTCTACGGTGGTCAAGGCAAGATTGGAGATGGAACCTTGATTCGTTTCTACGACCCAGGTCACTTGCTTCTCCCAGGTATGAAGGATTTCCTTTTGACAACAGCTGAAGAAGCGGGTATCAAGTACCAATACTATTGTGGTAAAGGCGGAACAGACGCTGGCGCAGCTCATCTGAAAAATGGTGGTGTCCCATCTACAACTATTGGTGTTTGCGCTCGTTATATCCATTCTCACCAAACCCTCTACGCTATGGATGACTTCCTAGAAGCTCAAGCTTTCTTGCAAGCCTTGGTGAAAAAATTGGATCGTTCAACGGTTGATTTGATTAAAAATTATTAAACATAAGGAGGTGGTAGGGATGGTAGAACCAAACCTAGAAAGCCTTATAAAAGATCTTTACAATCATGCTCGACATGATTTGAGTGAAGATTTAGTTGCTGCTCTCCTAGAGACTGCTAAAAAACTGCCTACTACAAATGAGCAATTGCTGGCAGTTCGTCTCTCAGGCCTGGTCAATCGTGAATTGCTCAAGAATCCCAAACATCCGGCACCTGAGTTGCTCAACTTGGCTCGCTTTATCAAGAGAGAAGAAACCAAGTACAGAGGAACTGCAGCTTCTGCGCTTATGTACGGAGAGCTCTTTAAAATGCTTTGATTTCATTGTGAATCAAAGCATTTTTTTATGTGTAGGAAAAGCTATTCTTGATTAGGAGAAGAAAAAGTCATCCCATTTATACTCTTTGAAAATCTCTTCAAACCACGTCAACGTCGCCTTGCCGTAGATATGGTTACTGACTTCGTCAGTTCTATCCACAACCTCAAAACACTGTTTTGAGCAGCCCGCGGCTAGTTTCCTAGTTTGCTCTTTGATTTTCATTGAGTATTAGGATAGCTTCTTGGTTCTTAGATTTGTTCAGCAATGACCTTTTCAGCTAAATTCATAGCATGGTCTGATACACGAGTGTAGTGGGAAACAATGTCGATAAAGTTGACCCCAGCTTGCGTTGAACACTCGCCCTTGTTGAGGCGTTTGATATGGGTCTTTCGGAGAACACGTTCCATATTGTTGATTTCTTTATGACGTTCAATCAGACTTTGAGCTTTTTCGATATCATTGTTTTCCACGCTGTCAAGGGCATCCTTGATAAAGCCAGTGGTTTTTTGATAGATATCAGCTAATTCCTGCAAAGCAGCTTCAGAGAACTCAACATTTTTACGTTGAAGATAATCAGTCAGATTGATTAGGGCTTCTGCGTGGTCCCCAATTCTTTCCAAATCACGGGATGAATCCAGGATATTGGTGAGGACTTCACTTTCTTTCTGGCTAAGGGCTTCACTTGAAAGAGTAATCAGGTAACGAGTCAACTTTTCATCAATGGTATTGATTGCTTCTTCTGTCTTGTGACCTTTTTCAGCAACCTTTTCATTAAGGTCAATGATGTAGTTGTATGAAAGGTCAAAGGCTTTAGAAGCATAATTTCCTAAGTGAAGGAGTTCTTTCTTTGCATTTCCGAGAGCGATTGATGGAGCTTGTTTAATCAAGTGTTCATCAAGGTAAAGTGGCTCGTACTTGACAACTTCATCTTCACCAGGGATGAGCTTGGTTACAAAGTAAGCCAAGGCTCCGATAAATGGAAATTGTACAATGGTGTTACTTACGTTAAAGGCACCGTGCGAGAAGGCGATGGTCATCTCAGGTGAGAGGTGAAGGAGTGCTTGGAAGTACTCAATCATAGACGTAAAGGGGCCTAATAAGATTAAGCAAAGAACAGTTCCGAAAACGTTAAAGGTGACGTGAGTTGCAGCAACGCGTTTCGCAGAGACATTGGCTCCAGCTGCCGCGATGATAACTGTTAGGGTTGTCCCGATATTATCCCCGAAAAGAACTGGTAGAGAACCTTTAAGGTCAAGGAATCCACCTGCATAGAGTCCTTGCAAAATCCCGATTGTCGCAGAAGATGCCTGGATGAGAACGGTAATCACCGCACCGGCTACCACTCCTAAAATAGGATTTTGTCCCAAGGTTACCATATATTCCTTGAATTGTGGTAAATCTTTAAGCGGACTCATACCGGCACTGATGAGGTTGAGGGCGTAGAAGATTCCCCCCACACCAAATAGGATGCGCCCGATATTGTTTGCTGTTCTGTTTTTTGTAAAGAAGAGGAACATGGTTCCAAGGAAAATCAGGGGTAAAGCATACTCGCCAAGCTTGAAACCGATGATAAAGGAAGTAACGGTGGTTCCGATGTTGGCTCCCATGATAATCCCGATAGCCTGTCTAAGAGTTAGAAGACTAGCACTGACCAGTCCAACTGTGATAACTGTAACCCCTGTACTTGACTGAATCAGGGCAGTCACGACAATCCCTACTAGAACACCTAAAAAGGGATTGCTAGTGTACTTGTCAATGTAAAAACGAAGGCGATCTCCAGCAGCTTGTTGCAAACCGTCTCCCATGGTCTTGATACTATATAAGAATAGTCCCAGACCACCTAAAAAGTGAAATAAAATTTCCTGCCAATTAATGGACATTTCTTTTTCCTCCGAAAAATAATAACGGAATTTCTCCTATTCTATTTTAAAGGATAAAAGTAAATCTAACAAGTGTTAAGCTAAGATTTTAGAAAGAAAATTCGTTAGAAAAAGTAAAAATAATACACTCTAGCATGACATGAAGATTAAATATCGAAAAATCTTGTGAAATCTTTCCTTATATTTCCAAAGTGTGATATAATAGTTTCGAATAAAATAAATAAAGGGGTTTTTGTAACATGGCAAAACTTACTGTTAAAGACGTTGACTTGAAAGGTAAAAAAGTCCTCGTTCGTGTTGACTTCAACGTACCATTGAAAGATGGCGTAATCACTAACGACAACCGTATCACAGCAGCTCTTCCAACTATTAAGTACATCATCGAACAAGGTGGACGTGCAATTCTTTTCTCTCACCTTGGACGTGTGAAAGAAGAAGCTGATAAAGCTGGTAAATCACTTGCTCCTGTAGCTGCTGACTTGGCTGCTAAATTGGGTCAAGATGTTGTTTTCCCAGGTGTAACTCGTGGTGCTGAATTGGAAGCAGCTATCAACGCTCTTGAAGATGGACAAGTTCTTTTGGTTGAAAACACTCGTTACGAAGATGTTGACGGCAAAAAAGAATCTAAAAACGATCCTGAGCTTGGTAAGTACTGGGCATCACTTGGAGATGGTATCTTCGTAAACGATGCATTCGGTACAGCTCACCGTGCACACGCATCTAACGTTGGTATCTCAGCAAACGTTGAAAAAGCAGTTGCTGGTTTCCTTCTTGAAAACGAAATTGCCTACATCCAAGAAGCAGTTGAAACTCCAGAACGTCCATTCGTAGCCATCCTTGGTGGTTCAAAAGTTTCAGACAAGATCGGTGTTATAGAAAACTTGCTTGAAAAAGCTGATAAAGTTCTTATCGGTGGTGGTATGACTTACACATTCTACAAAGCACAAGGTATCGAAATCGGTAACTCACTTGTAGAAGAAGACAAATTGGATGTTGCCAAAGCTCTTCTTGAAAAAGCAAACGGTAAATTGATCTTGCCGGTTGACTCAAAAGAAGCTAATGCATTTGCTGGTTACACTGAAGTGCGTGACACTGAAGGTGAAGCAGTTTCTGAAGGCTTCCTTGGTCTTGACATCGGTCCAAAATCTATCGCTAAATTTGACGAAGCTTTGACTGGTGCCAAAACAGTTGTATGGAACGGACCTATGGGTGTATTTGAAAACCCAGACTTCCAAGCTGGTACAATCGATGTGATGGACGCTATCGTGAAACAACCAGGAGTTAAATCAATCATCGGTGGTGGTGACTCAGCTGCCGCAGCGATTAACCTTGGACGTGCAGATAAATTCTCATGGATCTCTACTGGTGGTGGAGCATCAATGGAACTTCTTGAAGGTAAAGTTCTTCCAGGACTTGCAGCTTTGACAGAAAAATAAGATTTTATAAATGAATCAAAGAAGAGAGGGATGAAAGTTCCTCTTTTCTTTTGCTCAAAATAAAAACGCTTCCTCTTAACTATTCCTCATAAAATCACCCAATTTATGATAAAATGGAAATAGGAAGTTGAGATTATGAGTTATTTTAAAAAATATAAATTCGATAAATCCCAGTTCAAACTTGGTATGCGAACCTTTAAAACAGGTATTGCTGTTTTTCTAGTTCTCTTGATTTTTGGCTTTTTTGGCTGGAAAGGTCTTCAAATCGGTGCTTTGACAGCCGTTTTTAGCTTGAGGGAGAGCTTTGATAAGAGTGTTCATTTTGGGACTTCGCGTATTCTAGGAAATAGTATCGGTGGCCTCTATGCCCTGGTCTTCTTCCTATTAAATACCTTTTTCCACGAGGCCTTTTGGGTGACCTTGGTTGTTGTTCCCATCTGCACCATGTTAACCATTATGACAAATGTAGCTATGAATAACAAAGCAGGGGTTATTGGTGGTGTAGCAGCTATGTTAATCATTACCCTATCGATTCCGAGCGGTGAAACGATTTTGTACGTGTTTGCGCGTGTATCAGAAACTTTCATGGGAGTTTTTGTCGCAATTCTCGTAAATTACGATATTGATCGTATTCGGCTCTTTTTTGAGAAAAAAGAAAAATAATGTTACATTTTATAACATTATCAATTGACGTTTGTCTTTTTTTAGACTATAATAGACAGAAAGAAGGAAATTGTAAATGAAGGAAAAAGAATTTCGCCGAAATATGGCTGTTTTTCCTATCGGCAGTGTTATGAAGTTGACCGATCTATCGGCGCGTCAGATTCGTTATTATGAAGATCAAGAGTTGATTAAGCCTGATCGAAACGAAGGGAACCGTCGCATGTATTCCTTGAATGACATGGATCGTCTGCTTGAAATCAAAGATTATATCTCTGAAGGTTATAATATCGCTGCCATTAAGAAAAAATATGCTGAACGTGAAGCGAAATCCAAGAAAGCGGTGAGTCAGACTGAGGTGCGTCGTGCACTTCACAATGAACTCCTCCAACAGGGTCGCTTTGCTTCGGTACGATCACCTTTTGGTCGCGGTTAGGCAACCGCAAGTAGTCATACATTAAGGAGAAAACTCATGCCAATCACAGCTGCAGATATTCGTCGTGAAGTCAAGGAAAAAAATGTTACCTTTATTCGTCTTATGTTCTCAGATATTTTGGGGACGATGAAGAACGTCGAAATTCCTGCTACAGATGAACAGTTAGATAAAGTCTTGTCAAACAAGGCTATGTTTGATGGATCTTCTATTGAAGGTTTTGTACGTATCAATGAGTCAGATATGTACTTGTACCCTGACTTGGATACATGGACAGTCTTCCCATGGGGAGATGAAAATGGAAGTGTTGCAGGTTTGATCTGTGATGTCTATACAACAGAAGGTGAACCATTTGCAGGTGACCCTCGTGGTAATCTCAAACGTGCTCTTCGTCACATGGAGGAAGTAGGATTCAAGTCCTTCAACCTTGGACCAGAACCAGAATTCTTCCTATTTAAACTTGATGAAAATGGAGACCCAACACTTGAAGTGAATGACAAGGGTGGCTACTTTGATTTGGCGCCTACTGACCTTGCAGACAACACACGTCGTGAGATTGTGAATGTCTTGACCAAAATGGGATTTGAAGTAGAGGCAAGTCACCACGAGGTTGCAGTTGGACAACACGAGATTGACTTTAAGTATGATGAAGTTCTCCGTGCCTGTGATAAGATTCAAATTTTTAAACTCGTAGTAAAAACCATTGCTCGCAAACATGGTCTTTACGCAACCTTTATGGCCAAACCAAAATTTGGTATTGCTGGATCAGGTATGCACTGTAATATGTCCTTGTTTGATGCAGAAGGAAATAACGCCTTCTTTGATCCAAATGATCCAAAAGGAATGCAGTTGTCAGAAACTGCCTACCATTTCCTTGGTGGTTTGATCAAGCATGCCTATAACTATACTGCTATCATGAACCCAACAGTTAACTCATACAAACGTTTGGTTCCAGGTTATGAAGCTCCTGTTTACATTGCTTGGGCTGGTCGTAACCGTTCGCCACTTGTGCGCGTTCCTGCTTCACGTGGCATGGGAACTCGTCTTGAGTTACGTTCAGTGGATCCAATGGCAAACCCATACATCGCTATGGCTGTTCTTTTGGAAGTTGGTTTGCATGGTATTGAAAATAAAATCGAAGCACCAGCTCCTATCGAAGAAAATATCTACATCATGACAGCAGAAGAGCGCAAGGAAGCTGGTATTACAGACCTTCCATCAACCCTTCACAACGCTTTGAAAGCTTTGACAGAAGATGAGGTTGTCAGAGCAGCTCTTGGGGAACATATCTATACTAGTTTCCTTGAAGCCAAGCGAATCGAATGGGCAAGTTATGCTACCTTCGTTTCACAATGGGAAATTGATAATTATTTAGACCTTTACTAATACTAATATAGAAGAAAGATTGCCTGAGGGTGATCTTTTTTCTTGTGTTTTATATCGAGGTGTGATATATTTTATATAACGAAGTGCGATATATCGAATCGAATAGGAGGTGAATGCAAATGGAATTAACGGATAAGATTCGTCGAGTTTATCTTCCGATGACGGAAACGGGTTTTTATATCTTGTTCTGTCTGCAAAAGGAAGGCCATGGTTATAGTATTACGCAAAAGGTCAAGGAGATGACAGATTCTCAAGTTTCGATTAGTCCTGGGACTATGTATGGAACCTTGTCAAGAATGGAAAAGGATGGTTTGATTTCCTTTGTCCGAGAAGAGGAGAAGCGTAAAATCTATCAGATCACAGACTTGGGACGAAAAGTCTTAGATATTGAATTGAAACGTATTGAACGGCTCTATAGAAACAGTCTGGAGGGAAGATGATGGAAAAGAAGGTTGTTTATAGAATTGCTACCATTGCGGATTATGATAGAGAAGCTTTATATCTTAGAAAAATGCATGCTGAGGGCTGGAAACTCAAGGAAGTAACCTACTCTAACTTAGTAGTTGCGGTTAAGTATACTTTTGAAAAGTGCCAACCGGAGCAGGTGTCTTATCAGTTGGACTTTTATCCCATGAAAAAATCAGAGAGAGCCTCCTATTTACAGCTATTTAAAGACTGTGGCTGGGAGCATATTACAGACTTTAATAGTTTTTCCTATTTTAGAAAAGCACATTCTGAGATTGAATCGGATGCGGAGTTTGAAATTTATAATGATGCGGCCGGGAGGTTAGCTATGGTCAAACGCATTTTAACAATGCGGATACTTCCTATCTTGCTTCTCTTTGCAGCTCTACTACCGATTTTTTCAAAGTTTGTCAGTGGAGTTAGTTCTTTCAGTTGGGCATTGTTTTTGATTTTCATAATAGATGGTGTTTTATTAATAGTTTTTGCGATTCAGATTTCTTATATTTTTTGGAGATTGTTTCAAAAGTGGAAAGAATTATCTGACAAATAAAACTATGTATGTTTTCTGATTTGGAGGTAAGGTAATGAATAGCAAAGTACAATTTCGGATTTTCACCATTGTTGATTTGGACAAGGAAGAAGAATATTTACATGAGATGCATTTGAAAGGTTGGAGATATAGAACTAGTCGTTTTGGTTTGTTCTATTTTGACCAATGTCAACCAGATGATGTCATCTACTGTATCTATGATTCTAGATTTCTTAAAAAATATAAGCATGAACTGCAAGATTTTAGAAATAGAGGTTGGGAATTGATAGGAGCAGGTTCTTGTTCGATTCTTCGTAAATCGTCTTCTGATTTACTTCCAGAGGATCAAGTTTATATGAGTAAGGGGCTCAGATGGGAAGTTGTACGATATAGACTTCGTTCCTGTACAGCTACTTTCTTAGGTGGCCTTGTTGTTTGTATGAGTTTGTTTCGAGAAGAACTGTCGCAATCTTTCTTTGTCATTTTTGCTCTATATGCCTTTATGATTTCTTATTTAATTCATGGCTATTTAAGGCTTAAAAGGGCATACCGAGTAGATAAACAGTAAGGTTCTAGGTCTTCAGACTGATTTTTAGCACTCTTGATAAAAGAGTGCTAATTTTTTGAGTTTTTATCTTGACATTCTCTTTTAAGGGTGTATAATAGAATCATAAGTTAGCACTTGAGCGTATCGAGTGCTAATCGATCAGACAGAGAGGAGTGATGAGATGGTTACAGAGCGTCAGCAGGATATTTTAAATCTGATTATTGACATCTTTACCAAAACGCACGAACCTGTCGGATCCAAAGCCTTGCAAGAGTCTATTAACTCTAGCAGTGCAACCATTCGTAATGATATGGCGGCTTTAGAAAAGCAAGGTTTGCTTGAGAAGGCTCATACTTCAAGCGGTCGGATGCCAAGTGTTGCTGGTTTTCAGTACTATGTGAAACACTCACTGGATTTTGACCGACTGGCTGAAAATGAGGTTTATGAGATTGTCAAATCCTTTGATCAGGAATTCTTCAAACTGGAGGATATTTTTCAAGAGGCAGCTAATCTACTAACAGACCTGAGTGGCTGTACGGTAGTAGCACTGGATGTTGAGCCGAGCAGGCAACGTTTGACAGCTTTTGATATCGTTGTTTTGGGGCAACATACAGCCTTGGCAGTATTTACCCTAGACGAGTCACGAACGGTTACCAGTCAGTTTCTGATTCCAAGGAACTTCTTGCAGGAGGATTTGCTGAAACTGAAGAGCATCATTCAGGAACGTTTCCTCGGCCACACAGTTCTAGATATTCACTACAAGATTCGGACGGAGATTCCGCAGATTATCCAGCGTTACTTCACAACGACGGATAATGTTATCGATCTCTTTGAACATATCTTTAAGGAAATGTTCAACGAAAACATTGTGGTGGCGGGCAAGGTTAATCTCTTGAATTTTGCCAATCTGGCAGCTTATCAGTTCTTTGACCAACCGCAAAAGGTGGCTCTGGAGATTCGTGAGGGGTTGCGTGAAGAACAGATGCAAAACGTCCGTGTTGCAGACAGTCAAGAGTCCTGCCTAGCTGACCTAGCGGTGATTAGTAGCAAGTTCCTCATTCCTTATCGGGGAGTTGGAATTCTAGCCATTATCGGTCCAGTTAATCTGGATTATCAGCAACTAATCAACCAAGTCAATGTGGTCAATCGTGTTTTGACCATGAAGTTGACAGATTTTTACCGCTACCTCAGCAGTAATCATTACGAAGTACATTAAGATTGAAATCATTAAAGGAGGCGAAAATGGCCCAAGATATAAAAAATGAAGAAGTAGAAGAAGTCCAAGAAGAGGAAGTTGTGGAAACGGTAGAAGAAACAACTCCTGAGAAGTCTGAATTGGACTTGGCAAATGAACGTGCAGATGAGTTCGAAAATAAATACCTTCGTGCTCATGCAGAAATGCAAAATATCCAACGCCGTGCCAATGAAGAGCGTCAAAACTTGCAACGTTATCGTAGCCAGGACTTGGCAAAAGCAATTCTCCCTTCTTTGGATAACCTTGAGCGTGCACTCGCAGTTGAAGGTTTGACAGATGATGTGAAGAAGGGCTTGGAAATGGTGCAAGAAAGCTTGATTCACTCTTTGAAAGAAGAAGGAATCGAAGAAATCGCAGCTGACGGTGAATTTGACCATAACTACCATATGGCTATCCAAACTCTCCCAGCAGACGATGAACACCCAGCAGATACCATCGCCCAAGTTTTCCAAAAAGGTTACAAACTCCATGATCGTATCCTACGCCCAGCAATGGTAGTGGTGTACAACTAGGCAATTCTGACGGTAACTAAAGCAACTCGTCAGAAAACGGCAATTGCTATGGCGTTTGCCTAGCCTCCTTACTAACTCGTCGTCGAAATAAAATCGATTTCGACTCCTCGTGTCGCAATTTACATAATAGAAAACTTGTCCGAAACGACACTAAACTATGAAGAAAGATAAAAAAGTAGTTCAGCTTTGCAATAGTGAGCGAAGCGAACCAAAGACGATACTCTTCGCCGTGGTGCTATTTGCGCAAACTTTGAGACCTTAGGCTCAAAGTTTAGTCAAAGAGATTGACAAAGTCAAGCTCTGACGGCGCCGCCACTTAAGAAGAGTATCAAAAAGAAAAATAGAAAATTAACTAACAAGGAGAAAAACACATGTCTAAAATTATCGGTATTGACTTAGGTACAACAAACTCAGCAGTTGCAGTTCTTGAAGGAACTGAAAGTAAAATCATCGCAAACCCAGAAGGTAACCGCACAACTCCATCTGTAGTCTCATTCAAAAACGGCGAAATCATCGTTGGTGACGCCGCAAAACGTCAAGCAGTTACAAACCCAGATACAGTTATCTCTATCAAATCTAAAATGGGAACTTCTGAAAAAGTTTCTGCTAACGGAAAAGAATACACTCCACAAGAAATCTCAGCTATGATTCTTCAATACTTGAAAGGTTATGCTGAAGACTACCTTGGTGAAAAAGTTACTAAAGCAGTTATCACAGTTCCAGCTTACTTCAACGATGCTCAACGTCAAGCAACTAAAGACGCTGGTAAAATCGCTGGTCTTGAAGTAGAACGTATCGTCAACGAACCAACTGCAGCCGCTCTTGCTTACGGTTTGGACAAGACTGACAAAGAAGAAAAAATCTTGGTATTTGACCTTGGTGGTGGTACATTCGACGTCTCTATCCTTGAATTGGGTGACGGTGTCTTTGACGTATTGTCAACTGCAGGGGACAACAAACTTGGTGGTGATGACTTTGACCAAAAAATCATTGACCACTTGGTAGCAGAATTCAAGAAAGAAAACGGTATTGACTTGTCTACTGACAAGATGGCAATGCAACGTTTGAAAGATGCAGCTGAAAAAGCGAAGAAAGACCTTTCTGGTGTGACTTCAACTCAAATCAGCTTGCCATTTATCACTGCAGGTGAGGCTGGACCTCTTCACTTGGAAATGACTTTGACTCGTGCGAAATTTGATGATTTGACTCGTGACCTTGTAGAACGTACAAAAGTTCCAGTTCGTCAAGCCCTTTCAGATGCAGGTTTGAGCTTGTCAGAAATCGACGAAGTGATCCTTGTTGGTGGTTCAACTCGTATCCCAGCCGTTGTAGAAGCTGTTAAGGCTGAAACTGGTAAAGAACCAAACAAATCAGTAAACCCTGACGAAGTAGTTGCTATGGGTGCTGCCATCCAAGGTGGTGTCATTACTGGTGATGTCAAAGACGTTGTCCTTCTTGACGTAACACCATTGTCACTTGGTATCGAAACAATGGGTGGTGTCTTCACAAAGCTCATCGACCGCAACACAACAATCCCAACATCTAAATCACAAGTCTTCTCAACAGCAGCAGACAACCAACCAGCCGTTGATATCCATGTTCTTCAAGGTGAACGCCCAATGGCAGCAGATAACAAGACTCTTGGACGTTTCCAATTGACAGATATCCCAGCTGCACCTCGTGGAATTCCTCAAATCGAAGTAACATTTGATATCGACAAGAACGGTATCGTGTCTGTTAAAGCTAAAGACCTTGGAACTCAAAAAGAACAAACTATTGTCATCCAATCTAACTCAGGTTTGACTGATGAAGAAATCGACCGCATGATGAAAGATGCAGAAGCAAACGCTGAAGCAGATAAGAAACGTAAAGAAGAAGTAGACCTTCGTAACGAAGTTGACCAAGCAATCTTTGCGACTGAAAAGACTATCAAGGAAACTGAAGGCAAAGGCTTCGACGCAGAACGTGACGCTGCTCAAGCTGCCCTTGATGACCTTAAAAAAGCGCAAGAAGACAACAACTTGGACGACATGAAAGCAAAACTTGAAGCGTTGAACGAAAAAGCTCAAGGACTTGCTGTGAAACTCTACGAACAAGCCGCAGCAGCGCAACAAGCTCAAGCAGGAGCAGAAGGCGCACAAGCAACAGGAAACGCAGGCGATGACGTCGTAGACGGAGAGTTTACGGAAAAATAAAATAGTCCAGTGGACTATTTTATCCCGAGCTTGAAAATCAGGAGAGCGAGGTAGGTAAGAATGACTAATCACTAAACTGATTGTCCTTCTACGGTGCTTTACTTAAATGTTAATGATTATAGTAAGAAATCCAGAGGTTGCAACCCAGCCTCTGTTTTTCGGTAAAATAGAGGATGTTGCGTATGAAAAAAGTACTTTGTGTCATTTATCCTAATTTTTCTCTTTATGAGATAGCCTCTTTAACAAGTACTTTAGCTCTGTCTTTTGACATCACGATTGATTATGTCGCTTCTGAGAATTCGATGGTAGTCTCTGAGGATGGTTTGTCCTGTCAACCGACGAAAACATTGGATCAGATCCGTATAGAAGATTATTCTTGTGTGATTTTGCCAGGAATGGTAAATATAGGTCCTGCTCTACAAGATGAGAAATTGATCTCGTTTTTGAGAAGTCTTAATGAGCAAGATATCCTAATTGCAGCCATTTCTTCAGCGCCCCTTTTATTGGCGAAAGCAGGCTTGTTGAACAACACGAAATTTACAGGTGGAATTTGGCAAAACTTCTTTGACTATTTTGAATTTCTTCCACGTGAGAATTTCCAACCGAAAGTTCTTGTCCAAGATAAACAAATCATTACGGCTATCGGTTTTGCACATCAAGAGTTTGCAAGAAAAGTGATTTTCGGTTTAGGGTTGGCAGAGAATACGGAGAACTATTTTAAAGAACAGAACGAGTATGCTGAAGAGGATTTGATATTTACTCTATCAGATGAAGAGTTTAATCAAGTGAAGCAGAGTATAGAAAACAGCCTCTAAAGATTTACATGAAAATTATAGAAAGGAACAAAGGTGTTCGTAACTGAACACGGGTTCCCAAATTTCTTACTCAATATAACAGAAAGGAATTGAACCCGACCTAAATTCTCGGAAAAAAGATAAATCTGCCTAGGAGTATCGCTCCAGCGTCAGATTTCCTATTTTTCAGTTGAATTTTACGGTCTTGGTATCTTATATGAACAATACTGAATTTTATGATCGTCTGGGGGTGTCAAAAAACGCTTCGGCAGACGAGATCAAAAAGGCTTATCGTAAGCTTTCGAAAAAATATCACCCAGATATCAATAAGGAGCCTGGTGCTGAGGAAAAGTACAAGGAAGTTCAGGAAGCCTATGAGACTTTGAGTGACGACCAAAAACGTGCTGCTTATGACCAATACGGTGCTGCTGGAGCAAACGGTGGTTTTGGTGGAGCTGGTGGTTTCGGAGGTTTCAATGGGGCAGGAGGTTTCGGTGGTTTTGAAGATATCTTCTCAAGTTTCTTCGGCGGAGGCGGTGCTTCACGCAATCCAAATGCTCCTCGTCAGGGGGATGACCTCCAGTATCGTGTGAATTTGACTTTTGAAGAAGCTATTTTTGGAGCTGAAAAAGAAGTCAAGTACAACCGTGAAGCAAGCTGTCGTACATGTAATGGCTCAGGTGCTAAACCAGGAACAAGTCCAGTCACTTGTGGACGCTGTCATGGCGCTGGTGTTATT
This sequence comes from Streptococcus mitis, assembly GCA_018364455.1. Lineage (GTDB taxonomy): Bacteria > Bacillota > Bacilli > Lactobacillales > Streptococcaceae > Streptococcus > Streptococcus mitis_BR. The sequence goes on along the minus strand of JAGZLW010000016.1, from coordinate 22,851 downwards.
AACGTCGATACGCAGACTCCGCTTGGTATGATGCGTCGCCAAGTAACCTGTGATGTCTGTCACGGTCGTGGAAAAGAAATCAAAGATCCATGTACAACTTGTCACGGAACAGGGCATGAAAAACAAGCGCATAGCGTACATGTCAAAATTCCTGCTGGTGTGGAAACTGGTCAACAAATTCGCCTAGCTGGTCAAGGTGAAGCTGGATTTAACGGTGGACCTTATGGTGACTTGTATGTAGTGGTTTCTGTGGAAGCCAGCGACAAGTTTGAACGTGAAGGAACCACTATCTTCTACAATCTCAACCTCAACTTTGTCCAAGCGGCTCTTGGTGATACAGTAGATATCCCAACTGTTCATGGTGATGTTGAATTGGTTATTCCAGAGGGAACTCAGACTGGTAAGAAATTCCGCCTACGTGGCAAAGGAGCTCCGAGCCTTCGTGGTGGTGCAGTTGGTGACCAATACGTTACCGTTAATGTCGTAACACCGACAGACTTGAACGAACGCCAAAAAGCAGCCTTGAAAGAATTCGCAGCTGCGGGTGATTTAAAAGTCAATCCAAAGAAAAAGGGCTTCTTTGATCATATTAAAGATGCCTTTGAAGGAGAATAAAGCAAAAAGAGCTGTCGAGCTCTTTTTGCTTATAGATTTTTTAAGACTTTCCTTAAGTAATGACGGACGGTAGCGACCTTCTTCGAAGTTACATACTTAAACTTTGAGCCCAGGTCTCAAAGTTTCCGGACACCTGAAACCAAGCTGTTTCAGGTGTTTTCATTACGGCGGAAAGCCTGGGAAAGTCTTTGATTTAGTTATGAAACGGTGAATAATACTCTTCAAAAATCTCTTCAAACCACGTCAGCGTCGGCTTATCTACAACCTCAAAACCGTGTTTTGAGCTGACTTCGTCAGTTCTATCCACAACCTCAAAACGGTGTTGTGAGCAGCCTGTGCCTAGCTTTCTAGTTTGCTCTTTGATTTTTATTGAGTATGAGTTGCCTAAATTATGATGTATAGTTGATGGGATATAACTTGTTTACCTTTTAAAAAGAGCCGAGTAGCTCTTTTTACTTATCTTCAGTTTCCTGTGTTTCTTTAATCACAGCTAGTCTAGTCTGGATATCCTTTTCCAAGACCTTAAACTTGTAAGTGAGGTCGTCTTGATATTCCTTGATGAGTTCTTTTTGCTGGTCGATGATTTGCAGGCTATTTTGGATAATATCCACATCGTCCTTGATAGCTTGAACGCGGTCAGTGGTATTCAAGACTTCATCTGTGATGGTTTGGCGATTTTTTGTGACCAGATAACTTCCGGCTGCAGCTCCTGCAAATAGCAGTAGGTTGGATAATTTCATGGCAACTCCTTAGGCGTTTTTGATGGTTTCAGCGACTTGAGCGAGTTTGTCAAAGTCTGGTTCGTGGGCGATAAAATCAATCTTGAGGTCATCGTCCGCACTGTAGCGAGGCACGAGGTGAACGTGAGTATGAAAGACTGTTTGACCAGCGATTTCTTCACAGTTGGCAATGATATTCATACCAGCAGCCTTGGTAGCTTTCATGACTTTTTGAGCTACTTTTGGTACTTGGGCAAAGAGTTGGCTGGCGCTAGTAGCGTCCATTTCCAAAAGATTACGATAGTGTTCTTTTGGAACGACCAAGGTGTGTCCTGGTGTCACTTGAGAGATATCAAGAAAGGCAAGAACCTGCTCATCTTCATATACTTTTGAAGCAGGAATTTCCCCTGCGATGATTTTACAAAAAATGCAATCTGACATAAAATCTACCTCTACTGTATTGAATTTTGATATAATATAGCTACATTATACCAGATTTGGAGAAAATATGTTAGAAATAAAAAACCTGACAGGTGGTTATGTTCATGTCCCTGTCTTGAAAGATGTGTCCTTTACTGTTGAAAGTGGGCAGCTGGTCGGTCTGATTGGTCTCAATGGTGCTGGGAAATCGACGACTATTAATGAGATTATCGGTCTGTTGACACCTTATAGTGGTTCCATCAATATCAATGGCCTGACCCTGCAAGAAGATGCGACTAGCTACCGCAAGCAAATTGGCTACATTCCTGAGACACCTAGCTTGTATGAGGAATTGACCCTCAGAGAGCATATCGAAACGGTTGCTATGGCTTATAGTATTGAGCAAAAGGTAGCTTTTGAGCGAGTAGAACCTTTGTTAAAAATGTTCCGTCTAGACCAGAAATTAGACTGGTTCCCTGTTCATTTTTCAAAAGGGATGAAGCAGAAGGTCATGATTATCTGTGCTTTTGTGGTGGATCCGAGTCTTTTCATCGTGGATGAGCCTTTCCTTGGTCTTGATCCGTTGGCTATTGCGGACTTGATTCAGCTTTTGGAAGTGGAAAAGCAAAAGGGCAAGTCCATTCTCATGAGTACCCACGTGCTGGATTCAGCGGAAAAGATGTGTGATGCCTTTGTCATTCTTCACAAGGGAGAGGTGCGTGCCAAAGGCAATCTCCTGCAACTACGCGAAGCCTTTGATATGCCTGAGGCTAGTTTGAATGATATTTACTTGGCTCTGACCAAAGAGGAGGAGCTATGAGAGACTTGTTTTTAAAGAGAAAGCAGGCTTTTCGTAAGGAGTGTCTTGGTTATCTGCGCTATGTTCTCAATGACCACTTTGTCTTGTTCCTGCTTGTTCTGCTGGGATTTCTAGCCTACCAGTACAGTCAACTCTTGCAAGATTTTCCTGAAAATCATTGGCCTATCCTTTTGTTTGTAGGAATTACCTCTGTTTTACTGTTGCTTTGGGGAGGAATTGCCACCTATATGGAGGCTCCAGACAAGCTCTTTCTCTTGGTTGGAGAAGAGGAAATCAAGCTCCATCTCAAGCGTCAAACTGGCATTTCCCTAGTCTTTTGGCTCTTTGTCCAGACCCTTTTCTTGCTGTTATTTGCGCCTTTATTTTTAGCAATGGGCTATGGCTTGCCTGTTTTTCTGGTCTATGTGCTTTTATTGGGAGTAGGTAAATATTTCCTCTTTCGTCAAAAGGCCAGCAAATTTTTCACTGAAACTGGACTGGACTGGGACTATGTCATTTCCCAAGAAAGCAAGCGTAAGCAAGTCTTGCTTCGTTTCTTTGCCCTCTTTACTCAGGTAAAGGGAATTTCAAACAGCGTCAAGCGTCGTGCCTATTTGGACTTTATCCTAAAGTCTGTTCAGAAGGTGCCTGGAAAGATTTGGCAAAATCTCTATCTGCGTTCTTATTTGCGAAATGGAGACCTCTTTGCCCTCAGTCTTCGTCTGCTCTTGCTTTCCATACTGGCGCAGGTCTTTATCGAGCAAGCTTGGATTGCGACAGCAGTGGTGGTTCTCTTTAACTACCTCTTGCTCTTCCAGTTGTTGGCACTCTATCATGCCTTTGACTACCAGTATTTGACCCAACTCTTTCCACTGGACAAGGGGCAAAAGGAAAAAGGTTTGCAGGCGGTAGTTCGAGGATTAACCAGTTTTGTCTTAGTGTTGGAATTAGTTGTAGGCCTTGTGACCTTCCAAGAAAAACTAGCCCTTCTAGCCTTGCTGGGTGCTGGTTTGGTTTTACTAGTCTTGTACTTACCTTATCAGGTCAAACGTCAGATGCAGGACTAATATTGCTTATATGATATTAAAAAAGAAGTTGAGTTCAGTTTGTCTCAACTTCTTTTATTTTCTACAAGATAATGGTTGGTCCGTAGAGACTCAACTTGGTCTTGACTTGGTCAAAGTGGAAGCGGTCATAGGCCCGCCAAGCGGCGCGTGTAGGAGCATCTGGATTGAGGGCGCTGAGTCCCATGAGAAGACTGGAAGTCTGGTAGAATTTTTCCAGTTCAATCAAGACTCGATTATCCACAGTCTCAGCCTTGGCTAGAAAGCCAAGAATAGAGTTTAATTGCTCCTGAAAGCGGACGTCGTCAACGGTTGCCTGTTTGCATGCTTGGTAGGCTTTGTTTAAGTCCGTAATCAAAGTCTGAGCTCTTTTGATGGGGTCTGTATCTGTCATGAGAATTCCTCCTTTAATCTGGGTGCTAGTTTTGATTCTAGCAATTGTATTTTGATACTGTCAGTCTATCACTTTTATCTCTTTTTTCGCCTTCAAATCTTTAATTGTCCTTGAAATTTCCTGAATGGTACTGTTAAGATTTTATGATAAAATAGTGATAAGGTTATCATTCTTATTTGAGGAACAAGATACCCTTCAGGAGCGTTGAAGGCCTGTTTAAGATTTGGTGGGCTTGTATCAAGGTATTTTTGCTATTCTCTTTTTAGGAAGAAATTGAAACAAGGAGAGTAAGAAGATGAGAATATTTGTTTTAGAAGATGATTTTTCCCAACAGACTAGGATTGAAACGACCATTGAGAAACTCTTGAAAGAACATCACATCACTCCTAGCTCTTTTGAAGTCTTTGGGAAAGCAGACCAACTGCTGGCAGAGGTGCATGAGAAGGGAGCGCATCAGCTATTCTTTTTGGATATTGAGATTCGAAATGAGGAGATGAAGGGTCTGGAAGTGGCTAGAAAGATTCGGGATCGAGACCCCTATGCCCTGATTGTTTTTGTGACGACTCACTCGGAGTTTATGCCCCTGTCCTTTCGCTACCAAGTGTCTGCTTTGGACTACATTGATAAGGCCTTGTCAGCAGAGGAGTTTGAATCTCGTATCGAGACAGCCCTCCTCTATGCCAATAGTCAAGATAGTAAAAGTCTGGCGGAAGATTGCTTTTACTTTAAATCAAAATTTGCCCAATTCCAGTATCCTTTTAAAGAGGTTTACTATCTCGAAACATCGCCCAGAGCCCATCGTGTTATTCTCTATACCAAGACGGACAGGCTGGAATTTACAGCGAGTTTAGAGGAGGTTTTCAAGCAGGAGCCTCGTCTCTTGCAGTGCCATCGCTCTTTTCTCATCAATCCTGCCAATGTGGTTCGTTTGGATAAGAAAGAAAAACTGCTTTACTTTCCCAATGGTGGAAGCTGTATGATAGCGCGTTATAAGGTCAGGGAAGTGTCTGAGGCTATCAATAACTTGCATTGAGCTAGGAGAGTTTATGAACATTGCTTGGATATTATTGTATACACTCATTACTAATGGGATAAAAATTGTTATTTTCTTTAAGGTAGATGGAATTGGTCTCAATTTTGAGAGAATTTTTAAGGCCTTTCTTTTTAAGCTACTTTTGGCAGTTGTTTTTGTAATGATTAGCTATATAGTAGGAAATGATTATCTATCTTATTTTATGGAACCCTTGTACGGCATAGGCTTGTCTTTCTTATTGTTAAGAGGGCTTCCTAAAAAACTCCTTTTCTTTTATAGTCTCTTTCCAATGATATTGGTGAATCTCTTTTATAGAGGGGTTTCCTATTTTGTGCTTCCATTTTTGGGACAAGAAATTGTAGATAAAGATAGCAATCCTATCTTTTTATTGATGACGATATTCGTTTGCTTCATAGTTTTAGTCTTTTTGAAATGGTTGGACTATAATTTCACTAACTTGAGAAAGGAGATTCTCGATAAAGGTTTTCAAAAGTCCCTGACTACGATTAACTGGATAATGGGGGCTTACTATCTAGTGATGCAAAGTCTGTCTTTCTTTGAATATGAACAAGGTATTCAATCAACGACTGTTCGCCATCTCATCCTAGTGTTTTACCTGCTCTTTTTTATGGGGATTATCAAGAAACTGGATACCTATTTGAAGGACAAACTCCATGAGAGATTGGACCAAGAGCAGGCCTTGCGCTACAGAGATATGGAACGCTATAGTCGGCATATAGAGGAACTTTACAAGGAAGTACGGAGTTTTCGCCATGACTACACTAACCTCTTAACCAGCTTACGTCTGGGCATTGAAGAGGAGGATATGGAGCAGATAAAAGAGGTCTACGATTCGGTCTTAAAGGATTCTAGTGAAAAATTGCAGGACAATAAATATGACCTTGGACGACTCGTGAATATTCGTGATAAAGCCCTCAAAAGTCTCCTAGCAGGGAAATTTCTAAAAGCCAGAGATAAGGACATTGTCTTTAATGTCGAAGTTCCTGAGGAGATTCAGGTAGAGGGGATGAGTCTGCTTGATTTTCTGACTATTGTGTCTATCCTTTGTGACAATGCTATTGAAGCCAGTGCAGAGGCTAGTCAACCTCATGTTTCAATCGCCTTTTTAAAAAATGGAGCACAGGAGACCTTTATCATCGAAAACTCCATCAAAGAAGAGGGCATAGATATTTCTGAAATCTTTTCCTTTGGAGAAAGTTCTAAAGGGGAGGAGAGAGGGGTTGGTCTCTATACTGTCATGAAAATTGTGGAAAGCTATCCCAATACCAGTCTAAATACCACCTGTCAAAATCAAGTCTTTCGTCAGATTTTAACAGTTCACTCAATGTCAGTTGATGATTAGAAGATTTGTGGAAAGAAGTACTGCCTAAAGTCATCAATTAAAATACTATAGTATGCGAGGTATCATAAATGAATAAGAAATCCTATTTTATCATCTGTTCTACGTTGATTATAGCATCGAATCTTCTCATGATTTCCGTTGTGAACAAGGGAGAAGAAACAGGGAGCAATCTGTTTGTGATTGCTATAGCCTGTGTTATGTTACCATCATTTTTATATGCGGTTGAGAACCGAATGGCTTCTTTAATTAGGACAGGGTCAGTAGCTTTACTCTTATTGACAGTATTGTCTTTAGTCCGTCTTGTCAACAGAATAGAGAGAACGCCTGAAATTCTCAACATTATTATTACCCTCCTAGTTTTGGCAGGTGGGACAGCCTGTATCGTGGTTGCAATCATGAGAATCTATCAGAACAGACGGAAGTAAGGGTGAATAGCTTTCGATGTATTTTTACATTGTTAAATTTCCTTAGGGCAAGTATGTTTTTCATGCTTGCTTTTTAAATTTTTTAACAATTCAAGATGTTTTGATGACCATTTATGATTTGGATGGAAAATTTTAAAAAATAGTAGTATACTAACCTTATTAAGGTTGTAATAGGACGAAAGTAAAAAGAGGTATTCCTCGTGAATGCAAAAACAATGTTACAATTGGCTATTATGCTTGCTTAAAGACTTGAGCTTGTGTACTTGGAGGTAATTATGGATTTCAAAAGTTTTCTTATTGTTTTTGTTGTTGGTATATTTGTTTCTTTTATTACTTCTTTAATTAGGGAAAAATTTTTAAAATCTCCAAAGGAGAATAAAGATAGATCTAATTAGATAAAGAGATTTTTTATCGCTAGTTTAATCTACAGGGGAGTTTCTTTAATATTGTTTCGCCTGTCAAAATGATATGTGGTAGCAGGATAAAAAATCTACAAATTAAGTTGGTATCAATATGGTGTAAAGGGCAAGTATGTTTTTCATGCTTGCTTTTTTAATTTTTTACAATTCAAGATGTTTTGATGACCATTTATGATTTGAGTGATCCAAGGTCAAAATGAGTGCTATACTAGCAGTGTAAAGGTTCTAGCTCAACAAACATTTAGGAGGAAATTTTATGAAGAAAAAAATACTTGTCATTTTCATCTTGTATCTGATCATGTCCATCTTTCTTTATCCTCTTAGGGAGAGTATTTGGTATCATCTATTTTATACCATAGCCTATGTGATTGCGGTTATGATTTATCTTGCTTTAACTAAAAAGAAAGGAGCAAAGAAATGAAAACTTTTCTTGCTAAAAAACGGAACATCTTTCTTGCGAGATTGTTCCTAGGTCAGTTGCCCTTGCTTGTCTCTACTTATCTATTTCTATCTCGTCAGTTTTTAAATTTTTCCTTAGTTTTCCAATTTCTCTTAGTGGTTATCAACTTGGCTTCTATTTTGGTCACTGTTTACCTCACTAGGGAAATGAGGATAAGAGAGTTTGAAGATGATGATTTGGTTAGTCCTAGAACCAATCAACTCATGTATATCGGCTTGACAGGCTTTATGTCTATTATCTGTTTGTATAGAGGTATCACAGCAGGAGAATTCTATCAACAATTAATTGCTTACATTGGTGCCATTCTCTGCTTGATCATCATGCTTCTACTCATTTGGGGCTTGAAGTATTATAAAAAGTAGCTTGTTTTATAGAGGACTAGCCTATGGTCTGGCAAGGGGAGGTATTAGGCTAGTCGTTGTCTTGTAGATAGTGGGGAGGATTTCTATGAAAAGACACGCTATCCTTTTCAAAACGAGTGCAATTCTTTCTTATTTGTTTCTGTTTTTCGGATTGTTTTGGACAACCCAATTTTGTAGCAATTATTGGGAGTTCTCGTCTTGGGTAGGAAATCTTATCTGGATTCGAAACATCATCAGTCTTCTCTTTATCGGCTTGATGGTTTGGATTTTGGTTAGGTCGGGCCATGCTTATCTCTTTCGCATCCCTAGGAAAAAGTGGTTGAGCTATTCTGTTCTGACGGTGTTAGCCGCTGTTGTACTTATCTGCTTTAACTATCTGACAGCTAAACACGTTCAGGGAACCAATGAAGGTTGGAATTTGTTTATTGCCTATAGTGAGACCAATTTTGCGGAGTTTGGTGTTTACCTAACCTTAATCGTGCTAGGACCTCTGATGGAAGAATTGGTGTGTAGAGGACTGCTTCAACATGCCTTCTTTAAGAATTCGAGGTGGGGGCTGGATCTTCTCTTTCCGTCATTCTTATTTGCCTTGCCCCACTTTTCTAGCTTGCCAAGTTTCGCAGATATTCTTGTCTATACGGCAGTGGGCTGTCTATTTGCCTGTCTAACGCGTTATACGAAGAGTATCTATCCTTCTTATTCGATTCATATTGTTAATAATATCATTGCAAACTTACCATTTTTGCTCACTTTTCTACATAGGGTCTTGGGGTAAAAAATAAAAGGCTTGCTTTTCAGCTATAGAGGAGGTTATCATGTATAAACACTTATTTTTCCTAGATTCCAAAACCTTAGACTGGTTGACGCCCTATATTCTAGTCTTGGCTTCTGACACCATTGCTTTTAATATTTTTGTGCTAACCTTTGTATTTGTTGTGGTCTTTTATTTCCTAAATCCCATGCTATCTTTAATGGCTATCTTCTTAGGGGGTGGTTATGTGGTCGGATTTTGGTTACTCAAATGGTTTGTTTTGGAAAGGTTAGAGCTAAAGGATGACTTGTAGGGAAGTCTGTTTGTTGAGGAGGATAGTTTTATGGAGTTTTTTGATAAATTTCATGCCTTGTGCTTTGGATTTTTAGTACTACTAATCGTCATTACAGTTCCTTATACGATTAACCACGGGGATTTTTTTCAAAATGAATCTGAATTGATTATTGTAAGTCTTCTAGTAACCTCGCTGAGTGTTGTTTATGCTAGAAAGTTTGAAATGATTTTTTTTGGGATGTTAAGCAAGAAACAACTTTTACTTTTCATTGCAATCTTTCTTCTAAGTGTGCTTGAGACGCTGGTTTATATTCATTTCTTCGCTATTTCTTCTGGCGCAGGAGTTCAACACTTGGCGGAAGTCAGCAGAGGAATTTCTCTGTCTTTGATTTTGACTACCTCAGTTTTTGGCCCCATCCAGGAGGAACTCATTTTCAGAGGACTTCTTCAAGGTGCCGTTTTTGACAATTCTTGGTTAGGGCTTGTGCTAACTTCCTCTCTCTTTTCTTTCATGCATGGACCTTCTAATGTCCCTTCGTTTATTTTTTATCTACTTGGGGGCTTGTTGCTGGGCTTTGCTTATAAAAAGAGCAAAAACCTATGGGTTTCTACTCTAGTCCACATGTTTTACAACAGTTGGCCACTCCTATATTATTTATAAAAATTATGAAAAGGTAAGCAGAAGACGGTGCTTACCTTTTCTTTCTATAATGATAGGAGGCTTTTCTTTGAGAATCGGGTGTGGAGCGGTTGACGAATAGGGCAAAAACTAGTAGAATAGTAAGGAAACTTTATACGGAGGAAAGAAATGGATTTGGGTGATAATGAGCTAACACTGACTCCCATACCTGGGAAAAGTGGCAAGGCTTATATGGGTAGCTATCCTGATGGGAAGCGCATCTTTGTAAAAATGAACACCTCTCCAATCCTACCTGGTCTAGCTAGAGAACAAATTGCTCCACAATTATTATGGAGTCGCCGTTTGGCAGATGGGCGTGATATGTGTGCTCAAGAATGGTTGACAGGCAAGATATTGACCCCCTATGATATGAATCGTAAGCAAATCGTCAATATTTTAACCCGTCTTCATCGCTCACGTCCGTTGATGACACAGTTGAGTCGTTTGGGATATGCCATGGAAACACCTGTAGATTTACTACAGTCTTGGCAGGAAACGGCTCCAGATGCTTTGCGTAAAAATCATTTTATCAGTGAAGTGATGGCTGATTTACGTCAGACTATTCCAGGATTTAGAGAGGACTATGCGACCATTGTCCATGGAGATGTACGACATAGTAATTGGATTGAGACAGATAGTGGCTTGATTTATTTGGTGGATTGGGATTCGGTTCGCTTGACCGATCGCATGCTTGATGTGGCCCATATGCTCTGCCATTATATTCCAGAACATCAGTGGAAGGAATGGTTGACCTACTACGGTTACAAGTACAATCAAACGGTATTAAATAAATTGTATTGGTACGGTCAATTGTCTTATTTGAGCCAGATTTCCAAGTATTATATGAACCAAGATTTAGAAAATGTCAATCGGGAGATTCATGGCTTGCGTCACTTCCGAGACAAGTATGGAAAGAGAAGATGAGAGTTAGAAATCGTAAAGGGGCGACAGAATTACTAGAGGCAAATCCCCAGTATGTGGTCCTCAATCCCTTAGAAGCCAAGGGAAAATGGCGGGACTTGTTTGGCAATGATAATCCCATTCATGTGGAGGTTGGAAGTGGAAAGGGTGCCTTTGTTTCAGGGATGGCCAAGCAGAACCCTGACATCAACTATATTGGGATTGATATTCAAAAGTCTGTTTTGAGCTACGCTTTGGACAAGGTGCTTGAAGTTGGAGTGCCTAACATTAAGCTCTTGTGGGTAGATGGTTCTGACTTGACTGACTACTTTGAAGACGGTGAGATTGACCGCTTGTATCTGAACTTTTCAGATCCTTGGCCTAAAAAGCGCCATGAAAAGCGTCGTTTGACCTACAAGACCTTCTTGGATACCTTCAAACGTATCTTGCCTGAAAATGGAGAAATTCATTTCAAGACGGATAACCGTGGCTTGTTTGAGTATAGCTTGGTGAGCTTTTCTCAGTATGGCATGAAGCTCAATGGTGTCTGGCTTGATTTACATGCCAGTGATTTTGAAGGCAATGTCATGACAGAATACGAGCAAAAATTCTCCAACAAGGGTCAAGTTATCTACCGAGTTGAGGCAGAATTTTAAGAATTAGCCTGAAATCAGGCTGTATAAGTGCTTTTGCTTTACATAAGTTAGCAAATGTGCTATACTAAAAGCAAGAATATGAGAAAGAGAGGCGGGGAAATATCTTCGCCTCTTGCTTATGAGGAGGTGGACGCAATCGCAACAATCGTAGAATTAGTCAGAGAAGTTGTAGAACCTGTCATAGAAGCTCCTTTCGAACTCGTGGATATCGAGTATGGAAAGATTGGCAGTGACATGATTCTCAGTATTTTTGTAGATAAACCTGAAGGAATTACCTTGAACGATACGGCAGACTTGACAGAAATGATCAGTCCTGTCCTAGACACCATCAAGCCAGATCCCTTCCCAGAACAATATTTCCTAGAAATCACCAGTCCAGGCTTGGAACGTCCTTTGAAAACCAAGGATGCCGTCGCTGGAGCGGTTGGGAAATACATCCATGTCGGGCTCTACCAAGCCATCGATAAGCAAAAGGTCTTTGAAGGAACCTTGTTGGCCTTTGAAGAGGACGAGTTGACCATGGAATATATGGACAAGACGCGTAAGAAAACTGTCCAAATTCCATACAGTTTAGTATCAAAAGCACGTTTAGCAGTTAAATTATAGAAAAAGAAAGGATAGCTTTTGAGGATTCAAAAGTGAAGAAAACATGAGTAAAGAAATGCTAGAGGCCTTCCGCATTTTGGAAGAAGACAAGGGAATCAAAAAAGAAGATATCATCGACGCAGTAGTAGAGTCGCTTCGTTCCGCTTATCGCAGACGCTATGGTCAATCTGATAGCGTAGCTATTGACTTCAACGAAAAAACAGGTGATTTTACAGTCTATACTGTTCGTGAAGTGGTTGATGAAGTATTTGATAGCCGTTTGGAAATCAGCTTGAAAGATGCTCTTGCCATTAATTCAGCCTATGAACTTGGAGACAAAATCAAGTTTGAAGAAGCACCTGCTGAGTTTGGTCGTGTAGCAGCCCAATCTGCTAAACAAACCATCATGGAAAAAATGCGCAAGCAAACACGTGCCATCACTTACAATACTTACAAAGAGCATGAGCAAGAAATCATGTCTGGTACAGTAGAACGTTTTGACAACCGCTTTATCTATGTTAACCTTGGCAGCATTGAAGCCCAATTGTCAAAACAAGACCAAATTCCTGGAGAAGTTTTTGCTTCTCATGATCGTATCGAAGTATATGTTTATAAGGTTGAAGACAACCCTCGCGGTGTGAATGTCTTTGTTAGTCGTAGCCATCCAGAAATGATCAAACGCTTGATGGAGCAAGAAATTCCAGAAGTTTATGATGGAACTGTTGAAATCATGAGCGTGGCTCGTGAAGCTGGTGACCGTACTAAGGTTGCCGTTCGTAGCCATAATCCAAACGTGGATGCTATCGGTACAATCGTTGGACGTGGTGGAGCGAATATCAAGAAGATTACTAGCAAATTCCACCCAGCTCGCTACGATGCCAAGAGCGACCGTATGGTGCCAATCGAAGAAAATATCGATGTTATCGAGTGGGTAGCAGATCCAGCTGAATTTATCTACAATGCCATTGCTCCTGCTGAAGTTGACCAAGTTATCTTTGATGAAAACGACAGCAAACGTGCCTTGGTGGTTGTTCCTGATAACAAGCTTTCTCTTGCAATCGGTCGTCGTGGACAAAACGTTCGCTTGGCAGCTCACTTGACTGGTTACCGTATCGATATCAAGTCTGCTAGCGAATTTGAAGCCATGGAAGAAGCTGGTTCGGTAGATTTGGAAGCAGAAAACGATACTGTAGAAGAATAAAAGCTGCTAGAGGAGGGAAAGATGAAAACTAGAAAAATCCCTTTGCGCAAGTCTGTTGTGTCCAATGAAGTGATTGATAAGCGTGATTTGCTCCGTATTGTCAAGAACAAGGAAGGACAAGTCTTTATCGATCCGACAGGCAAGGCCAATGGCCGTGGCGCTTATATCAAACTAGACAATGCAGAAGCCCTAGAGGCGAAAAAGAAGAAAGTCTTTAACCGCAGCTTTAGCATGGAAGTGGAAGAAAGCTTTTATGACGAGTTGATCGCTTATGTGGATCACAAAGTGAAAAGAAGAGAGTTAGGACTTGAATAAGCAAAAGATAAGCAATCTCTTGGGACTTGCTCAACGAGCAGGGCGGATCATATCGGGTGAAGAATTGGTTGTCAAGGCCATTCAAGACGGCAAGGCCAAGTTGGTCTTTCTAGCTCATGATGCTGGACCCAATCTGACCAAGAAGATTCAAGATAAAAGTCATTATTATCAAGTAGAAATTGTAACCGTGTTTTCAACACTGGAATTAAGCATAGCAGTCGGGAAATCGAGAAAGGTTTTGGCTGTGACAGATGCTGGATTTACAAAGAAAATGAGGTCTCATATGGAATAGAAGAGGAGGACATGATTTGTCTAAGAAAAGATTGTACGAAATCGCAAAAGAACTTGGAAAAGAAAGTAAAGAAGTTGTAGCGCGTGCAAAAGAGTTGGGCTTGGATGTGAAAAGCCACTCATCAAGTGTGGAAGAAGCTGTCGCTGCAAAAATCGCTGCCAGCTTTAAGTCTGCAGCTGCTCCGAAAGTAGAAGTAAAACCTGCAGCACCAAAAGCAAGTGCAGAAAAGAAAGCCGAGAAATCTGAGCCAGCTAAACCAGCTGTAGCCAAGGAAGAGGCAAAACCTGCTGAGCCAGTTGCTCCGAAGGCAGAAAAAGTAGCAGCTAAACCGCAAAGTCGTAATTTCAAGGCTGAGCGTGAAGCCCGTGCCAAAGAGCAGGCAGAGCGACGCAAGCAAAATAAGGGCAATAACCGTGACCAACAACAAAACGGAAACCGTCAGAAAAACGACGGTCGCAATGGTGGAAAACAAGGTCAAGGCAACCGCGACAATCGCCGTTTTAATGATCAAGCTAAGAAACAGCAAGGCCAGCAAAATCGTGGTAATGAGCGCCGTCAACAAGAGGACAAACGTCCAAATTCAGCGGCTCCACGTGTTGACTTTAAAGCCCGTGCAGCAGCCCTAAAAGCAGAACAAAATGCAGAGTACGCACGTTCAAGTGAGGAACGTTTCAAGCAGACTCAGGCTGCCAAAGAAGCCTTGGCCCAAGCTAACAAACGCAAGGAGCCAGAGGAAATATTTGAAGAAGTGGCTAAGTTAGCTGAACAAGCGCAACAAGAACAGCAAGTTCAAGCAGTGGTTGAAGTCGTCCCTGAGAAAACAGAACCTGCAGTGGATACACGTCGTAAAAAACAAGCTCGACCAGACAAAAATCGTGACGATTATGATCACGAAGAAGATGGTCCTAGAAAACAACAAAAGAATCGAAGTAGTCAAAATCAAGTGAGAAATCAAAAGAATAGTAACTGGAATAACAACAAAAAGAACAAAAAAGGCAATAACAAGAACAACCGTAATCAGACTCCAAAACCTGTTACAGAGCGTAAATTCCATGAATTGCCAACAGAATTTGAATATACAGATGGTATGACCGTTGCGGAAATCGCAAAACGTATCAAACGTGAACCAGCTGAAATCGTTAAGAAACTCTTTATGATGGGTGTCATGGCCACACAAAACCAATCCTTGGATGGGGAAACAATTGAACTCCTCATGGTGGATTATGGTATCGAAGCCAAACAAAAAGTTGAAGTGGATAATGCCGACATCGAGCGTTTCTTTGTTGAAGATGGTTATCTTAATGAAGATGAATTGGTTGAGCGTCCACCAGTTGTAACTATCATGGGACACGTTGACCACGGTAAAACAACACTCCTTGATACCCTTCGTAACTCTCGCGTTGCGACAGGTGAAGCAGGTGGTATCACTCAGCATATCGGTGCCTACCAAATCGTGGAAAACGGCAAGAAGATTACCTTCCTTGATACACCAGGACACGCGGCCTTTACATCTATGCGTGCGCGTGGTGCTTCTGTTACCGATATTACTATCTTGGTCGTAGCGGCAGATGACGGGGTTATGCCTCAGACTATCGAAGCCATTAACCACTCAAAAGCGGCCAACGTTCCAATCATCGTAGCCATTAACAAGATTGATAAACCAGGTGCTAACCCAGAACGCGTTATCGGTGAATTGGCAGAGCATGGTGTCATGTCAACTGCTTGGGGTGGAGATTCTGAATTTGTTGAAATCTCAGCTAAATTCAACCAAAACATCGAAGAATTGTTGGAAACAGTCCTTCTTGTGGCTGAAATCCAAGAACTCAAGGCAGACCCGACAGTGCGTGCGATCGGTACAGTTATCGAAGCGCGCTTGGATAAAGGAAAAGGTGCGGTCGCAACCCTTCTTGTACAACAAGGTACCTTGAATGTTCAAGACCCAATCGTTGTCGGAAATACCTTCGGTCGTGTCCGTGCTATGACTAATGACCTTGGACGTCGTGTTAAGGTAGCAGGTCCATCAACACCAGTTTCTATCACAGGTTTGAACGAAGCGCCAATGGCAGGTGATCACTTTGCCGTTTACGAAGATGAAAAATCTGCGCGTGCGGCTGGTGAAGAGCGTGCCAAACGTGCCCTCATGAAACAACGTCAAGCTACCCAACGTGTCAGCCTTGAAAACCTCTTTGATACCCTTAAAGCTGGTGAACTCAAGTCTGTTAACGTTATCATCAAGGCCGACGTACAAGGTTCAGTTGAAGCCCTTTCTGCATCACTTCAAAAGATCGATGTGGAAGGTGTCAAAGTTACCATCGTCCACTCGGCAGTTGGTGCAATCAATGAATCTGACGTGACTCTTGCCGAAGCTTCAAATGCCTTTATCGTTGGTTTCAACGTACGCCCTACACCACAAGCACGTCAACAAGCAGAAGCTGACGATGTGGAAATCCGTCTCCACAGCATTATCTACAAGGTTATCGAAGAGATGGAAGAAGCTATGAAAGGGATGCTTGATCCAGAATTCGAAGAAAAAGTTATCGGTGAAGCAGTTATCCGTGAAACCTTCAAGGTGTCTAAAGTGGGAACTATCGGTGGATTCATGGTTATCAATGGTAAGGTTACCCGTGACTCAAAAGTCCGTGTTATCCGTGACGGTGTTGTTATCTATGATGGCGAACTCGCAAGCTTGAAACACTACAAAGACGACGTCAAAGAAGTTACAAACGGCCGTGAAGGTGGATTGATGATCGATGGCTACAATGATATCAAGACTGATGATGTGATTGAGGCGTATGTCATGGAAGAAATCAAACGATAAGATTTTTTGCTCCTTTCTTAGGTGGTGAGGGACGCAAGCAAACCGATGGTTTCATTGCTTATTTTTGAGCCTAGGGTCTCAAAAATCCCCTGTGATGGGACTGATAAATCAGTTCCATCACTTTCACCACGGCGAAAGAAGCAGATGATTTCAAATTGAACTTCGTTCCAATTTGAAATGAAAATCAATAAGTTTAAAAATAGCTAGGTCTGCTGGCCTAGCTTTTGGTTCAAAGTAGAGAAAGGAATATCATGGCAAATCATTTCCGTACGGATCGTGTGGGCATGGAAATCAAGCGTGAAGTCAATGAGATTTTGCAAAAGAAAGTCCGTGATCCGCGTGTCCAAGGCGTGACCATCACAGATGTTCAGATGCTAGGTGACTTGTCTGTTGCCAAGGTTTACTACACCATTTTGAGTAACCTTGCTTCAGATAATCAAAAAGCCCAAATCGGGCTTGAAAAAGCAACTGGTACCATCAAACGTGAACTTGGTCGCAATTTGAAATTGTACAAAATCCCAGATTTGACATTCGTCAAAGACGAGTCCATCGAGTATGGAAACAAGATTGACGAAATGCTACGCAATCTGGATAAGAACTAAAAAGGAGGGGTAACCCTCTTTTTTGGTGGGGGAAAATAGGTGGAATTTGAAATGGGAAAATATTCTTTTATAGTGGATTGAAAATCAAATTAATTTCTAAAAATGTTTTAGCAATCGTTTCCTACTATTCTAGATTCAATATACTATAACTAGAATTCTGTATTTTTAAAGGTTAGCTAATTAGAAAATACTTTTTTTTTTTAGCAAATATGATATGATGATTTCATAAATAAAAGGAGATTCTATTAATGAATAATGTAAAAAAAGTTTGTCGTTTAGCTTTGCTATGTCTTTCCGTCTCTACCCTAGTTGCTTGTAGTTCTCTATCTGAAAAAACAAGTAGCTCTTCTAGTGAGAATCAAACAGAAGCTTCATCTAGTAGTTCTGAGAAGAAAGGGTTGTTTGCTAAAGCAAAAGAAAAACTCAGTTCAAGCGATTTTAACCCACAAGATGTTAGCGATACGACAATTGAGTCTATAAAAACCTATGAAGATTACTTAATTATGAATGAGAAAATAATCGATAATTACTATACAGAAGCAGACGAGGCCTTTAAAGGGACTGTTTTAGAAGATAGTGCTGCTATCCAAGAACTGAAAGATAGCACTAAAAAAGAAATGGAAGATTTGAAAAAACAATATGGTCCACTAAAGAAAGCACCGATTCAAGGGAAAGAAGAAGTGATTAAGACTCTAAAAGATTATCGTGATAATCTACATGAACAAGTGGAGCAGTGGAAAGCTAGTCTTTAATAGGAAGAGTGGAGTTCAATATGGATTATCAATTATTGCCACATGAATACATGGTTATGAATAGTGACCATGTGAGTTTTGGGAAAAATGGTTTGGCTACAGATGAATTAATTTTAACGAATCTACACTTAGTACATATCAAAAAAGGTTTTTGGGGAGGGAAAAAAGACCAGGTTACCATTCCTATTAACCAGATTAAAATTTTTGAAGGGAAACCTCAAGTTTCAGTAACCAAAACCAATGGTGTGAAACGGTTGGAAATTTATTATAATGGCGGGCAAGCTATCTTTTCATTTAATAATACTAAGGATACTGACAAGTGGGCTAGAAACATTATTAAATTGATTTCAGGTGATACAAGTAATTTTGAAACCTTGGGAGATAGTAGCTTGTTTGGAGCAGATGTTTTGGCAGAAACATTTAAGGATACATTTGACACTTTTAAAGCAGGGCTTGGGATTAAGGATGCAGAGCCAGAAAAGATTTCAACCAAGTGTAGCTTTTGTGGAGCACCTTTGTCAGGTCAAGTGAAGCAAACAGTAAGATGTGCCTATTGTGATATGGAGCAAAGTTTATAAGGGGGCAATTAAATGGGGTTGATAAAAGCAATCACAGATTCTATTGGTGGGACATTTGCAGATCAGTGGAAAGAAATTATCACAGTTCAAACTTTTGATGAACATACAGCTGTAAGTCCAGGTATTGTTCAAGAAAGTAATAATGGTAGGGGTGTCAATACGAAGGGATCTGTAGGTGTTATTTCCAACGGATCCAAGATTTTTATTCCAGAAAATACTGCAGCCTTTATCTTTAGTCAGTCGGGTATCGAGGAAATTATTACAGAACCAGGTGGATATGAATACCAAAATGGTGAGAGCAGTGTTTTTAACGGTGATGGATTGAAAAAGTCACTGTTTGACAATGTTGTTAATCGTGTTGGATTCGGTGGTCAAAGTGATCAGCAAAAACAGATTTGCTTTGTTAATTTGAGAGAAATTCGTGATATTAAATTTGGGACTCGCGGTCCAGTCATGTATAATGATTTGTTTTATGGGACAGATTTAGAAGTACGTGCTTTTGGAACATTTTCTATCCAAATTACAGATGCTAAGCAATTTATCAGAAACTTTCTTCCTGCTAATGTGACTTATTATACCTTTGATAGCGCTCAAGCTAGATCACAAATAGTAACAGAATTTCTTCAATCTTTTATTGTTGCACTTAATTCTTTGTCCACAACTTATCGTATTTCACAATTACCCTCACAAGCTGCAGTTCTTGCGGAACAAGTATCAAATGATGGACAGTATGCAGGAACTTGGAAAGAACGTTTTGGATTTGAGATTGTAAAAGTTGCCATCGCTAATATTGAGTTCTCACCAGAATCTAAGGAATTGGTTAAACAATTTTCATCAAATAAGATGAATTTAAAAGCTTATAATGATGTATCGCAGAAATCTTCTAATATTGCAGCACAACAAAAAATTGCATCAGGAGTGGAGCAACATGGTCTAGGTGATAGTGCTGGAATGATATTTGGAATGAATATGGCTCAAAGTTTAGATGAAAAAGCCATGAAACCAAGTCTATCATTAGATGAGCAAATCGAAGCACTTACCAAACTAAAATCTCTTTTAGATGCAGGTATATTATCTCAGGAAGAATTTGATCGAAAGAAAAAAGAAATTATGGATTTATAAGATGAAGCTCGAAAGTTCATAGTTAGTGTGTATTCAAGGAACATTTTAGGTGAGACAATAATAGACTATCGTTCATAGATAGAATATCATGTTGTAAAGGTAGGGGTGGAATATTCGAGCTGTTTCTACAAAGACTATTAAAGTTCTTTAACAAATAAGTTGCTAAGGATTTTTTGAAAATTTTTGAGGGGAATTTGAAACATACTTTAAAAGAGTATGCTATCATAGAATATAACTTACAGAAGTAAAAGGAGTTTGTATATGGCTGAACAAGACTTAGCTATGCAAGTATTGCAACAAGTGGTGAAACTACCTGTTGTTAAGGTTGATCGTTCGAAATTTTTAGTGGATAAGTTTTCCAAAGAATTGGATCCACAGGACATTCCTACTTTATTAGAACAAGGCCCAACGTCTCTCTTATCTCAAGAAATCTTAGATCGAGTGGCTAATGCCTGCATTAGGGATAATGTTTTATTGGCGAGTGGAACCTCTGTTTTGGCAGGATTACCTGGAGGGATTGCTATGGCAATTACCATTCCAGCTGATGTGGCTCAATTTTATGGTTTCTCTCTGAAATTGGCTCAAGAATTAGGTTATATTTATGGTTATGAGGATCTTTGGGCTTCACGCGAGGAGTTGAGTGAAGATGCTCAAAATACCCTCTTGCTTTATCTAGGTGTCATGTTGGGGGTGAATGGAACCGCTGCTTTGCTACGTGCAGGTGGTATAACAATTGCCAAACAGGTAATGAAAACAGTACCTAATAAAGCTTTAACAAAGACGCTTTGGTACCCTATTTTGAAAAAAGTCTTAAAAATATTTGGTATGAATCTGACCAAGGGAGGGCTGGCCAAAGGAATGGGGAAATTCATTCCTATCTTAGGTGGTATCATTTCAGGTGGTTTAACCTTTGCAACTATGAAACCGATGGGTGAAAGCTTGCAGAAAGAATTGTCTAAACTAGTCAACTATAGTGAAGTTCAATATCAAGAAGATGTTGAAACAATCCGAAAAGAGGCTGAAATAATCGAGGGTGAGTGAGATGAATCCTATCAAAGCTTTTGCTAAAATTTATGGTAATTACTTTTTGACCGTGCAAGGTGTAAAAGTAATGAAAACGATAAAGAAAGATGACCACGCCGTTGTCGGTTTTGGGAAACTCTTTATTGCAGATAAGCTAATGGATACAGCTCGATGGCTCATCAAGCCAGAGGAGAGAGAATGAAATTTTTCTGGGGACTTCTTGCCATTCTTTTTATCAAACCAATTTTTGGGATTGTGAAATTCTTTTGGATGATCATCTCTTTTGCAGTCCAATTGCTGTTTTACAAGATAGTATTTAAGATATTGGATTGGCTATTTAAACTTATTTAGATGATAATCCAAATCGCAGAGAACTAGCAGGAGCTACACTGCTAGTTTTTTAATCTCTTTCCATATGGTATAATATAAGCAGTAAAATCATTTTAGAACATTCAATGGAGGTCGTCATGGACAATATCATCGATGTGTCAATTCCCGTTGCAGAAGTGGTGGACAAGCATCCAGAAGTTTTGGAAATTTTAGTCGAGCTTGGTTTTAAACCACTTGCCAATCCCTTAATGCGCAATACAGTTGGTCGTAAAGTATCACTCAAACAGGGTTCTAAGCTGGAAGGAACTCCTATGGACAAGATTGTCCGCACACTGGAAGCGAATGGCTACGAAGTGATTGGATTAGACTAATGGCAGATGAACGAATTCATGTCCTGCGGGATATTTTGTTAGAATTGCACAATGGTGCCTCTCCTGAGTCGGTTCAGGAGCGTTTTGATGCGACCTTTACAGGTGTTTCAGCCATCGAGATTTCCCTCATGGAGCACGAGCTGATGAACTCAGACTCAGGTGTCACCTTTGAAGATGTCATGGAACTCTGTGATGTCCATGCCAATCTTTTTAAAAATGCTGTTAAGGATGTCGAAGTTGCAGATACCGAGCACCCAGGTCACCCAGTTCGGATTTTCAAAGAAGAAAATCTGGCTCTCCGTGCAGCTTTGATTCGCATTCGGAGATTGTTAGATACCTATGAGTCTATGGAAGATGAAGAAATGCTTGCGGAGATGCGTAAGGGTTTGGTGCGTCAGATGGGACTTGTAGGTCAATTTGATATCCACTACCAACGCAAAGAAGAACTCTTCTTTCCTATCATGGAGCGCTATGGTCACGATTCACCTCCAAAAGTCATGTGGGGAGTGGATGACCAGATTAGGGAACTCTTTCAGACAGCCCTAGCGACAGCCAAGTCACTACCTGAAGTGCCGATTTCTACTGTGAAAGAAGATTTTGAAGCCTTTGCGACAGAGTTTGAAAGTATGATTTTCAAGGAAGAGTCCATCCTTCTCATGATTCTCCTTGAATCCTTTACTCAGGACGACTGGCTTCAGATTGCGGAGGAGAGCGATGCCTATGGCTATGCTATTATCCGTCCGTCTGAGGAATGGGTGCCAGAACGCCAGAGTTTTGTTGAGGAAAAGAGCGCAGAGGAGCCTGTACAGTTAGATACGGCAGAAGGTCAAGTCCAGCAAGTTATCGATACGCCAGAAGGGCAGTTTACCATTACCTTTACCCCTAAGGAAAAGGAAGCAGTGCTGGACCGCCATAGTCAACAGGCTTTTGGGAATGGATATCTATCGGTCGAGCAGGCCAATCTCATCCTCAATCACCTCCCTATGGAGATTACCTTTGTCAATAAAGACGATATTTTCCAGTATTACAATGACAATGTGCCAGCTGATGAGATGATTTTCAAACGGACGCCGTCCCAAGTTGGGCGCAATGTCGAACTCTGCCATCCGCCTAAGTACTTGGACAAGGTCAAGACTATCATGAAGGGACTTCGTGAGGGAAGCAAAGACAAGTATGAAATGTGGTTCAAGTCTGAGTCGCGAGGCAAGTTTGTCCACATCACTTACGCAGCAGTGCACGATGAAAACGGAGAATTCCAAGGTGTGTTGGAGTATGTTCAGGATATTCAACCCTACCGTGAGATTGATACGGACTATTTCCGTGGATTAGAATAAGGAGAAAAAATGAGTTACGAACAAGAATTTATGAAGGAATTTGAGGCTTGGGTCAATACCCAAATCATGATCAACGACATGGCGCACAAGGAAAGCCAAAAAGTCTACGAAGAAGACCAAGACGAGCGTGCCAAAGATGCCATGATTCGCTATGAGAGTCGCTTGGATGCTTATC
>JAGZLW010000053.1 GCA_018364455.1 Streptococcus mitis | reverse complement strand
GGTAAGGTAGCAGTGTAGGTCTTGGTTTGATAGTCCCATTTAGTATCAAGGTAGGTGTATTGATTATTTGATTCTTTAATATGGTAGTAGCCACTCTTTCCACCATTATATACATCATCAACTACTTTAGTGGACCAGGTTTTTACTTCATTTCCGCTCTTGGCTTCTACCTTGATATCTCCTCTATAGCCATAAGGTACATAGAAATTCAGGTAACGTCCTTCTTCTCCGATGGTTCTATCCACTTCTTGACTTAGGAAATTGACAGTTTGATCTTGACCATTGAGACTGACCGTCCACTCGATTTTCTCAGTTTTTGGCAAATCCAAGACTTTGATATCTACGCTATGGCCATTGTTAAATCGAAGAATTTTGTCATCTTGATACACAACTCCTCCTTTAACATGCCAAACTTCTTTAAGCTCAAAGGCTTTTCCTGAATGAGGGAAAGCTAGTAAAGCTAAACCTGCTAGAGACAAACCAAATAATGTGATTTTTTTCATCGTAGATCCTCCTTAGGATTTTTTATGTTAATTATATCACTATGTTTTTAAATTGCAAATATTATCCTAAATATGCAAGCAAAAAACCTCTGAGATTCTTCTCAAAGGTTCTGATTTTGCTAATTGCTGTTCTCAACCGCTGCAGTCACAAAGGCAGTGTAGAGTTCTTCTGGGCGGTTTGGACGACTTGAAAGTTCAGGGTGATACTGACACGCTACAAAGAATTTATTTTCAGGAATTTCCACGATTTCTACCAAGCGATTGTCTGGAGAAACTCCTGAAAAGACAAAACCTGCTGCCTCAAACTGCTCACGGAAGGCATTGTTAAACTCATAGCGGTGACGGTGACGGCGTTGCACCACTTCTTGATTGTGATAAGCAGCCGCAGCCTTAGAGCCACGTTTCAACTTAGATGGATAAAGTCCCAAACGAAGGGTTCCACCCATATCCTCAACATCAATCTGATCACGCATGATATCAATGATAGGGTATTTTGTTTCTGGTGCAAGCTCTGCAGAATTGGCACCTTCAAGACCCAAAACGTGACGAGCAAACTCGATACAAGTCAACTGCATTCCCAAGCAGACTCCCAACATTGGAACATCATTCTCACGCGCATAGCGAATGGCTTGGATTTTCCCTTCAGTACCACGTTGGCCAAAACCACCTGGTACGATGATTCCGTCCGCATCAGACAAGAGCTCTGCCACATTCTCTGCTGTCACATCATTGGCATTGATCCAATTAATCTTAACTTCTGCGTCGTTAGCATAACCAGAGTGTTTCAAGGCTTCGACCACAGAAATGTAGGCATCTTGCAACTCCACATACTTACCAACAAGGGAAATCTTAACTTGTTTCTTGAGGTTCATGACCTTGTCCACCATGGCTGACCATTCTGTCATATCTGCTACTGGTGCGTCTAATTTCAAATGATCACAGACAATTTGATCCATACCTTGAGCCTGCAAGTTCAATGGAATTTGGTAAAGGTGTTCGACATCCAACGATTCGATAACGGCTTCTGGTGCCACATCACAGAACTGGGCCAGTTTGTTTTTAATTCCTTGACCAGCTGGTTGCTCTGTACGAATAACCAACATATTTGGCTGGATTCCCAATCCACGCAATTCTTTGACAGAGTGTTGAGTTGGTTTGGTCTTCATTTCACCAGCAGCCTTGAGGTATGGAAGCAAGGTTGTATGGATGTACATAACATTATCCGCGCCAACATCTGCCTTCATCTGACGAAGAGCCTCTAGGAATGGCAAGGACTCGATATCTCCTACTGTTCCACCAACTTCTGTGATAATGACATCCGAGTCGGTCGTTAGAGCGGCACGCTTGATTTTTTCTTTCAAAGCATCTGTGATATGAGGAATAACCTGAACAGTTGCCCCAAGGTATTCTCCACGGCGTTCTTTACGAAGAACTTCACTGTAAATTTTACCAGTTGTCACGTTGGAATATTTATTAAGATTGATATCGATGAAACGTTCATAGTGACCCAAGTCCAAATCTGTCTCAGCTCCGTCATCTGTCACAAAAACTTCCCCGTGCTGGTAAGGGCTCATAGTTCCCGGATCGATATTGATATAAGGATCAAACTTTTGAATGGTTACTTTGAGACCACGATTTTTTAAGAGACGGCCCAGACTCGCTGCAACAATCCCTTTCCCAATAGACGATACCACACCACCAGTTACAAAAATATATTTCGTAGACATAGATTCCTCTTTCTAAAATGCTCAAGGTTTTGCTAACTACGAGGGGACATAGAAAACAAGACCCTACTAATAAGAATAATCTGGGACGACTGCACCAGATTCACAACCAAAATACAAGAAGATACCTTCTTGAAAAAACAAAAATAGCTCCCTAAGAACTAGGGAGCCCCGACCTCTAAAAGAGGTGCCCGAACAATATGATACCTAAAAATAGGATAATTGTCAATAGCTAACTTTTATTCCTCGATGTTTTCAGTATCATCATCTGAAAACTCGTCGTCTTCTTCGTTGAGATCCACGTCTTCACCCAAGTCATCTGGGGCGATTTCGTTGATTTCTGCATCGTAAGCTTCCACTTCATTTTTCTCATCATCTGGATTTTCATCATCATATGAAAGAGCTGGATCTGCTTCGTATGCATCTTCGTCTTCTGGATCGTCCGCATTGTAGTCAATGGCATCTGAATCACCATCCATGAAAGCATTGACACGTTTTTTCTTAGCTTTTGGTGCTACTTCATCGTCATCACTTTCTTCAAGAGCGATGATTTCTTCGTCGATTTCGTCCACACCATACCATGAACGAAGACCCCATTTGTTGTCTCCAAGAGAGATGAAGCTACCGTCAAAGTTCAACTCTGTGTAGAACAACGGCAAGGCTTCACGGATATCGCTGTTTGATGTTCCAAGATAGTTTTGAATTTCGTTTACAAGATCGCTAAAATGCATCTCATGGTCGCGACCACGAAGTTCCAAGATAGCACGCGCTACCTCAATCATAGATAGTTCACTTTTTTCTTGCCCAGCAAATACTTCTAATTCCAAAGCGTTTCTCCTCATTTATACTACTATCGCCAGAGTAAACAGACTCTGACCTCATTTTATCATTTACTCTTTATTTTACGATAATTTTGCGGAATAGTCAAAGGTTAAGGGGGAGAAAGTTAGTTGATTTGAACTCGCTAACTTCTCAAAGTAACTTCCACTTGCCTAACCGAAGTGGAAATTAGTCTAAAACGGACTTTTATTTCTTTGCTACCCAGCCGATGGCATCGCTTGGTGGATTTTCAGTATCAATCCAGATAAATTCAATTCCAATTTCGCCATTTTTAAACTTGGCTAAACGAATGCCGTTGATTTCCAGTTCATTGAGTCGTTGGCCTGTCAAGACTTCACGTTCTTTCAACTGAAAAACACCACGCAAGATCCAATTACCAAGAATTTCTTGCTTATCAGTTGACTGAATTGCCTTACCAGATTCTTGGTTGATATAGGCATTAATGACATCACCAGAAGGTAAAAAGCGTAGCTTAAAGGTTCTTTCTTCTTTTGGTAGAGCTAGTTTTTTAGTGCCAGGCTCAAAAGCCCCAAATCCAGGACCAAAGAAGTCTGGCCTTTCGTCATGAAAGTTCTTAGAGTCTGGCAGAGGAATGTAAACTTCACTAACTGGACGATAAACCAGCTGTTCAATCTCCTTGATGAGTTTTTTATTGCCAGTATTGTGGACAAAGTGAATCAAGTCCTCACGAATCGCCTTCATCTGAATTTTTTCTTCCTTGCTAGTCCACTTTTTCAAGAGGATTTCTTCTAAAGAAAAAGTCACAAAAGCTAGTTCTTCTGGAGCGAGACTGTTTTTGAATTTTTCCTGAATCTTTAAAATCCGTGGCAGACGATCTTTCTTAGCTAATTTTGAACCACCATTAAAGGCATTAAAGCCCGAGTTTTCTTCCACATTTCCATGTTTGTCTGTGATAACCCAAGACACCGTTTCTAAGATATCAGATTGTCTCTTTTCAGCGGTCAGTAAATGAAGGTTTTCAAAGAGAGAAAAAGGATCTTCAATATAATGGACGTCCCAAGTATCTACCACAATATCTTTATTGTTAAAAGTCATGTGGAGCTGACTGTCAGCTGCCGTGTACTTGTAGTGGTGTTGCCCATCCGTAAATCGAAAATTAGTTGGATTATTTTTAGTAGTTGATCCTTCAATGACTAGATTATCAATATCAACTGGTAAATAAGTCGTCTCTCCAACAAAAATCTTCGGATTTTCTCCCTTTGATGTTGGCATCAGGACATGATAAACAGCTTCAACATTGACCGAATCCGAGCTAAAACCTTTGATTTGTGCCTTAGAGGATTCGATTCTCTGGTTCCTTAAGGTCGCAATCTTTCGTGCCAACTCTTCATAGCGTTGATAGTTTCCCTTGTCTGCCGTTTCTTTATCTGCTGAGATATCTGCATGGAATTTTATATCACCCAACAAGTCCGTCCAATCTTGAGAGTCCTTCTTAAACTGAGCGATCTTTTGGTCTCCAGAATTAATCCCAAAAGATTTAATACCCACTAGGTATTTATGATTTTCATCCACAACGACAGAGGCATCATAGGAGGTATTGGCAATATCTTCCCCAACCGCATTAAAAGCCTTCTGGAAGACTGTTTCTTGAAATTTAGAATTAACAATTGGAGCAACATAATTCTCTGTTTGTCCCTCATCTTCTGATTCTGCCTTTTGAGAGAAAGCTTGGCTCAAACTAGCGAAGTTGGTAATTAAAGTTTTGTATTTGTCTTTTTGTTCAGACTTTAGATGTTCCCACATAAGCACCCTCTTTTCTATTTTCAGTATATCAAAAGAAGATTAGTTTTTCACTAACCCTCTTATATATTCGTTAATTAATACTGTAAAATTCGAGATTTCCTCGTTTTTTTACCAATTTTAAGTAATCTTCACCAGACAGAACAGCTAGACCATCGTCATAAGACTTGATTTTCTCAAGAGCCTGTTCATAGCTATCTACAAAGTCTTTCACATAAGACTGGCCCTCAAACTGTCCATTCATCTTAGTGTAGATAATGGCAAATTTTGCTGAGCGTTCCAGTTGAGATTGCCCTTGGCTGTCATTCAAGGCCTTGGCCACATTTTCCGCTATGCGTTTAATCACGGGTACAACAACACTGTTTCCAGCCTGCTTGTATAGCTGACCATTTGAAACCCCTTCTGGGATTTTAAAGGATTTAGGATATCCTTGAACATTAAAGGTTTCTTTGGGAGTTAACTTACGAATCTCGCCACTATCTGTCAGAATCAATGGAACATTATGTCCACCTGTTCCCATATTTGCTGTTAGGGTTGGGACAACACCGTTTTTATTTTCACGGACATACTGACGGCGCCACTGGTAAACCGTATCTTGACTAGTGACTTCAAATTTCAACTGGTCGTAGAAATTCTGCTTGCCTTCACGGTAGTAGTAGACCTCGTCTAGTTGATCGCCGAAGTTAATCACATCCTGAAGACTCGTAGTCAGCTTGATTTCCTCTGGGAATTCAAACAAGTCATAAGCTTCCTTGCTATCAAAACCAACAATGTAGATCCTTTCACGGTTTTGTGGGATATTTCCATAGTCTTTTCCGTTGAGAACCTTCCACTTGATAAAGTAGTTGTTCTCGGTCAAGGCTTCACGAATAACCTTGAAAGTATTGCCATGGTCATGGCCGACCATGTTCTTGACGTTTTCGATGAAGATAGCACGAGGTTTACATCCCTCAATCATGCGAAGCAACTCAAAGAAAAGATCGCCACGATAGTCATCAAAACCCTTGCGATAACCCGCAATACTAAAGGCTTGACAAGGGAAACCTCCCATAATCACATCTACGCGCTCAGCTGGGATATCTTCCGGCTGAACATCGTGAATATCTCGACCATCCAAATAGGTATCTGGATGGTTTAATTGATAAGTCTGACGCGCATACTTATCAAATTCATTGGCATACACCACTCTGAACTCGTTGGTCTGTTCAAATCCCAACTCAATTCCCCCAACACCTGAGAAGAAGGCTGCAATGTTGTACTTCTCAGATCGGTTCGAACTTACAGAATTTGTCATGTAGTAACCTGCTTTCTAAAATAAAAGATATATAGCTCTATATAGTTTATAAAAAATATTGTTCTAATTCAAATTTTTCAATTCCTTGCTTAGAAAGTATGTACTCTCTTAAATGATGATTTGCTCTTGGATTATGAAAATCATCAAACTCTATGTTTTGAATTTGGTTATCCTTTTTTAGTGTATTATATAGATTTTTACTTAATCCTAGTTGCGAAATTTGTAACTCTTTTATATCATTTGTTCCAAACATAAACAAATTATACAAATCATCTGAGATAATATTAAATTCTCTTAATGAATTTACTAATAAACCAATTTCAAAATCTACAAATTCATCATCGGTTTGGAGTTTAATAATGGCGATGTTATACATATCATATTCTCTAGTTTTATAGTCATTTAAATCTATATAGACTTTTGCCCTGGAATCATTATAATCATCCGACTGATATGCCTTTTCTCCAAATTGACTACCAACATATTGCATGAAATTTTTATTATGATCCGAAGAAGAACTTAAAATATCTTCCCAATATGATACTAAATTATTTACTCTATCCTTTAGAGAGGAGTAGGAACTTGGAATAAAAACTGAATAATAATTAATTGTAGGTTCAAACCGCAAACGTTTGACGTTGTTATTCGGATAAAAATACCTATAGTCTATAGCTCTATCGGCACCTTCATTAACAAAATTATCAAAAAAGACTTCCTTAACTTTAAGCAAAATTTCTTTGTAGACATTATCAGCATTATGGATAATCTCTGTCTCTTGTATAATTTTCTCTAATTTTAT
This sequence comes from Streptococcus mitis, assembly GCA_018364455.1. Lineage (GTDB taxonomy): Bacteria > Bacillota > Bacilli > Lactobacillales > Streptococcaceae > Streptococcus > Streptococcus mitis_BR. The sequence continues at coordinate 5,234 of JAGZLW010000053.1, read as the reverse complement.
TAAACCTAACTCCGTATAGTTTAATAGTTGCTGAGCTCCAGATCTCGTGAGACGAGAAATAAAACTAGGATTATCAAAATCATTAACTATATTACTTTCTAAAGCTAAAATTTTCTCGGAATTATCTAAATTAGATTTATTTACTACAGAATTCTCTAATAGTGGATTTTTTACAGAATCCTTAATATTACTTCGTAAAGATTCAACTGTTTTCTTTAACTGACCATTTCTATTTTGAGGATAGCTATCAAGTTCCACAAAGTGTACAGGAACTAAGATCTTGTTTAGTTCACCATTATTTGAAAAAATCTCATTCAATCTATTGACTCTACCAACTAAGTTTATTAGTAGCCGAAAAACCTGAAATAAAGAATAAAGAGTCAATAGGCATATTCATACCAGCGAGAATAACTGAATTGGCAATTAAATGTTTAATTGAAGCATCATCTCTAAAACATTTCAGAAGATAATTCCTTATATTATTTGGTAGTCTACCATGTAGATATAGAATTCCTTTTGATAGAAATTCAATTAGCTTAAATTTAGGATGAACTATATCCTTCAATTCTTCAATTAAATTAGCGAGTGATTGTGGTAATTCATCATACTCAGGTAATTGGTCACATAATTCCTCAGCATAATGTTCTATATAAATAGGCCTGTATAAATAATGTAAATTTTTTTTATAATTTTTACTACAGTTAACAATATATTTTAAATTATTTTCCGTATTAGATAATTTAAAAAAGGAACCCAAATATTGCTCGAAGACAAACTGTTCATTGGCATTACTAACATATCTTATATCTAAAACCTTTAAATTATTGTTAATTTTATATTGCTCTACATGCCCTTCTTCATTTTTTAACAATAAATTATTAACATTTTGAATTAGAGGTGAAAAATAGTATATATTTAGTTCGGGATTTAGTTTCTTGTTGAGTTTAAGCAATCTTGCTAACAACAGGCTTCTATTTGCATGTTTCAAACCGAAATCAAAGTTAAACAGTTCATGCGCTTCGTCGATATAGAGAGAATCGAATATTAAGTGTTGTTCAATTAATCGCAACGCTCTCTCCTGTGTAACAATCGCAAGTACTCGTCGATCCGAATCATTATAATTCTGTTCATGAGTTATAATTTTTCTATTTAATTCTCCTAACTTTTTTGCTTCTCGGAATACTTGGTCAATCAACGCTTTAGTAGGTACTATAATTCCAATATTGTCCAACTCATTGTTTTCTAAAATATGTTGATAAATTATTTCGCTTTTTCCATATGATGTTGGAGCAACAAAAGCAAATTTTTTATTTTCTGAAGCAATGATTTCCTTAGATACTTTGTCCTGTTCAAGCGTGTTTATTTTATCACCGTTTGAGAATTGAGCAAGTTTTAAATCCGAAAGAAAATAATTCAATATTCCTTCATCTACCAAACCACTTCTTAAAAGTTTTCGTGCAATTGGATAATAACCAAAATTAACTGAAAAATCATATAGAGCTCTGTAGTCATTGATTTTAAAACATGTTCTAACAATAATTGAATACGCAAATTCTATATAATAACTTCTGGATCTATTTTTTTCAAATTCTTCAATAAATAACAATGATATTGCGAATAAATATTCTGCGTCTCGATTAGTTAATTTTTCTTTTATAAACAATAATTCTAAGATAATATTTACAATCTCTTCTCTTTTAGAGAGTGTTGTCAATGTGCTTTTCCCATCGCTACTCATCAATGATTTCCTCTAAGTATTCCAAAAAAATTTCAATAGTTTGTAAATTAATTGCGATAATTATCTCATCTTTTGATTTATGATTTTTTATAAAATTATTTAAGGTGGAAACTTCAAAATTAATTTCATTAATATGATGATTCCCTCTCTTATCTGGTATAATCGTCGATCCTATAATAACGTTATTATCCTCAATTTTAAAATAATCTCCGTTAGTATAATTCGTTGATAATTCCGCAACTCTTTTAACTAAACTATTCGGTGATTGAGCGATTTTTGTATGATTATATGCATTCCGCCACGGATTATTGATTTTTTCATTTTCACCAGATAATTGTTTCTCCAATCCTTTGTATGCTCTATATACTGTATTTCTATGACTATTATTATGTCCTATCTGACTAGATTTACTCTCTAACAACCAGAATTTTTCACCCTCAAGTACAAGACCGTCAAACCCTTTTTTAGCAGAATTTTCCTCTAAATTTCTAAAACAATATTCTTGAGAAAAACCTTTTGTTCTCAATAAACATATGACAACTAATTCCGCTATTGCTCCATTTCTTTTGTTAATGTCAATTCTTCCAAGATAATTTAGCAATTCTCTTGCTTCTTCCTTCAAAGATAATGAACTTTCACGACCCGAAATAATCGTTAACAAATTCTCTTTAATAAAAGTTTTATCCGTTTCAGATAACTGTTCAATAGCTAGTCTTAAGTAACGGTAATGCTTCTCACTACGTTCAAACTCAATATCTGATATAGACAATTTAATAACCTACTTTAACACTTTATTTTCCATTATACCAAAAAACACGGCTCATCACCGTGTTTCTATGTTTATTTAACCAACTTCTTCATCTCATCAATACGCGCTACAGTCGCGTCGTACTTAGCTTGATAGTCGGCTTGTTTGTCGCGTTCTTTTTGGACGACTTCTGGTTTGGCGTTGGCTACGAAGCGTTCGTTAGAGAGCTTCTTACCGACCATGTCCAGTTCTTTTTGCCATTTAGCAAGTTCCTTGTCGAGACGGGCCAGTTCTTCTTCGACATTGAGGAGGTCTGCCAGTGGCAGGTAGATTTCTGCTCCTGTGATGACGCTTGACATAGCGAGTTCAGGTGCAGTGATGGTTGATGCGATTTCCAAGTGTTCTGGATTTGTGAAGCGTTTAATGTAGTTGACATTGCTGTTAAAGAAGGCTTCCAAGTCGCTATCGCTTGTCTTAACAAGGATGGTGATAGGTTTGCTTGGAGCTACGTTTACTTCCGCACGCGCATTACGAACGGCACGGATCAAGTCTTTGAGGCTTTCCACACCAGTGTGAGACGCAAAGTCTTCAAAGGCTGGGTTGACAGTTGGGTATTCTGCTGTCACGATAGAGCCTTCTGAGATTTGTCCAAAGATTTCCTCTGTCACGAATGGCATGATTGGGTGAAGGAGACGAAGGATCTTGTCCAAAGTGTAAAGGAGAACAGAGCGTGTGATAACTTTCTCTTCTTCGTTGTCGCTATAAAGGACTTCCTTGGTCAACTCAACATACCAGTCCGCAAACTCATCCCAGATGAAGTTGTAGAGGATGTGGCCAGCCACACCAAACTCAAACTTATCAAAGTTGGCAGTAGCTTTTCCGATAGTTTCATTGAGGTTGTGGAGAATCCAGCGATCTGTGACATTTCCAGCTTCCTTGTTAACAACTTTTTCCACATTGGCAGTTGCTTGCTCAAGGGTCAAGCCTTCATTGTTCATGAGGATGTAGCGAGAGATGTTCCAAATCTTGTTAATGAAGTTCCATGAAGCATCCATTTTCTCGTAAGAGAAGCGCACGTCTTGACCTGGTGCAGAACCGTTTGAAAGGAACCAACGAAGAGCATCGGCACCGTATTTCTCGATGACATCCATCGGATCAATCCCGTTTCCGAGTGACTTAGACATCTTGCGTCCTTGCTCGTCACGGATGAGACCGTGGATAAGGACGTTTTGGAATGGCTGACGACCAGTGAATTCCAATGATTGGAAGATCATACGAGATACCCAGAAGAAGATGATGTCGTAACCTGTTACCAAGGTTGAAGTTGGGAAGTAACGTTTAAAGTCTTCTGAGTCGACATCAGGCCAGCCCATAGTTGAGAATGGCCAAAGGGCAGAACTGAACCAAGTATCCAAGACATCTTCGTCCTGAGTCCATCCGTCACCTTCTGGAGCTTCTTCGCCGACATACATTTCACCCTCAGCATTGTACCAAGCTGGGATTTGGTGACCCCACCAAAGCTGACGAGAGATTACCCAGTCGTGAACATTTTCCATCCATTGGAGGAAGGTATCGTTGAAACGAGGTGGGTAGAATTCTACCTTGTCCTCTGTGTCTTGGTTGGCAATAGCATTTTTCGCCAATTGGTCCATCTTGACGAACCATTGCGTTGACAAGCGTGGTTCAACTACTACACCAGTACGTTCTGAGTGACCAACACTGTGAACACGTTTTTCGATTTTAACAAGGGCACCTATTTCTTCCAACTTGGCAACGACTGCCTTACGAGCTTCAAAACGGTCCATGCCTGCAAATTCGAAGGCAAGCTCGTTCATAGTTCCGTCGTCGTTCATGACGTTGACTTGTGTCAAGTTGTGGCGTTGACCAACCAAGAAGTCGTTTGGATCGTGGGCAGGCGTGATTTTTACAACACCTGTACCAAACTCAGGATCAGCATGCTCATCCCCAACGATTGGGATTAATTTATTAGCGATTGGAAGGATGACGTTTTTACCGATCAAGTCCTTGTAGCGTGGGTCTTCTGGATTGACCGCAACCGCAACGTCCCCAAACATAGTCTCAGGACGAGTTGTAGCAACTTCAAGGGCGCGTGAGCCGTCTTCTAGCATATAGTTCATGTGATAGAAGGCTCCTTCGACATCCTTATGGATAACCTCGATATCAGAAAGGGCTGTGCGAGCTGCTGGGTCCCAGTTGATGATAAACTCACCACGGTAGATCCAGCCTTTCTTGTAAAGATCTACAAAGACCTTGCGAACGGCTTTTGACAAACCTTCATCAAGAGTGAAACGCTCACGAGAATAGTCTACAGAGAGCCCCATCTTGCCCCATTGTTCCTTGATGGTAGTGGCATATTCGTCTTTCCATTCCCAGACCTTCGTCAAGAAAGATTCACGTCCGAGGTCATAACGTGTAATGCCCTCTCCACGCAAGCGCTCCTCAACCTTAGCCTGAGTGGCAATCCCCGCGTGGTCCATACCTGGAAGCCAAAGCGTATCAAAACCTTGCATGCGTTTCTGACGGATGATGATATCCTGTAAAGTCGTATCCCAAGCGTGACCAAGGTGAAGTTTACCAGTCACGTTTGGCGGTGGAATCACGATTGAATAAGGCTTAGCCTTTTGATCTCCTGAAGGCTTGAAAACATCGGCATCAAGCCATTTTTGGTAACGACCAGCCTCAACCTCGGCTGGATTGTATTTAGGTGAAAGTTCTTTAGACATGTGT
>JAGZLW010000052.1 GCA_018364455.1 Streptococcus mitis | reverse complement strand
CTATCATCAGGGAAAAAGGAATGACCATGACTGATGCTATTAGTCTTTTTATCGAGCAGATTGTTCTCGAACAGGATTTGCCAATAAAAACTGCAGAAGATTTACATCGTGAGCGATTGATTCAGGAACTACAAGCCCAATCGGAACGCGCCTTAAGAGAATATGAATCCGGACAAGGAACTTCCCTAGACGATATGAGGCTACGATATGGCTTATAAAGTGATTCTATCTACTGAAGTGAGTCAGGCAATTGACAGTATTCATGATTATATCACTACTGTTCTTTTATCACCTCAGTCTGCTAAAAATACTGTGGTTAAAATTTTAGACGGCTTAAAAAGTTTAGAAACCTTTCCTGAAGCTGGCTTTGATGCAGATGAAAAAATCGGACTTAAAATCAATAGTAAGTACCCCACACGAGGAAAAATTATCGGGCAATATATCTTGCTTTACTTTATCGATCAAACTCAAAGAACTGTTTTTCTTTCCCACTTATTCCACACAAAAAGCGACTATGTTACCTTGCTACAAAGCAAAAATAATAAAAACTCAAAATCATCATTTTAATGTCAACTGCTCCCTTAATAGCCTTGTGATTATAAAGAATACAGTCTTCATTTTAACTAGAAAATAAAAAAACTTTGCACTCTAGCTAGCCAAACGATGGTTTCTAGAGAACAAAGTTTTTTTATTAGAGCAGATTTACTCTTCCTTATCTAGATTTTCAGATCCTTTTGTTGTATTGTCTTCCCAAAGGATACGCTCGATACGATGGAAACCTGACCAACCTTTCTCGGTCTTGTTTTCGTCCATATAGTCTGCCAAACGGAAGTCAATCTTGACATCTGACTCACCAAAACTCTCAGCGATTGGTTCTGAACGCTCCTAAGACATACGAATCAATGAATAGACCTTCTTGGCTTCTTCTAACTTACCTTCTTTCAAAAGTTTGACAAAGCCTTCCGTATCTGTCAAGAGTTTATCGATTTGCTCTTGAACAAAAGTCTTATAGTCAGCAGTGGCCTTATCAAGCATTTTTTGCTTGTCTTCAGACAAGGCTGTCACCTTGGACGAATCGGTTGTATCTGCTGATTTTTCAAACCTAACAGCACAAGCTTGTCAATAGCAAGGCTGAAGATAAAAGGACAAAACCTAGTTTTTTCATTGTTTACTCCTATCGGTTCAGGAAACCTGAATTAATTTTACGTCTCATTATACCACGTTTCCACTCATTTTTTAATAGATTTTCAGAAAATTTAATGTTGGGGGATTTATACTAACAATAGACTTTTAACCTCAAAATTGATAAAATAAGAAAGAAAATAATTGTAAAAGGAAACTGTAAATCAACATGATGAACATGCAAAACATGATGCGCCAAGCACAAAAACTTCAAAAACAAATGGAACAAAGCCAAGCTGAACTTGCTGCTATGCAATTTGTTGGCAAATCTGCTCAAGATCTTGTTCAAGCGACCTTAACTGGAGATAAGAAAGTTATCAGCATTGACTTCAATCCAACTGTCGTTGACCCAGAAGACCTCGAAACCCTTTCTGATATGACTGTTCAAGCCATCAACTCAGCTCTTGAACAAATCGATGAAACGACTAAGAAAAAATTAGGTGCTTTCGCAGGGAAATTGCCATTCTAATAAAAATCACAAAAACGCATAATGTAAGGTGCCAGACCTTGATATTATGCGTTTTATTGTGTCAAGACTTACTTGATTTCTCCTCGAATCAAGTTTTGTCTCACCTTTATTATATTTTTTCAACTAAGTCTTTTATCATTCGATGTAGTTCTTCTATCTTTTCAGATTGTTTCTTTATTAATATTCTTTGGCTCGATAATTCGTCTTGGAGTTTATCAAGTTTTATCTGCTCATCTGGATTATCTTTTACAAAAAAGTTCGTCAAGGCACTTGTTAACATTCCTATTGTTCCAATACCGACAAGCATTAATAAAACAGCTAACCATTTACCAAAGAACGAAGTCGGAACAATATCACCATAACCAACTGTCGTTACAGTAACAAGAGCCCACCAAAGACTCTCTGAAAAAGATTTTTCTTCAACAACAGATAAAATTGAACTTCCTACTAGAACGATAAAGATATTAACATATAAGATATAAATCAGGCCATTTGTCCGTAAAAATCTACTAATTTTTCTTTCTAATTTACCTGTAAGTCCAATTATTCTAAGTAAACGAGTCAGTTTCAGTAATTTTGTCAGCCTTGCTAAGCGAAAGATACGCCCTAACCGAAATACTGTAAAAATAGCATTTAAAGGGAGAATAGCCAATAAATCAAAGATATTTTCAAGTATAAACCTCCATTTTGCTTTACTTGAAAAGAACCGCCAACCATAATCTACCACAAACACAAACCAAAGTTGTAAGTCAATAATACTGTATGGAGGACTGTCTAAATCAATCATCTCAGCAAATCCAAGCAAGACAAGAACAACGGATATCAACGCAAGTATGATAATCGTTGTGTCATAATAATCCTTGAATAACCATTTTCTTTTCACATCATTTCTCCCATATCATTTGTAAACATTATACCACACCAAATCTCTACAATATATAAAAGAAGGTACTCGCCTTCTTTTTTATATCTCTGTCAATGGTGTTGCGGTATCTGGTGAGGTATCATAAACCTTAAAGTCTACTCCAACTCCCAGATCAGCTTGTGCTAGCTGGTTGACCATGGTCATGTGAGCCAGCTCCTTGATATTGTTTTCCTTAGACAAGTGACCAAGATAGATTTTCTTAGTGCGATTTCCTAGCGTCCGAATCATGGCTTCAGCACCGTCCTCGTTAGAAAGGTGACCGAGATCAGATAGGATTCGTTGTTTGAGTCGCCAAGCATAGGAACCTGCTCGTAAAATCTCTACATCATGGTTGGACTCGATAAGATAGCCATCTGCATTTTCGACAATCCCTGCCATACGGTCACTAACATAACCAGTATCTGTCAAAAGGACAAAACTCTTATCATCCTTCATAAAGCGATAGAACTGCGGTGCGACTGCATCATGACTCACACCAAAACTCTCGATATCGATATCTCCAAAGGTTTTGGTTTTGCCCATTTCAAAGATATGCTTTTGTGAAGAATCTACCTTGCCAAGATACTTGCTATTTTCCATAGCCTGCCAGGTCTTTTCATTGGCGTACAAATCCATACCATACTTTCGAGCCAAAACACCTACTCCATGAATATGGTCTGAATGCTCATGCGTAATCAAGATGGCATCCAAGTCTTCTGGTTTGCGATTAATTTCAGCAAGTAGACTGGTGATTTTTTTGCCCGATAAGCCTGCATCCACTAAAAGCTTCTTTTTTGGAGTTTCCAGATAAAAGGAATTTCCACTGGAACCCGACGCTAAAATACTGTATTTAAAGCCTGTTTCACTCATTCTAGTCTTCTACTTCATCCTCCCATACTTCTTCTTTCACTGCATCCTTATCATAAGGGAGCACAATTGTGAAAGTTGATCCCTTACCGTATTCACTCTTGGCCCAAATAAAGCCATTATGCTGTTTGATAATTTCTTTGGCAATAGACAGTCCCAGACCTGTTCCACCTTGGGCACGACTTCTAGCGCGATCCACACGATAAAAACGGTCAAAGATGCGTGGTAAATCCTGCTTAGGAATACCCAAACCTTGGTCTGAGATGGATAAAATCATCTGATCATCAGTTGTCTTCATGGTCACTGTAATTTTCCCACCATCTGGCGAATACTTGATGGCATTGTTAAGAATATTATCAATCACCTGTGTCATCTTATCTGTATCAATTTCAATCCAGACAGAGGTAATTGGATAATCCCTTACCAAATCATATTTTTTCTCTTCATCCTGCCCTCTTATCTGATCAAAACGGTTGAGGATAAAAGTAATAAAGGCAGTAAAGTTAATCAGTTCCACATCTAGGTGACTGGTCGCATTATCAATCCGTGAGAGATGGAGGAGATCCGTCACCATTCGCATCATACGGTTGGTTTCATCTAGAGATACCTTGATAAAGTCTGGTGCTACGGTTTCACACAAAGCTCCCTCATCCAAGGCTTCAAGATAGGATTTAACACTGGTTAAGGGGGTCCGTAACTCATGGCTAACATTGGAAACAAAGAGTCTCCGTTCGCGTTCCTCCTTTTCCTGCTCCGTCGTATCATGCAAAACAGCAACCAAACCCGAAATAAAGCCAGACTCTCGACGAATCAAGGCAAAGCGAACACGGAGGCTCAGATACTCACCATTAGCATCCTGAGAATCAATCATGAGTTCAGGAATTTGGGTAATCAAATCACGAAGTTCATACTCATCTTCAATCTTAAGCAATTCCAGAATACTTTTGTTGAGAACATCTTCTTTCTGAACACCTAGCTGTTTCTTAGCCATGTCATTAATCATGGTAATCTTACCGCGACGATTGGTCGCAAGGACTCCATCCGTCATGTAAGATAGGATGCTGTGCAATCGTTTACTCTCTTGTTCCAGATTTTCTTGGGTTAAACGAATTACTTCTGATAAATCATTGAGATTATTGGTAATATTAGTGATTTCAGAGCTTCCCTGCATATCCAATACCTGAGAATAATCTCCTGCAATCAGGTCCTTAACTTTTTGATTGATTTGCTTCAACCGAATATTATCCCGACGATTTTCTAGCAAAAGTAAGGTCACTACTAAAATAAAGCCAAGTAGAATGAGGATAAAGATAAAATCACTGGTTAAAACTGTATCTTTAATTAGTTTAATCATTATTTCTCATATAATAACCAACACCGCGACGTGTTAGGATATATTCAGGACGACTTGGTGTATCTTCTATCTTCTCACGCAAACGTCTGATGGTTACGTCAACTGTTCGAACATCTCCGAAATAATCATACCCCCAGACCGTTTCAAGCAAGTGTTCACGCGTAATTACTTGACCGATATGAGAAGCCAAGTGATACAAAAGCTCAAATTCACGGTGAGTTAAGTCTAGTTCTTCACCGTATTTCTTAGCAACATAGGCATCTGGAACAATCTCCAAGTCCCCAATTTGCAAGGGTTGAGTTTTATTTTCATCTGATTCTTGATTATCTACAGAAGCCAAGTCCGTGCGACGAAGGAGAGCTTTGACACGCGCCTGCAACTCACGATTTGAGAAGGGTTTGGTTACATAGTCATCCGCCCCAAGCTCTAAACCAATAACCTTATCAAATTCGCTGTCTTTAGCTGAAAGCATGATAATAGGTACACTACTTGTCTTGCGAATAGTCTTAGCAACTTCTAAACCATCAATTTCTGGAAGCATCAAATCCAGAATAATAATATCTGGCTGCTCTGCTTCAAATTGCTCTAGCGCTTCACGACCATTAAAAGCGGTTACAACCTCGTAACCTTCCTTGGTCATATTAAACTTGATAATATCTGAGATTGGTTTTTCATCATCTACAATTAATATTTTTTTCATATGTTCACCTTTTTCTCTACTATTATACCAAAAAAATAGCAAGAAGACACAATAGCTAGTCTTTGCTACTGTCTAAGTTGGATTGTGCATAAGCCTGCCAGATTTTTTGTTGGGGTTTGGCAAGTGGAACATCCTTGAACTCTTCTGGTGAAAGCCAGCGAACTTCCCTATCTGAAAAATCATGAAAGTCACTCACCTGACCTGCTACAATCTGTACATTCCACTTTCGATGGCTAAAGACATGCTTGACAGTCTCAAAACAAACATCAAGCCAATCAACTTCTAGGTCATAGTCCTGCTGGAAACTCTCTTCTGGACTGGGGCCAAAGTTTACACTTTCTTCTGCAACCTGATGGAAGAGGTCAAACTGCTCCTCTTGCGAAAAGTCATCTACTTCTACCAGTGGGAAATGCCAAAAACCTGCCAATAGCTTTTCACTTTCATTTTTTTCAAGTAAAAATTGCCCCTGAGAATTTTTCACAACTAAGGCTTTAAGATAAATTGGGACAGGCTTTTTCTTGGGAGCCTTAATTGGATAACGGTCCATTGTGCCATTCTGATATGCCGCACTGAAGTCCTTAACCGGGCTTTCTTCTGGCCTAGGATTTACTGGCGCCTCAATATCAGACCCTAAATCCATCAAAGCTTGATTAAAGTCACCCGGACGCTCTGGATCAATCAGGATTTCCATCATGGCTTGGAAAATTTTGCGATTACTTGGAATACCAATATCGTAGTTGACTTCGAACAGACGTGCCAGCACCCGCATAACATTACCATCTACAGCTGGCTCAGGCAAGTTAAAAGCAATACTGGAAATGGCTCCTGCTGTGTATGGACCAATTCCTTTCAAACTGGAAATTCCTTCATAGGTGTTTGGAAATTGACCACCAAAGTCAGTCATAATCTGCTGGGCTGCAGCCTGCATATTGCGTACTCGAGAATAATATCCCAGTCCCTCCCAAGCCTTCAACAAACGCTCTTCAGACGCATTCGCCAAACTTTCCACTGTTGGAAACCAGTCCAAGAATCGTTCATAGTAAGGGATAACCGTATCCACCCTGGTCTGCTGGAGCATAATTTCAGATACCCAGATATGATAAGGATTTGTACTTCTCCTCCAAGGTAAATCTCGTTTATTTTCATCATACCAAGCGAGAAGTTTCTCACGGAAAGAACTAATCTTCTCCTCCGGCAACATGACAATACCGTATTCTTTCAAATCTAACATATCTCTAGTATAACACAGAAGGTTTCACCTGTCTTTTTATCTGATTTATAATATTTTCAATAGACAGTATATGACTTTTCTTTCTACTTAAATATTTTTAATATGACTTCAACTGAAAATCAATAAAATATCATAGAATGCGATTATCCATCTTCATGGTTTGATTTTGAGACAAATAATACTCAATGAAAATCAAAGAGAAAACTAGGAAGCTGGCCGCAGGTTGCTCAAAGCACTGCTTTGAGGTTGTAGATAAGACTGACGAAGTCAGTCACATATATAATCCAAGGTGAAGCTGACGTGGTTTGAAGAGATTTTAGAAGAGTATAAGCTAGAAATACAGTATTATTTAAAATAGTCGATCATCCTACGGATAAACAATAAAAACTCATCACTCTTAGAAAATAACGAAAATGCTGGTTGACATCATCCTAAAACAAGTGAAAAAATAGTATTTTGCCCCTTTTTTGCCCCCTATACACAAAAAAGCCTACTGACCAAGCTAGAAAGCTTGATACAATAGGCTTTTTAAAGGCTGATTATTTAACAGCGTCTTTAAGAGCTTTACCAGCTTTGAATGCTGGAACTTTAGAAGCTGCAATTGTGATTTCTTTACCAGTTTGTGGGTTGCGACCTTTACGTGCAGCACGCTCACGAACTTCAAAGTTACCAAAACCGATCAATTGAACTTTTTCACCAGCTGCAAGGTAGTCAGCTACTGCTGCGAATACAGCTTCAACTGCTGCTGCTGAGTCTTTCTTAGTCAATTCTGTAGCTTCTGCTACTTTAGCGATCAAATCTTGTTTGTTTGCCATGTTAATGATTCCTCCAATTTAATTTCTAATTAACAAATATAATCATATCCTAAAATCCCTTATAGGTCAAGTTAAAAACGCTGTTTATTCGTATTTTCTTTATTTTTTTAGGAATGGTAACGTACCAAAATAGCCCATGCATTCTCGCCTGTATGAGTCTGAATAATAGAACCGGTTTCTAAAACAGAAATTGGTTTTTCAACATAGGCTTGTAAACTTTCTTTCATCTCTTTTGCCCAGTCAGCATTACCAGAATATGAAATTCCAATCTCTGCTACAGAACGTTCAGAGAGAGATGTTGTCAACTCATCTAACCATTTTTTAAAGGTTTTAGCTCCACGACCTTTAACAATTGGCTGCAATTCATGGTCTTTCATTTGCATGACAACACGGATATTGAGAAGTGAGCTCAACAATCCAGTTACACGGCCAATTCGTCCACCTTTGACAAGATTTTCCAAAGTTGAAACACCAATATAAAGCTCTGTATGTTTTTTTACCTCTTCAACGTGAGATAAAATTTCCGCCATATCTTTGCCTTCTTGTGCTAATTTCGCAGCCTCAACAACTTGGAATTTCAAGGCTTGGTCAGTAAATGAACTATCGATAACTGTCACGTCGGCAGTAGATAGGCTGGCACCTTGGCGTGCTGCTTCTACAGTCCCCGAAAGAGCATGGGACATATGAATAGCAAGAATCTGGCTACCATCTTTGCATAGGTCTTCAAAAACTTCAGCGAAGACACCTACAGGCGGTTGACTTGTCTTAGGAAGATTCTTACTTGCTTGCATCAACTGAAGAAATTTACCTTCTTCTTTCAAATCCGCATCAGAATAAACAACATTATCAATCATTACAGATAATGGAACAATTGTAATATCTAATTGTTTTACTAGTTCTGGTTCAATAGTAACAGATGAATCGGTTACAATCTTAATTTTTGTCATAGTATCAATCTTTCTATTTTAGGATTCAGATTGGTTTTCTTACTTCTAATTATATCAAAAAAAGATTAAAAATCCTAATGGAGTCAATCAAATTTTCAGTAAAAATTTGATATAATCTACTTATAAGAAAAGAGGTCCCTATGATTAAAAAAATTTATCCCATTTTTACAATTTTACTAGGTGCTGCTGTTTATGCTTTTGGTCTGACTTATTTTGTAGTTCCTCATCATCTCTTTGAAGGAGGGGCAACAGGTATTACCCTTATCACTTTTTATCTTTTTAAAATCCCTGTTTCTCTCATGAACCTGCTGATTAACATTCCCCTTTTCATACTAGCTTGGAAGATTTTTGGAGCAAACTCCCTCTATTCTAGTTTACTAGGAACCTTAGCCTTGTCCGCCTGGTTGGCCTTCTTTGAACGTATTCCCCTTCATATTGATCTTCAAGGTGATTTACTAATCACAGCTCTTATAGCGGGAATTCTATTGGGAATCGGTCTTGGAATTATCTTTAATGCTGGAGGTACAACTGGCGGAACTGATATTCTAGCTCGTATTCTCAATAAATACACTCATATATCAATGGGAAAACTGCTCTTTATCTTAGATTTTTGTATTCTCATGCTCATTCTCCTAATCTTCAAGGATTTGAGGTTGGTTTCCTACACGCTCTTATTTGATTTTATCGTTTCTCGTGTCATTGATTTGATTGGCGAAGGAGGCTATGCTGGTAAAGGCTTTATGATTATCACAAAACGTCCTGACCAACTTGCTAAAGCGATTAATGATGACTTAGGAAGAGGCGTTACTTTTATTTCTGGTCAAGGCTACTATAGTCAAAAAGATTTGAAGATTATCTACTGTATTGTCGGTAGAAATGAGATTGTGAAAATGAAGGAAATGATTCATCGAATCGATCCTCAAGCCTTTATAACCATTACAGAAGCCCATGAAATCCTTGGAGAAGGATTCACCTTTGAAAAATAATAAAAAGAGGTAATGTAGTGACCTCAAAAGTTAGACTTATTCATCTATCTTTTGGGTTACAGACAACCTCTTTTTTAATTACTCAAACTCTTAAGACCAATTCCGAGCTACTTCTTCATCAGCCTTTAACTGATCCACTAATTGGTCAACTGAGTCAAATTTGGTCATATCTCGAATGTGATCAAGCCAATAAACCATGACTGTTTCCCCATAAATATCTTGATTAAAATCAAAAATATTGACTTCAAAACGTGCTTCTTCTCCATCAAAGGTCACATTTTTCCCGACACTAGCCATAGCACGATACTTCTGTCTTTGAATCTCAACATCAACGACATAAACACCATCTGCTGGCATATAAGTACGGTCTAAAAGCACCAAATTAGCTGTTGGATAACCAATCGTACGACCACGAGCATTGCCATGAACCACCATACCTCTTGATGGAAGCGGTGCCCCCAAAAGTTCTCCTGCTTCTTTCACATTTCCGTCTAAAATAGCTTGACGGATACGAGTTGAACTAATCTTTCCTTTCTCATCTTCTACAGGTGGAACGATAATGACTTCTCCATCAAAGTAATCCTTTAAGTCCTCTGCCGTTTTTTGGTCAGAACCAAATGTATAATCAAAACCTGCAACAATAATTTTAGCATTCATAGCCTTAATATAAGTTGCAAAAAATTCTTCTGCCGTGAGACTAGCGAATTGACTACTAAAATCAAGGAGATATAATTCTTCTACGCCTTCTCGTTTTAATTTTCTTTCACGTTCAGCAGGGTTCAAAATATGTAAAAACAGATCAGGATGATAAGGCTCTAAAGCGATCTTTGGAGATTCATTAAAGGTCATAACGACGATAGGCAATAAGTCCTTTCTCGCAGCCTTATTGGCAACACGAAATAATTCTTGATGCCCCTTGTGTATACCATCAAAATAGCCGAGAACAACGACTGAATCAGATGGTGTGCCAATATCTTTTTGGTTTTTTATAGGAATAGTAATAATCATAAAATAATTATATCATAGCGATAGCTATTTCTGGAACAGAAAATCTGAAATGTCGTTTTTTTAACCTGAAATAGCCATTTTTGCAAAAGGAGTAGCATGCAAATATATATTGACTCTGATATACTAGAATTACAAAAAAGGTGAACGATTAACATCATAAGCCATTCTCAATTTATTCTTATCGTATCACAATTCATCATCATCCTTGAGTGAAGAACTGATAGTTGAATAGCCTGCACTAATATCGCAAAAGCCAGCGTTTTCTGACGCTGGCTTTTAAACTGTGAAAAACTTTTCTAAACTAGATTGCTTCTGTAACGAAACTACGGCTTTCCAACACTTTGAGCATGGCGTTAGCTGTATCTAGGGCTGTGAAGAGGGGCACTCCGTGTTCAATGGCTGAACGACGGATTTGCTCTCCATCTTCATCAGCAGTTCGTTTGGTTCCTACTGTATTAATGATAGCTTGAATTCTTCCTTTACGAACAAAACTTGGAATATCCTTATCGTCATCACCAATCTTACCAACAGGTTGGGCTTGCAATCCATGACTGGCAAAGAAGGCTGCTGTCCCTTCTGTCGCGAGGATTCCATAGCCAATATTTTGGAAACGACGAGCCAAGTCCAAGGCTTCTTCTTTGGCATCATCAGCGATGGTAAATACAACGTTACCAAAAGTTGGCAAGTGTAAGTAAGAAGCTTCAAAGGCTTTATAGAGAGCTTTTTCCAAAGTCGTATCAGAACCCATAACTTCCCCTGTTGACTTCATTTCAGGACCAAGCAAGCTGTCTACCTTAGCTAGTTTGGTAAAGGAGAAGACAGGTGCCTTGATATGCACTCTCGTGCTTTCAGGGTAAAGCCCATCTTGGTAGCCAAGTTCTTCAAGGTTTTGCCCAAGAATGAGCTTGGTCGCCACTTGAGCCATAGGAATATTGGTCACCTTAGAAAGGAATGGAACCGTACGGCTGGCACGTGGATTAACCTCAATAACATAGACTTTTTCATCCTTGATAACAAACTGGATGTTCATCATTCCAAGGCAGTTAAGACCGATTGCTAGACGTTTAGTATAGTCTGCGATGGTTTCTTGCACCTTTTGCGACAAGGTTTGTGGTGGGTAAACGGCCATTGAGTCACCTGAGTGGACACCGGCACGTTCGATGTGCTCCATGATACCAGGGATAAGAACATTTTCTCCGTCTGAAATAGCATCAACTTCACACTCTTGTCCAACGATATAAGAGTCAACAAGGACTGGATGGTCAGGACTAGCCTTAACCGCTGTACGCATGTAAGAACGAAGATCTTCTTCATTTTCTACGATTTCCATAGCACGTCCACCTAAAACATAAGATGGGCGAACTAAGACTGGGAAGCCAATCTTGCGAGCTGCAAGCACTGCTTCTTCTTCATTGGTAGCCGTTTGTCCTGGTGGCTGTGGAATGTCCAAGTCTTTTAGAGCTTGCTCGAAGAGGTCACGGTCTTCGGCACGGTCTAGGTCAGCAACCTGTGTCCCAAGGATGGTCACACCTGCTTTTGCCAATGGCTCCGCAAGGTTGATGGCTGTTTGACCACCGAACTGAACTATAACACCTTTTGGTTGCTCCAAGTCAATGACGTTCATAACATCTTCGAATGTCAATGGCTCAAAGTAAAGCTTATCTGATACAGAGAAGTCTGTAGAAACGGTCTCTGGGTTTGAATTCATGATGATGGCTTCATAGCCAGCCGCCTGAATAGCCTTAACCGAGTGAACTGTTGCGTAGTCAAACTCTACCCCTTGACCAATACGGATTGGACCAGAACCTAGGACTAGGACAGATTCCTTATCAGACTTGATAGACTCGTTTTCCCAACCATAGGTTGAATAGAAGTATGGTGTTTCAGAGTCAAATTCT
>JAGZLW010000051.1 GCA_018364455.1 Streptococcus mitis | reverse complement strand
CCGCACAAGTATCGACCATCTTATAAACAGGAACAATCTTGTTTTCCAAACGAAGTTGGCGCACTTGGTCAGCTGTCGTTTTCCATAGTTCAGCAATCTTACGGTCTGAAAATCCATTCAATTTTGCAGTTTTCAAAACTTCAAGATCTTGTGGATGGGCACCCAACTCCTGCTCAATCTCAAAGATATGTAGAAGTTTATCGAGATAAAAGATATCGATTTTTGTAAGTTCTGCAATTTCTTCTGGTGTGTAACCACGGCGAATAGCTTCTGACACATAGAAGAGACGGTCATCTTGGGCCTTAACAACCTTTTCAATCAAGGCATCATCAGAAACTGCTGCAAGCTCAGGCATTTCATTGTGGTGCACACCAATTTCAAGGGAACGACAGGCTTTAAGGAGAGATTCTTCGATGTTTCGACCGATTGCCATGACTTCTCCAGTGGCCTTCATCTGTGTCCCAAGACGGCGCTCACCTTTTTCAAACTTGTCAAATGGGAAACGTGGAATCTTGGCAACGACGTAGTCAAGGGCTGGCTCAAACATGGCATAGGTTGAACCCGTGACTGGGTTGATAACCTCATCCAAGGTCAAACCGACGGCAATCTTAGCAGCCAATTTGGCAATTGGGTAACCTGTCGCCTTAGATGCAAGGGCTGACGAACGTGATACACGAGGGTTTACTTCGATGACGTAGTACTTGAAGCTGTGTGGATCAAGAGCCAGCTGAACGTTACATCCACCTTCAATCTTGAGGGCACGAATGATGCTCAAGCTCGCGTCACGTAGCATTTGGTTTTCATAATCTGACATGGTTTGGGCAGGGGCAAATACAATGGAATCTCCTGTGTGAATCCCGACTGGGTCAAAGTTTTCCATGTTACATACAACCAAAGCATTGTCAGCTGAGTCACGCATGACTTCGTATTCAATTTCCTTGAATCCTGCGATTGAACGCTCAATCAAACATTGGGTAACAGGTGACAACTTCAGACCATTTTCAGCGATCTCGCGCAATTCTTCCTCGTTGGCACACATACCACCACCAGTGCCACCAAGAGTAAAGGCTGGACGGACGATGACTGGGTAGCCAATTGTTGCTGCAAAAGAAACTGCTTCTTCTACTGTGTTGACAATTTCAGACTCTGGAATTGGTTGGTTCAGCTCTTCCATCAATTGTTTAAAGAGGTCACGGTCCTCCGCTTGGTCGATGGCAGATAGTTTAGTACCCAGAAGTTCAACACCAAGCTCATCTAGGATACCATTTTTAGACAATTCCATGGCCATATTAAGACCAGTTTGCCCACCAAGGGTTGGTAGCAAGGCATCTGGACGTTCCTTACGAAGAATACGCGTTACAAACTCAAGTGTAATCGGTTCAATATAAACCTTGTCCGCAATCTCCTTGTCCGTCATGATGGTGGCAGGGTTTGAGTTAACCAAGACAACCTCATAACCTTCCTCTTTCAACGACAAGCAAGCCTGGGTCCCAGCGTAGTCAAACTCAGCAGCCTGACCAATAATAATCGGACCAGAACCAATCACCATAATTTTTTGAATATCAGTACGTTTAGGCATATATAAGATATTAAGGGCGTCAAGCGGACAAAGCTAAAATAGGAGTTATGACGAAGAACTGTCAGTTCTAGGAATAACTATCTTTTTAGCACCGTCCGTAGCCCGTATTCAGTTCAGCAAATACGGAGCACCCTTCTCCTTTCTATTCGGCAACTCTCAGGTTGCCATTAAATAAATTCTCCGACGAGCTTTTACTCGTTCTTAGTTTGATTGTTTAAAAGCTTCCATCATCTCGATAAACTCGTCAAATAGGTAGCTTGCATCATGAGGACCAGGGGCTGCATCTGGATGGTATTGAACAGAGAAAGCAGGTTGGTATCTGTGACGCACACCTTCAACTGACTTGTCATTGATTTCTTCGTGGGTGATAATCAAGTGTTCTGGCAAATCCTCACGGCTGACTGCATAACCATGGTTTTGGCTGGTAAAATCTACGCGGCCTGTAGCAATCTCCCGTACCGCATGGTTAAAGCCACGATGACCAAACTTCATCTTATAGGTCTTAGCCCCGTTTGCCATTGCAAAGAGTTGGTGCCCCATACAGATACCAAAGATTGGAATTTTTCCTTGTACACCGCGAATCATATCCAGTGCCTGTGGAACATCTTCTGGGTTACCTGGACCATTTGACAACATAACTCCGTCAGGATTGAGATGGAGAATTTCTTCAGCCGTTGTCGAATAAGGAACAACCGTCACGTTACAGTTGCGTTTAGAAAGTTCACGTAAGATTGAGTGCTTGAGACCAAAATCCACTAGCACTACACTCAAACCAACTCCTGGAGCTGGATAGGATGTTTTAGTAGAAACCTGCTTGATATTATCTGTCGGTAAAACTGTTGCTTGGAGCTGGTCCGTCACATGGTCCATACTGTCCCCAACATGAGTCAAAGTTGCACGCATGGTACCATGCTTACGGATAATCTTGGTAAGTGCACGCGTATCAATCCCTGAAATACCCGGAATTTTCTTGGCTTTCAAAAATTCATCTAGCGTCATTTGGTTGCGCCAGTTGCTTGCTCGACGCGCTTCTTCAAAAACAACGACTCCCTTACAAGTTGGAATAATGGATTCGTAATCATCACGGTTGATTCCATAATTTCCTACCAAAGGATAAGTAAAGGTCAAGATTTGTCCATTATAAGACTGGTCTGTAATGGATTCTTGGTAGCCGGTCATGCCTGTATTAAAGACGATTTCGCCTGTTACATCAATATCTGCTCCGAAGGCCTTTCCTTCAAAAACTGTGCCATCTTCTAATACTAGAAGTCTTTTTGTCATATTTTCACCTCTCGTGGACGCTCACTGGCGTCTTTTAACGTCTTGTGTTTTAGTTGGCGTTTCTACTCGCCAGTACGGATTCTAAGATTGCCATTCGAACAAAGACACCATTGGTCATTTGTTGGACAATCCGTGATTTTGGCGCTTCAACCAAGTGATCTGCGATTTCTACATCACGATTGACTGGAGCTGGGTGCATAAGTATTGCTGTTTCTTTCAAACGATCATAACGTTCTTGACTCAAGCCATGTTGGGCATGGTAGTCTTCTTTTGAAAAGACAGCTCCACTATCATGGCGTTCATGTTGCACACGGAGAAACATCATGACATCCACCTGATCAATGATTTCATCAATGGTTACAAACTGTCCATAGTCTGCAAACTCTTGACTTCTCCATTCCTCAGGTCCAGCAAAGTAAAGTTCAGCTCCCAAGCGTTTCAAAATCTGCATATTGGATTTGGCAACACGTGAGTGGTCCAAGTCACCTGCAATCGCAACCTTGAGACCCTCAAAGTGGCCAAATTCCTCATAAATGGTCATCAAATCAAGCAAGCTCTGGCTAGGGTGTTGGCCCGAACCATCTCCACCATTGATGATGGAAGTCGTAATCGTGGGACTAGCAATTAACTTTCTGTAGTAGTCAACCTCTGGGTGACGAATCACACAGACATCCACTCCTAAGGCAGACAGAGTCAGGATGGTATCATAAAGTGTCTCACCCTTATTAACCGAACTAGTCTTCACATCAAAGTCAAGTCGTTCCAGCCCCAGTTTAATCTCTGCCACTTCGAAGGACTTATGCGTCCGTGTAGAATCCTCAAAGAAAAGATTGGAAACAATCGGATGGTCTTCATAAGGAAGCTGAGCTCCATTTTTAAACTCAATTCCTCGCTTGATCAATTTCATCACTTGATCGACAGTGAGGTCTTCCATGGACACCACATGGTTCAATGCTTGTTGATTTTCTGACATGGCTACTCCTTTAGCTTTCTAAGCTTCTTCAGTAATCAGAACTCTGTCTTGGCCATCAAGTTCTGCCATCTCTACGATGATTTCTTCAGAACGACTGGTTGGGATATTTTTTCCAACGTAATCTGGACGGATTGGCAATTCTCTATGTCCACGATCGACTAGAACTGCTAAACTCACGCGCGCAGGACGACCATGACCTACAATATTATCAATAGCAGCACGGATAGTGCGGCCTGTATAAAGCACATCGTCCACCAAGATAACTTCGCGGTCTGTCACATCGACAGAAACCAAAGAAGTATCTTCTCCACTTTTAACATCGTCACGGAAGGGTTTAGTATCCAATTCCACAACAGGAACTGAAAGATTTTCTAGTTGCTCCAAACGTTCTTGGATTCGGTGGGCGATAAAGACACCGCGAGTTTTAATACCAGCCAAGACGATTTTATTCAAATCTTTGTTGCGTTCGATAATCTCATAAGTAATACGCGTAATCGCTCGTTTGACGGTCAATTCGTCTACAACTTCTTTTGCCTTCATGACAAACCTCCAAAAAGAAAAGTCTCCTTAAACAAGGAGACTTGAAATGTATAGCTAAGTAAGCCCTACTGCAAACAGTATAGACTTCACCCTTCTACTTTATCACGCTCCTTGCCTGCCTCACGGGACAGGTTTAAAGGAATATTTAGTTATCAATTACTATAGCACAAAGCATGCTTAAAATCAAGCAAAAACTTTCGATGTTCCATCTTACAAATTGCTAAAATCATATAATTGTGGGTACTGGTCACACTCTGGATTTTTAGGATGACAAATGGCTCTTCCAAAATAAATCATAGCCTGATGAGCTGCTAACCACTGCTCAGGCGGCAAGATATCCATAACCCTCTTTTCCACCTCAAGCGGTGTAGCAGATTTCTTGACAATATCATGATGCTTGCAGATACGCTCAACATGAGTGTCCACTGCAAAGGCTGGAATCCCAAAGCCCACACTCATGACAACATTGGCTGTCTTGCGACCAACACCTGCCAGACTTTCTAATTCCTCTCGAGTCTGAGGTACTTGACCATCAAAATCGTCTAGTAACTGTTGGGCACATTTTTTAAGGAATTTAGCCTTATTTCGATACAGTCCCAGGCGAGAAATGTGTGAAGCAATCTCACTCTCTGTCGCTACAGACATGGCTTGTGGCGTTGGAAAGGCAGCAAAGAGACCTGGTGTGGCCTTATTTACCGCTGCATCTGTTGTCTGAGCTGACAACATGACCGCAACTAGTAGTTCAAAATGATTGGTAAAATCAAGACTGGGCTTGGCATCTGGAAAAAGAGCAATAATTTCTTCTAGCACCTTTCGTGCGCGTTTTTTTGACAAGACCATTATTCGTCTCCATCAAATAGTCCTTGTAAGCCAGCAAAAGGACTGTTTTCTTCTTTCTTAACTGCTTGTTGAGCCTGATATTCTTCCTCTGTCATGATTTGCCAGTCATTTCCTGACACAAATCCTTGACCAGCTTCTTCTTCAGCCGTCAAAACCTTGATAGGGATATTAAGCAGGATATTGTCTGACACGCTCTCAGCAAGGTCAAGTTCTCCATTTTTGATAGGCAAGACCAAATCATCGTCTAAAACTTCCTGATCTAGCTGGTTAGCTGCGCCTTCCATGAAAACTTCCGTGACTGGATAAGATTCAACTAACTCAACTGGCTCCATACTACGACTTGAAGCAAGGACAATGGTATAAGACAACTGATAATCTAAGAAATACATACGGTCTTCGTACTGTACTTTCCCAACTGCAAGGATATCTTTTACATCTAAAATTTCTTGATTGCGTGCACGCAAGTCTGTGGCTAGGTCTAACGTTTGTTCAAAATGCAAGCCTTCAGACTGCTTACGAATTTCTTGAATATTTAATTTCATACTTCCTCCATAAAGATTTACTCTCTTGATTATACCATGAAAAGGCTACAAATCAGCACATCAAACTTTGTAATTAAAATTCGATTTTTTAATATATTTATCACTATATTTTTTGGTGCTATACTATAGGCAATAATACATGATAGCAAGGAGGATGCTCACATGGAAAACAAAGAACTCATTACAAATGCTTACCACTCGGATTTTAGAACTTGGAATTTCCAGTTTTCTGTTGACAAAATTTCCTTAAAGGTATAGTATAAAGATACTAATACTCGGAGGTAAGGGAGACATGAACAACTAAGTCTATCAAATAAAGAACCTTTATTTAGTAGATCTTGTTTTTGTCTCTTTTTGTGTACTCTTTTATGCTCTTTCTTCTGGCATTTTATACTCAATGAAAATCAAAGAGCAAACTAGGAAGCGAGCCACAGGTTGCTCAAAGCACTGCTTTGAGGTTGTAGATAAGACTGACGAAGTCAGTTACATATATCTACGGTAAGGCGACGCTGACGTGGTTTGAAGAGATTTTCGAAGAGTATTAATAGAGTTTTTTGACATAAACTTTGGCTCTACTAGGTAAAGTAGAGCTTTTTGTTATGCACTATGAACATTCTAGAAAGGGCAATCATATGATAAAAATCAATCACCTGACCATCACACAAAACAAAGATTTACGAGACCTTGTCTCTGATCTAAGCATGACCATCCAGGATAGGGAAAAGGTAGCTATTATTGGAGAGGAAGGAAATGGCAAATCAACCTTACTTAAAACTTTAATGGGAGAAGCTTTGCCTGATTTCACTATCAGGGGAGACATTCAATCTGATTATCAATCAATAGCCTACATTCCTCAAAAACTCCCCGAGGACCTGAAAAAGAAAACTCTACACGACTACTTTTTCTTAGATCCTGCTGATTTAGACTACAGTATCCTCTATCGTTTGGCGGAGGAGTTGCATTTTGATGGCGATCGCTTCGCTAGCAACCAAGAAATTGGTAGTCTATCAGGGGGTGAAGCTTTGAAAATTCAGCTCATCCATGAGTTAGCCAAACCCTTTGAGATTCTATTTTTAGATGAACCTTCAAATGACCTAGACCTTGAGACGGTTGATTGGCTAAAAAGACAGATACAGAAGATGAGGCAAACCGTTATTTTCATTTCCCATGATGAAGACTTTCTTTCTCAAACGGCAGACACTATTGTTCACTTGCGACTGGTCAAGCACCGTAAAGAAGCAGAAACGCTAGTAGAGCATTTAGACTATGATAGCTATAGCGACCAGAGAAAGGCTAATTTTACCAAACAAAGCAAGCAAGCTGCTAACGACCAAAGAGCCTACGATAAAACCATGGAAAAACATCGGCGAGTCAAGCAAAATGTAGAAACTGCGCTTCGAGCTACCAAAGACAGTACTGCCGGTCGCCTATTGGCTAAAAAGATGAAAACTGTCCTCTCACAAGAAAAACGCTACGAAAGGGCAGCTCAGGCCATGACCCAAAAGCCACTTGAAGAGGAAGAAATCAGACTTTTCTTCTCAGATATCCAACCATTACCGGCTTCTAAAGTCTTAATCCAACTGGAAAAGGAAAATTTGTCCATTAGCGAGCGCGTTTTAGTTCAGGAGTTACAACTAACTGTCCGTGGCCGAGAAAAAATCGGTATCATCGGACCAAATGGTGTTGGAAAATCAACTCTGTTAGCCAAGTTGCAACAACTACTAAGCGCCAAAAGAGAAATTTCGCTTGGTTTTATGCCACAAGATTACCACAAAAAACTGCAATTGGATTTATCACCAATAGCCCACCTCAGCAAAACTGGAGAAAAAGAGGAACTACAGAAAATCCAATCTCACTTAGCCAGTCTCAATTTCAGTTATCCAGAAATGCAACATCAAATCCGCTCCCTATCTGGCGGACAACAGGGTAAACTCCTGCTTTTGGATTTAGTCTTGTGCAAACCAAACTTTCTCCTGTTGGATGAACCTACACGAAACTTTTCTCCAACTTCTCAACCCCAAATCAGAAAACTCTTTGCAACCTATCCAGGCGGTCTCATCACTGTTTCGCATGACCGTCGTTTCTTAAAAGAGGTCTGTTCAAGCATCTATCGCTTGACAGAACACGGTTTGGAGGTAGTTAATTTATAAGATTCATACTCATGAGGATAATTCTTTGCTTTGGAGCGCTATTTAAACATTATAATCAGTGAATAAATCTTATATCCACATTCAAGTCAATAATTTCTTGTAATCAACTCTAAATAGACGGATAAAAACTACTTCTAACTATCAAAAAACGAGCACCTCCTCAGTTGGAAATGCTCGTTTTCTTATGTTGCCATGGTTTATAATTACAATGAGAAATAGGAAACAGACTTGAATGGGAAAATCTCCTAGATCTACGACCACAAACTTTTTATCTACCAACTTTTTTATTCTACTGGTTTTTCTTAATTTCCAGTACTTGTTGTAGATTCTGCTGTTTCCTTTTCTGAAGTTGATTCAGCAGTTTTAGAATCTGTTGCGTTGCTCGGTTTGTTTTCGTCACTGGCAGTTTCACTGTTAGATTCTGCAGCTGCTAATGTTTCAGTTTCGGGACTTATCTTATCACCATTTGCTTCAGCATTTGTTGCTGGACTTGCTTCTTCACTCGCGCTTGATTTTGACTTGATTTCTTGATTCAAGATCAGAATAGCTTTTGTCAATTCAAGTAAAGCAGCTTTATCTTTACTCTTAGCAGAAAGTTGATCTAGTAGAGTATCCACCTTATCAAAGTCCTCATCAGAACCCTTATTGTTTTCTAAGTAAGCGTGAAGTGACATGAGGATATCGTAAAGTTTTTGATAGAGTACAAGTGTCTGAGGATCTTGCTCAGCATTTTCTTTCTCTTGTTGAAGGGCACTAGCGATACGAGTCAAGACATCTTTCACCTGGCTGTTTACTTCATCCAAATCTGCATCAGCCTTATTTGTGGCAGCTTTGAGATTTTCTACTTCTTCCGCCAAGGATTGTCTGATTCCTTCTTCTTGGATTTGCTCTAAGAGTTGAGTTGCCTTGCTCAAGAGACTTTCTACTTGTTCCTTGCTGACATGATTCATATGCTCTTCAGGCATAAAGTCTCCGTACAATTCTTTCAAGAAGCCATAAATGGCTGTCTTGGCACTTTGATTATCAACTTTTTCAGTATCTAGAACTGTCTGACTTGATTTCGCAGTAGTTGGCTGAGCTTTCAAAGCTTCTTCCACTTCTTGTTTTGCCTGATAGATGCTTGGGAATAATTTGTTCAATTCTGCTGCCTTAAGGAAGGATTGAGATTGATACAAGGTCCAAGTCAACTGAGCCACTTTGTTTCGAAGTTCATCACTCAAACGACCGTCATTTACGTGTTCGTAGAAGTACTTGATGTATTCAACTGTTGTAACACCTGTTCGATCATTAAAGTCTTGAAGAGCTTGAAGTTGTGATTCAACCGCTGCTAAAGCAGTCTCATCTTTTGCCAATTTAGCTTCTTGGAGTCGAACGAGAAGGTCTTTCTTAGGAAGTCCATAAGAGTCTGTATCCAGTGTATTGATTTTATCAATCAAGGCCTGATATTTCTTATCTAGAGCGCTTGTTTCAACAGGTTTGACACTTTCATCAATATGGATATATTGCTTATCAAAGAGATCAAGTGTCGCAAGATAACCTGCTGTAGAGTTAGTTGCCAGTTTCTTCATGTTTTCAGTAAACTGACCTAAGGCTAACTCAATCTGTCTTTGTTCGATAGGCTTGTCTTTGTAGATGCTTCTGCTATCAGCTAGAAGTTGATCTACTTTTTCCAAGACTGCCTTCTCATCAAAAGCTCCAGGTTGATAATTGGATTGTAGGGCTGGAATCTTGTTTTTCAAAGCTACTTCATAGCCCTTCGTTTGAACCTTGATGTAGTGATTATGGTCGCCATGAGGAATCACAAAACTACCATTTTCTACCTGTAAACTATAAGGAGACACACCATCTCGCAAAGCAGTAGTATAAAGTTCATTTAGGAAATCAAGTTCTGGATTGCCAGTTTGAAGAGGAATCCGAACGTGTTCCTTACGAACAGCATAGGGATGGATATGAGTTGGATCGTAGGCTTGGTCTGGATTTCCAAAGACAAAGAATCCGTTTGAAATTCTAATCGCTTCAAGTGGAACGCCGTATGTCTTCGAAATATAAGCAATCTTTTCTTCATCACTAGCATCTCTTGAGAAAGACTCTACTGTTTTAGCAAGAGGTTTTACAGGCTCTGCATCGTGATGTGTTTTCAGATGATCCTGTGCTGCCTTAATTTGCTCTGCTGTCAAATCTTTCTTGAAGAAGTAATGATTGTGGTCTCCGTGACTCATGACAAATCCTTGCTCATCCTCACTGATGACACGATTGGCATCAAAACCGTGATCATGGTCTTCATCATGATGGTGTCCATGATGATCTTCATCGTGATCGTTATCATGAGCTGGATTTGGTGTTGCTGTATTTGCCTCTTTCAAGTGGTCTTGCGCTGCCTTGATTTGATCAGCAGTCAAATCCTTCTTGAAGAAGTAATGATTGTGGTCACCATGACTCATGATAAATCCTGCTTCATCTTCCGCAATAATACGATTAGCATCAAAGCCGTGCCCATCTTCTTCATGTTCCTCATGTGAAACACCAGGATTGACTGGAAGTGATGGCGAAGGTGTTGCTAGACCATTGTTTGGAAGAGTCGGTTGACCAATTTGATTCGTCTTAGGAATGTAATGGAAATGATCACCATGTCTGACGATATAAGCTGTGGCTGTTTCTTCAACGATATCTTTTGGATTAAAGATATAGCCATCAGATGTTGAAGGAATTTCCTTATTTAACGTTGAAGAAGCATTATTCAATATAGATGGATTACTTGGAAGACTTCCTAGACTAGACGCTACTTCATGAGGTTTTTCATTTGTAGAGACCGTAGAATCAGTTCCACCGATAGGCACCATTCTAGCAATCTTTTCTTCTAAAGGAGAGAGCTTGCTATAAGGAATAAAGTGATAATGATCGCCATGCGGAATCGCAACACCATTTGGTGTACGGCTGATAATCTTAGCAGGGTCAAAAACCAGACCGTCTGATTCACTGTAACGTTGGTCACTAGGCGAATCATAGAGTTCTTTCAATAGACTTTGGAGATTTTCAACTTTGCTTTCTGGCTTGCTAGTTGATTCTTTCTCTATAGCTTGATTAGTATTATCACTAGCTGTTGAAGAATAACTTAGCTGACTTGGTTGCGTATTTTTGCCAGCTAAATGAGCTTTAGCAGCAGCTAACTCACTAGCAGACAAATCACTTTTTGGAATATAGTGGTAGTGGCCTCCGTGAGGAACGATATAAGCATCACCAGTATCTTCGATAATATCAGCTGGATTAAAGACATAACCATCATCTGTCGTATAGCGTCCCTGAGACCTTGCTACAGCAACATCTGAACTGACCTTCTCATTATCTTTGACATGTTCTTGTTTTTGACGATTGATTTCATCTTTGGTTCGAACATTATCAGCATGAGCTGCATCTTTCAAATAGACATAATATTTTCCATCGAGCTTGATGATATAACCACCCTTGACCTCATTGACAATATCTCCATCCTTAAGTTTGTAGTTTGGATCCTTCATCAAGAGTTCTTCACTAAAGAGGGCATCATAAGGAACTTTCCCGTTATAGTAATGATAGTGATCACCGTGTGACGTCACATAGCCCTGATCTGTAATTTTGATGACAATTTGCTCAGCCTGAATTCCTTCTTTCTGGCTAACCTGATCTGGTGTCAGGTTTTCAGTTTTCTGACTTGACTGGCTGCCATCCACATAAGAGACACGATTATCGTCCTTATTTTCCTGCGAGCGATGCTGGTTCAGTGCATAGGCACAAAGACTCAAGGATACGATAACAGCTGATCCAGCTGCTATATACTTTTTACTGAATTTCATAAATCCCTCATTTCAATAAATGATGAAGCTTTTTCTTAACTTCCTTTACTTGATTAAATAGTTTTCTAAATTGGTTATTTAACCAATTAATTAACCAGTAAATAGTTTACATTTTTTAAGTTTATCTGTCAAGATTTTTATGTTATTTTAATCATGACCACCCCTAAAACGGGTGGTTTGCCTGTCTCACACCTGACTTAGCGAGACGGACCGAAAGTCACGTAATCCAAAATATCGCCCCGTCTGGAGCGATATTTTTATTTTTTCTTTTTCGATGGTGTGTGGATAGCAATCTTCACTTCAAAGATTGTTCCCTTGGGTTTATTATCTTTAACAGTAATGGTTCCTTTAAGCGCATCTACAATTTGCTTGGCCAGAGATAATCCTAAACCAAAACCACCTTTTTGGCGGGTTCTAGCCTTATCCACTCGATAAAAACGGTCAAAAATTTTCTTCTTATCTTCTGCTGAAATACCGACTCCATTATCAGAAACCAGTAAATACAGATTGCGATCGGTCGCCGAGATAAGAAAATCAATTTCACCGTCCTCTTCAGTATACTTGACAGCATTATCAAATAAGATAGTCATCAACTGCTTCAAGAGAAGCTGATCTGTGACAATCGTGCGATGAATCCGATTTTCAAAACGGAAGACACGGTCATTTTCCGAGGCAATCATCTCATAGTTTGTGAAAGTCGTATTGAAAAAACTGGTTGGAACTTCTGCAAGTTCCGGTTTAATCCCATCATCTCTACGAGCTAAGTTCAGCAAGTTTGTCGTCAAAAAACGCATATTTCGGACTTCTTCCAAACTAGAGGCAATGCTTTCGCTCACATCCATAATGGTTGCTTCTGGCTTACGAAAAAGGGTCTCTAAGCGATTTTGCAAAACTGCGAGTGGAGTTCGTAACTCATGACTAGCATTTTCCACAAAGGACTGTTGCTTCTGCATGCTCTCAAGCAGGGGCCTAACACTGACCCTAGCTAGATAGAGACTTGCAAGTAAAGATAAAATCCAGAAACTTGCCATCACAATCACAATCAATTTCTCGTGCTTTTGACTGGCCTGCTCCAACTGACTGGTATTAATCAAGATAGCTGCATACTTGATATTGGTTGAAACCGAACTGATATTGGTTTCCATCAATATCATGCGATAGATTTCTTCTTGTCCATAGCTATTAAAAACCTGAATCTGATAGATATGGCCTAGTTCTTTTTTCTCTAACTTAATCTTATCCAATCCCAAAAATCGATTTCCAGAAAGGAGTTGGGTAAAATTTTTATCAAAAAGAATGACTTCTGTGTTGGAACTGACATTGGGTTTTATCTCAGTCTTGCTAGTATCTGTAGTGGCATTCTCTAGGTCTTTAATCTCTTCTGTTGCCCTATTTACAGCAATCTGAATAACTGCCTGAGGATTTTCACTCAGTCCATGAAGCTTATCATCCACCGAAGTATAGAGACTCGAGT
>JAGZLW010000050.1 GCA_018364455.1 Streptococcus mitis | reverse complement strand
AAGAATAAACGTTGAGGAGAGAGTAAATGACAAAAGCAGATAAGATTTTTAAAGAAAATATTGAGCGAATTCTCAATGAAGGTGTCTTTTCAGAACAGGCTCGTCCCAAGTATAAGGACGGAACAGTGGCTAACTCCAAGTACGTCACAGGTGCTTTTGCGGAGTATGATTTGTCTAAGGGCGAATTTCCAATCACGACCTTGCGTCCAATTGCTATCAAATCAGCTATCAAGGAAGTACTCTGGATTTATCAAGACCAGTCTAATAGTCTAGAAGTTCTTAATGACAAGTACAATGTCCACTATTGGAATGATTGGGAAGTGGGAGACACAGGGACAATTGGCGAGCGTTATGGGGCTGTGGTTAAGAAGCATGACATTATCAATAAAATCCTCAAACAGTTAGAAGCCAATCCTTGGAACCGTCGCAATATCATCTCACTTTGGGATTATCAAGCTTTTGAGGAAACAGATGGCCTTCTTCCTTGTGCCTTTCAAACCATGTTTGATGTCCGTCGAGTAGATGGGGACATCTATCTAGATGCGACCTTGACCCAGCGTTCTAATGATATGTTGGTGGCTCATCACATCAATGCTATGCAGTATGTGGCTCTTCAAATGATGATTGCCAAGCATTTCGGCTGGAAGGTCGGGAAGTTCTTCTACTTCATCAACAACCTCCATATCTATGACAATCAATTTGAACAAGCAGAGGAATTGCTTCGTCGGGAGTCGTCAAACTGCCAACCACGTTTGGTCTTGAATGTTCCAGATGGGACCAATTTCTTTGATATCAAAGCAGAAGATTTTGAGTTGGTGGATTATGACCCTGTTAAGCCACAGTTGAAGTTTGACCTAGCTATTTAATACTCTTCGAAAATCTCTTCAAACCACGTCAGCGTCGCTTCATCAACAACCTCAAAACCATGTATTGAGCTGACTTCATCAGTTCTATCCACAACCTCAAAGCAGTGCTTTGAGCAACCTGCGACTAGCTTCCTAGTTGCTCTTTGATTTTCATTGAGTATAAAAGAATAGAAAAAAGAAGTTGAGAAATAAATCCGAACTTCTTTTGTTTCTTAACGTGATACGCGACGGCGAGCTGCTTTTTTACGGTTTTCTTCGATGAAAGCTGCTTTTTGCTCTTCTGGTTCGATTACTTTCTTTTTAAATGCGTATACCGCGCCTGCAAGTGCAGCGACAGTTCCTGCGACACCTGTTACAAGACCTTTAGCGAATCCTTTAGCCATGAGTCTTCCTCCTTTATATTCTCAATCAGTCAGCCTCTTCAAGAGGTCACATTTTTCTGACTGACCTTTTTGTGTTATAATAATAGTAACGAAAAAATGGGAATTTTTCAAGGAAAAAAGATGAAAACAAAAATAATTGTGATTGTTGGACCGACTGCTGTTGGAAAAACAGCCCTTGCCATTGAAGTGGCCAAGCGTTTTAATGGCGAAGTGGTTAGTGGAGATAGCCAGCAAGTCTATCGAGGACTTGATATTGGGACGGCCAAGGCTAGTCCAGAAGAGCAGGCAGCTGTTCCTCATCATTTAATCGATGTTAGAGAGGTAACCGAGTCTTACTCGGCTTTTGATTTTGTTTCAGAAGCTAAGATGGCTATTGAGGATATTCACAGCCGTGGCAAGCTAGCCATTATAGCCGGTGGGACTGGGCTTTATATCCAGAGCTTGCTTGAAGGCTACCACCTAGGTGGGGAGACTCCCCATGAGGAAATTTTGGCCTATCGGGCTAGCTTGGAGCCTTATACAGATGAGGAATTAGCTCATCTGGTGGAGCAAGTAGGCCTTGAAATTCCTCAGTTTAATCGTCGTCGTGCGATGCGTGCCTTGGAAATTGCCCATTTTGGTCAGGATTTGGAAAATCAAGAGACCTTGTATGAACCATTGATTATCTGCTTGGATGATGAGCGCAGCCAATTATATGAGCGTATCAATAACCGAGTGGACCTGATGTTTGAAGCGGGACTTCTAGACGAAGCCAAGTGGCTCTTTGACCATTATCCAGATGTGCAGGCTGCTAAGGGCATTGGCTACAAGGAACTCTTTCCTTATTTCCGTGGAGAGCAGAGTTTGGAGGAAGCTAGAGAGAGTCTCAAGCAGGCTACTCGTCGTTTTGCCAAGCGTCAGCTGACCTGGTTCCGTAATCGCATGCAGGTCACCTTTTATCAGATCGGAAAGTCTGGTTTACAAGCCCGTATTTTTAGCCAGATAGAGGAGTTTTTAGATGATTGATACGGAGAAAAAAGAGGAGCGAGTCCTGCTCATTGGTGTGGAATTGCAAGGCATGGACAATTTTGACCTCTCTATGGAAGAATTGGCCAGTCTAGCCAAGACAGCTGGAGCAGTCGTTGTAGATAGTTATAGACAAAAACGTGAAAAGTATGATTCCAAGACCTTCGTCGGCTCTGGTAAGTTGGAAGAAATAGCCCTCATGGTGGATGCAGAAGAGATTACAACTGTCATTGTCAATAACCGTTTGACTCCGCGACAAAATGTCAATCTAGAAGAAGTTCTGGGTGTCAAGGTCATTGACCGTATGCAGTTGATTTTAGATATCTTTGCCATGCGGGCTCGAAGCCATGAAGGAAAACTCCAAGTCCATTTAGCCCAGCTCAAATATCTCTTGCCTCGCTTGGTTGGTCAGGGGATTATGCTCAGCCGTCAGGCAGGGGGGATTGGTTCTCGTGGTCCTGGTGAAAGCCAGCTGGAATTGAACCGTCGTAGTGTTCGCAATCAAATCACGGATATCGAGCGCCAGCTCAAGGTGGTTGAGAAAAATCGGGCGACTGTCAGAGAAAAACGTTTGGAGCCTAGCACCTTTAAGATTGGTTTGATTGGTTATACCAATGCTGGGAAGTCAACCATCATGAACACCTTGACCAGCAAGACCCAGTATGAAGCAGATGAATTATTTGCGACTCTGGACGCGACGACTAAGAGTATCCATCTGGGAGGCAATCTTCAAGTAACTTTGACAGATACAGTTGGCTTTATCCAAGATTTGCCGACAGAGTTGGTATCCAGTTTCAAGTCGACCTTGGAAGAAAGCAAGCATGTAGACCTTCTGGTTCATGTTATCGATGCCAGCAATCCTTACCACGAAGAGCATGAAAAAACAGTTCTGTCCATCATGAAAGATCTGGACATGGAAGATATTCCTCGTCTGACCCTTTATAATAAAGCGGATTTGGTGGAGGATTTCACGCCTACCCAAACGCCTTATGCCCTCATTTCTGCCAAGTCTGAGGATAGTCGTGAGAATTTGCAGGCTTTGTTTTTAGAGAAAATCAAGGATATTTTTGAATCTTTTACCCTGCGCGTGCCTTTTTCAAAGTCCTATAAGATTCATGATTTAGAAAGTGTTGCGATTCTTGAAGAACGCGATTATCAGGAGGACGGCGAAGTAATTACAGGCTACATTTCCGAGAAAAATAAATGGAGGTTAGAGGAATTTTATGACTGATATTAAAACCTTGGCTCTAAAATATGGGGGCTATACAAGTCTGGATAAGGTCTATCTGGATCAACTTCTAGCTGGTAGAACAGAGCAAGAGCAGTTGGCACTGATCACTCCTCCGCCCAGCGTGGTCAATGCTTACTTTGCAGAACTCTACCAGAAAAAGAGTCCTCAAGCTGCGACGGATTATTTTGCGGAACTCAGTCAAGAACTGAATCTTTACAATGTTGGACCAAGTTTCAGCATAGAAAACAAGCCCTTTATTCGTCTTAATCTATCTGGCAAATCTTTTGGTTTTTGCTATGAAAGTGACGACCTTGGTCGGATTTTCTCTGAAAATGAGGAGAAGATTTCGGATGACTTGCTTTTTGAAATTGCGCAAATTTTCCCCCATCAATTAGTCTTTGAAGAGTCAGGTAAAATTTATCTGAAAGCTGTCGGGGATGAGGAAGTTGTGAACGTGGAAAATCTCACAGCTTTGACTGATTTGGAAAGCTTGGCTGACGGTCGTAAGCGTCTAAAAGGTTATAGTCAAGAGGATTTACTGCAAGAAGCTACTGCTTTTTCTGGCAAGCGCTATTTCCGATCGGAAAACCGCACAGCCATGTTATATATTGATTAATTAGAAAGTATCGAATGGATATTCAATTTTTAGGAACGGGGGCTGGTCAGCCCTCTAAAGCCCGCAATGTCTCCAGTCTCGCCTTGAAACTCTTGGACGAGATTAACGAAGTCTGGCTCTTTGACTGTGGAGAAGGTACGCAAAATCGCATTCTGGAAACCACAATTCGACCACGTAAGGTCAGCAAAATTTTTATCACTCACCTGCATGGAGACCACATTTTTGGCTTGCCAGGTTTCCTTTCTAGTCGTGCCTTTCAGGCCAATGAAGAGCAGACGGATTTGGAAATCTATGGACCGCAAGGTATCAAGTCATTTGTCTTAACTAGTCTTCGTGTGTCAGGTTCTCGTCTGCCTTACCGAATTCATTTTCATGAGTTTGACCAAGATTCTCTAGGAAAAATCCTTGAGACCGATAAATTCACTGTGTATGCAGAGGAGCTGGACCACACTATTTTCTGCGTTGGCTATCGTGTCATTCAAAAGGACTTGGAAGGAACTCTGGATGCTGAAAAACTTAAGGCTGCTGGTGTCCCATTTGGCCCACTTTTTGGAAAAATTAAAAACGGTCAGGACGTTGTTCTCGAAGACGGTACTGAAATCAAGGCAGCAGACTATATCTCAGCACCACGACCTGGTAAGATTATTACTATTTTGGGTGATACTCGAAAAACAGATGCTAGTGTGCGTCTTGGAGTCAATGCGGATGTTCTTGTCCATGAGTCTACTTATGGCAAGGGTGATGAGAAGATTGCTCGTAATCATGGTCACTCAACCAATATGCAGGCTGCGCAGGTTGCGGTAGAAGCAGGAGCCAAACGCCTCTTGCTCAACCATATCAGCGCTCGTTTCCTTTCGAAAGATATCAGCAAGCTCAAAAAAGATGCTGCTAGTGTCTTTGAAAATGTCCATGTGGTCAAAGACTTGGAAGAGGTGGAAATCTAAAAGATTGGGAAAGGATAAGTATGCCTACTATTCTCATTACAGGAGCTAGTGGTGGTCTAGCTCAAGAAATGGTCAAACTCTTGCAAAATGACCAACTCATCTTGCTTGGTAGAAATAAGGAAAAATTAGCCCAACTCTACGGAAACCATCCCCATGCAGAATGGATTGAAATCGATATTACCGATGATTCAGCCTTAGAAACTCTGGTAGCAGATCTCTATTTCCGCTATGGCAAGATTGATGTCTTGATAAACAATGCTGGTTACGGGATCTTTGAGGAATTTGACCAGATTTCCGATAAAGATATTCATCAGATGTTCGAGGTCAATACCTTTGCCCTAATGAATCTGTCTCGTCGCCTTGCGGCTCGAATGAAGGAAAGTCGAAAAGGCCATATCATCAATATTGTTAGCATGGCAGGTTTGATCTCTACTGGTAAGTCTAGTCTCTACTCTGCTACCAAGTTTGCGGCCATTGGTTTTTCAAATGCTCTGCGTCTCGAACTCATGCCTCATGGTGTTTACGTAACGACGGTCAATCCAGGACCAATCCGTACAGGATTTTTTGACCAGGCCGACCCAGATGGAACCTATCTTAAATCGGTTGACCGCTTCCTGCTAGAGCCAGATGAAGTGGCTAAAAAGATTGTCAAGATTATAGGGAAAAACAAACGAGAACTCAATCTCCCAGTCTTGTTGAACTTGGCCCACAAATTTTATACCCTCTTTCCCAAGCTAGCTGATAAGTTGGCAGGGGAGACTTTTAATTATAAGTAAAAAGAACCAATGTGCAGGTTGTTGCTAGCCTACATATTGGTTCTTATCATTTCTCAACTATCAAATTGAACTTCTTCTAGTAGATAGTCGATAAAGCGTTCGCCCATCTTGGATAGGCTGGTTTTCTCATGCTGGATATAGACCAGCTCAATTGGGTCATCAATATCCAGTGGGATAGAAACGATATTGTCTCCGTTGAGGTTGCTGTTCAAAATCCCCGTCGCAATAGTATAACCATCCAAACCAATCAAGAGATTAAAGAGGGTAGCACGGTCGCTGACCACAATGGATTTCTTGTGGTGCTCTTGAGAAAGAATCTCTTCTGAAAAATAGAAGGAGTTGTGCGTCCCTTGGTCATAACTCAGATAAGGGAAGTTTTCCAAATCAGACAGTTTCACCTTGTCTTTTTTTGCCAGAGGATTGGTCTTGCTGACAAAGATATGCGGTTGCGCTGTGAAGAGATGGTGAGCCAGCAGGTGATTGTCATCCAGCATCTTGGTTAAAACATCACGGTTGTAGCTGTTCAAAAAGAGGACACCGACCTCACTACGGAAGTTCTTGACGTCATCGATAATCTCCCAAGTCCGCGTTTCACGAAGGAAGAGCTCGTATTTTTCCATATCGCTTTTCTTGAGCAGAGAGACAAAAGCGTTGACTACAAAGGCATAGTGCTGGGAGGAAACGCTAAAGAGTTCGCGGTGGGCAACAGGATTTTTATAGCGTTCTTCCAGAAGCTGGGTCTGCTCGACAACCTGACGGGCATAGGAGAGGAACTCCATGCCATCACGGGTCAAGGTGATACCCTTGGGATTGCGGATAAAGATTTCAATACCCATTTCATTTTCCAAATCTCTCACAGCATTGGAAAGGCTAGGCTGAGTGATAAAGAGCTGTTTGGCTGCCTCATTCATGGAGCCAGTTTCGACGATTTTGATAATATAATGTAATTGTTGAATTCTCATGTTTTTATTGTACCACACTTGCGTCAGAATCGCCAAAGAAGATAGGAAAATCAGGAGCATTGTGTGAGTCTCTTCTTGAAAAAAAGACAAAATTTTGCTAAAATGAGTCTTATGAAAACATTCTATGATGTGCAGCAATTCCTCAAACGATTTGGTATTATTGTTTACATGGGAAAACGCTTATATGATATTGAACTGATGAAGTTGGAACTCTCACGGATTTACGATGCAGGGTTGATGGACAAATTAGACTATCTAGAAGCAGAAGCGGTTCTTCGCAGAGAGCACAAGGTAGAATTGGATTATATTGAGAAAAATGGAGAAAAGAACTAATGGTTACTTGGATTTTGTGGGCACTTATACTAGCAATGTTGGCGTGGATGGGTTTTAACTATCTTCGTATTCGCCGTGCGGCTAAAATTGTAGACAATGAGGAGTTTGAAGCCTTGATTCGTACGGGTCAATTGATTGATTTGCGCGACCCAGCAGAATTCCACAGAAAACATATCCTTGGTGCCCGCAATATTCCTTCAAGTCAGTTGAAAACTAGTCTTGCAGCCTTTCGTAAAGATAAACCTGTCCTTCTTTACGAAAACCAACGTGCGCAACGTGTCACAAATGCAGCCCTTTACTTGAAAAAACAAGGTTTTTCTGAGATTTATATCCTTTCTTATGGATTGGATTCTTGGAAAGGGAAAGTCAAAGTTGAGAAATAAGAAAACGAGCTTGGATGTTTCCGAGCTCATTTTTTAACCACTTTTTCTGAGAAAGTCACGAATGCTTGCTAATTCTTGGGAGTTTAAGGGGCGATAGTCTCCCTCTTGAAGATTATCATCCAAACTCCAAGGGCCAAAATGGGTACGTTTGAGGGAGGTTACCTTGACACCAACTGAGAGGAACATTTTTTTTACCTGATGAAATTTTCCCTCTGAAATGGTAATAGAGGCTTGACTGTGGGAAGGACTTGCAGATAGAATTTCTAGGCTTGCAGGTTTACAGACAGTACCATCTAAAAAGACAATTCCTTTTTGAAAGTCTTGGATATGGTCAGGTGTCAGAAGTCCATTAACCTCAACTTGATAAGTCTTATCAACATGATATTGGGGATGGAGGAGCTGAAAGCCTAAGGGACCGTTGTCGGTCAAGAGGAGGAGTCCTGTCGTATCTCGGTCCAGTCGACCGACGGCATAGAGCTTGTTAGACTGGACGTCAGGCGGAAGGAGGTCCATGACAGTTGGAAGTTTCTTGTCTTTGTTGGCTGTAACGACACCAGCAGGCTTATGAAGCATAAGATAGGTGTGCTCATAGCCTCGAATGATTTGGTCTTGAAAAAGGAGTTTTTGTAGTCCTGTATCGATATTTTGGGCTAGGGAGCGGGCTGGGCAACCATCGACGAGAATGTCCCCTTTGAGTAAGGCTTGTTTCATGGCCTTTCGGCTGACTTTTTCTTGGGCTAATAAATTATCTAAACGCATACTGTGCCTATCTTATCATAAGTTGTTTACTTTGAAAAGGCTTGACGTGAAAAGAAAAGCGCAGTGAAAACATTTACACTTGCTTGAGTTATGTTATTTACTTGAAAATATGGTATAATCGTTCAGTTAGAAAATAAATTTTGAATATTATAGAGGAAATCATGACAAAATTAAGAGAAGATATCCGTAACATTGCGATTATCGCCCACGTTGACCACGGTAAAACAACCCTCGTTGACGAATTATTGAAACAATCAGAAACGCTTGATGCACGTACTGAATTGGCAGAGCGTGCTATGGACTCAAACGATATCGAAAAAGAGCGTGGAATTACCATCCTTGCTAAAAATACAGCCGTTGCCTACAACGGAACTCGTATCAACATCATGGATACACCAGGACACGCGGACTTTGGTGGAGAAGTTGAGCGTATCATGAAAATGGTTGACGGTGTTGTCTTGGTCGTAGATGCCTACGAAGGAACCATGCCACAGACTCGTTTCGTATTGAAAAAAGCTTTGGAACAAGATCTTGTCCCAATCGTGGTTGTTAACAAAATCGATAAGCCATCAGCTCGTCCAGCAGAAGTAGTGGACGAAGTCTTGGAGCTTTTCATCGAGCTTGGTGCAGATGACGACCAGCTTGATTTCCCAGTAGTGTATGCTTCAGCGATCAACGGAACTTCTTCATTGTCAGATGATCCAGCTGACCAAGAAGCTACTATGGCACCAATCTTTGACACGATTATCGACCATATCCCAGCTCCAGTAGATAACTCAGATGAGCCTTTGCAGTTCCAAGTGTCACTTTTGGACTACAATGACTTCGTTGGACGTATCGGTATCGGTCGTGTCTTCCGTGGTACTGTTAAGGTTGGGGACCAAGTTACCCTTTCTAAACTTGACGGCACAACTAAAAACTTCCGTGTTACAAAACTCTTCGGTTTCTTTGGTTTGGAACGTCGTGAAATCCAAGAAGCCAAAGCAGGTGACTTGATTGCCGTTTCTGGTATGGAAGATATCTTTGTCGGTGAAACCATTACTCCGACAGACGCAGTTGAAGCTCTTCCAATCCTACACATCGATGAGCCAACTCTTCAAATGACTTTCTTGGTCAACAACTCACCATTTGCTGGAAAAGAAGGTAAATGGGTGACTTCTCGTAAGGTGGAAGAACGTTTGCAGGCCGAATTGCAAACAGACGTTTCCCTTCGTGTTGACCCAACTGATTCACCAGATAAATGGACTGTTTCAGGACGTGGAGAATTGCACTTGTCAATCCTTATCGAAACAATGCGTCGTGAGGGATATGAACTTCAAGTATCTCGTCCAGAGGTTATCGTAAAAGAAATCGACGGTGTTAAATGTGAGCCATTTGAACGTGTTCAAATCGACACTCCAGAAGA
This sequence comes from Streptococcus mitis, assembly GCA_018364455.1. Lineage (GTDB taxonomy): Bacteria > Bacillota > Bacilli > Lactobacillales > Streptococcaceae > Streptococcus > Streptococcus mitis_BR. The sequence goes on along the minus strand of JAGZLW010000050.1, from coordinate 3,680 downwards.
ATACCAAGGATCTGTTATCCAAAGCCTTTCTGAACGTAAGGGTGAAATGTTGGATATGATTTCAACTGGTAATGGTCAAACTCGTTTGGTCTTCCTTGTTCCAGCGCGTGGGTTGATCGGTTACTCAACTGAGTTCTTGTCAATGACTCGTGGTTACGGTATCATGAACCATACCTTCGACCAATACTTGCCATTGATTCCAGGCGAAATTGGTGGTCGTCACCGTGGTGCCCTTGTTTCTATCGATGCTGGTAAGGCTACAACTTACTCAATCATGTCTATCGAAGAACGTGGTACGATCTTTGTCAACCCAGGTACTGAGGTTTATGAAGGAATGATCATCGGTGAAAACTCTCGTGAAAATGACTTGACAGTTAACATCACTAAGGCGAAACAAATGACTAACGTTCGTTCAGCTACTAAGGACCAAACAGCTGTTATCAAGACGCCTCGTATCTTGACACTTGAAGAGTCTCTTGAGTTCTTGAATGATGATGAGTACATGGAAGTAACGCCTGAGTCAATCCGTTTGCGTAAACAAATCCTTAACAAGGCAGAGCGTGAGAAAGCTAACAAGAAGAAAAAATCAGCTGAATAAGAGCTAGAAAGAGATAAAGATGGTTTATTTAATCATAGGACTCCTCTTATTACTACTCTATGTATTTGCGACACCAGAAAGCATTAAAGGGACAGTCAACATCGTCCTTGTCGTCTTTGCTTTCGTAGCACTTTTGATTTTGCTCATGTTGTCTATCCTGCAAATTTTTCAGCTACCGACAGAATTCTTTATCGCAATCGCCATGCTCTTCCTAGCATACTTTAGCTTGCGAGATATTACCCTCATGTCGGTCCATAAAAGTAAAAGAAGATAAAAAGAGAGTTTTGGCTCTCTTTTTGCTTGTTAGAATGCTGAATCTGAGCATTTTCGTTTAGAATTATTTCCATAAAAATGGTAAAATAGTAGGAGTAGAAATGGAGTTTGAGACATGAAAGTAATAGATCAATTTAAAAATAAGAAAGTCCTTGTTTTAGGTTTGGCCAAGTCTGGTGAATCCGCAGCTCGTTTGTTGGACAAGCTAGGTGCCATTGTGACAGTAAATGACGGAAAACCTTTCGAGGACAATCCAGCTGCCCAAAGTTTGCTGGAAGAAGGAATCAAGGTTATCACAGGTGGCCATCCTTTGGAACTCTTGGATGAAGAGTTTGCCCTGATGGTGAAAAATCCAGGTATCCCCTACAGCAATCCCATGATTGAAAAGGCTTTGGCTAAAGGTATCCCAGTCTTGACTGAGGTAGAATTGGCTTACTTGATTTCAGAAGCACCGATTGTTGGTATCACAGGTTCAAATGGTAAAACAACCACAACGACCATGATTGGGGACGTTTTGACTGCTGCTGGACAACATGGTCTCTTATCAGGAAATATCGGCTATCCAGCTAGTCAAGTGGCCCAAACTGCGTCAGACAAGGACACTCTTGTTATGGAACTTTCTTCTTTCCAACTCATGGGCGTCCAAGAATTCCATCCTGAGATTGCGGTTATTACCAACCTCATGCCAACTCATATAGACTACCATGGCTCTTTTGAGGAGTATGTGGCAGCCAAGTGGAATATCCAGAACAAGATGACAGCAGATGATTTCCTTGTCTTGAACTTTAACCAAGACTTGGCAAAAGAATTGGCTAGCAAAACACAAGCTACAGTTGTACCATTCTCAACACTTGAAAAGGTTGATGGAGCTTATCTGGAAGATGCTCAACTCTACTTCCGTGGAGAAGTGGTCATGGCAGCGAGTGAAATCGGAGTTCCAGGTAGCCACAATGTGGAAAATGCCCTTGCGACGATTGCTGTAGCCAAGCTTCGTGGTGTGGATAACCAAACCATCAAAGAAACTCTTTCAACCTTTGGTGGTGTCAAACACCGTCTCCAATTTGTGGATGAAATCAAGGGTGTCAAATTCTATAATGATAGCAAGTCAACAAATATCTTGGCTACTCAAAAAGCCTTGTCAGGATTTGACAACAGCAAGGTCATTTTGATTGCAGGTGGTTTGGACCGTGGCAATGAGTTTGACGAATTGGTTCCAGACATTACTGGACTTAAGAAGATGGTCATTCTCGGTCAGTCTGCAGAACGTGTCAAACGGGCAGCAGATAAGGCTGGTGTGTCTTATGTGGATGCGACTGATATTGCTGATGCGACCCGCAAGGCCTATGAACTTGCGACTCAAGGAGACGTGGTTCTTCTCAGTCCTGCCAATGCCAGCTGGGATATGTATGCTAACTTTGAAGTACGTGGCGACCTCTTTATCGACACAGTAGCGGAGTTAAAGGAATAATATGAAAAAAATTGTCTTTACAGGTGGGGGGACGGTTGGACACGTGACCCTCAACCTTTTGTTAATGCCCAAGTTCATCGAAGATGGTTGGGAAGTCCACTATATCGGGGACAAGCGTGGTATCGAACACCAAGAAATCCTCAAGTCGGGTTTAGATGTCACTTTCCACTCCATTGCGACTGGGAAATTGCGTCGCTATTTCTCTTGGCAAAATATGCTGGATGTCTTCAAAGTTGGTTGGGGAATTGTCCAGTCGCTCTTTATCATGTTGCGACTTCGTCCACAAGCACTTTTTTCAAAGGGAGGCTTTGTCTCTGTACCGCCTGTTATCGCAGCGCGTGTATCAGGAGTGCCTGTCTTTATTCACGAATCTGACCTGTCTATGGGCTTGGCCAATAAAATCGCCTATAAATTTGCGACCAAGATGTATTCAACCTTTGAGCAAGCTTCAAGTTTGTCTAAGGTCGAGCATGTGGGAGCAGTGACCAAGGTTTCAGATCAAAAAAATCCAGAACCAGATGAATTGGTGGATATCCAAACCCACTTTAATCCTAAATTGCCAACTGTATTGTTTGTCGGTGGTTCTGCAGGTGCTCGTGTCTTTAACCAATTGGTGACAGACCATAAGAAAGAGCTGACAGAACGCTATAATATTATCAATTTAACTGGAGATTCTAGCCTGAATGAGTTGAGCCAAAATCTCTTTCGTGTTGACTATGTGACTAATCTCTATCAACCCTTGATGGAATTGGCTGATATTGTTGTGACACGAGGTGGTGCCAATACGATTTTTGAGCTCTTGGCTATGGCAAAATTACATGTTATTGTGCCACTTGGTCGTGAAGCTAGTCGTGGTGACCAGATTGAAAATGCGGCTTACTTTGTAAAAAAAGGCTATGCAGAAGAGCTTCAAGAAAGCGATTTGACCTTGGATAGTTTGGAAGAGAAGCTGTCTCACTTACTAAGCCACAAGGAAGATTACCAAGCCAAGATGAAGGCTTCTAAGGAATTGAAATCTCTAGCAGATTTTTATCAACTATTGAAAAACGATTTATCATAAGGAAAGTAAATGTCAAAAGATAAGAAAAATGAGGGCAAAGAAATCCTCGAAGAATTGAAAGAGTTATCAGAATGGCAGAAACGAAACCAAGAATACCTAAAAAAGAAGGCTGAAGAAGAGGCAGCCCTAGCTGAGGAGAAGGAAAAGGAAAGACAAGCTCGAATGGGAGAAGAATCTGAGAAGTCAGAGGACCAGGAGAGTGAAACAGACCCAGAAGATGAAGAATCAGCTAAGGAAAAGTCTGAAGAAAAAGTAGCATCCTCAGAGGGTGACAAAGATGA
>JAGZLW010000049.1 GCA_018364455.1 Streptococcus mitis | reverse complement strand
TTAAGTGTTGACCGACTATTTTTTGTATTATTAGGGAAACAAAAGTCTTCTAACAGCATGTAGGCCGTCTCACACGGAAACAGCTTCAGTTAGAGCGAGTTGCCCACCTGCTTAATTGCGCGGGTTCAATACAAACCGTGAAGTTTCGGCACCAATACAGCTTTTTTCTTTGCCTCCTTAGCTCAGCTGGCAGAGCAGCGGACTCTTAATCCGTGGGTCACAGGTTCGATCCCTGTAGGGGGCATAGTATATAGTTTAGAAACGTTGTTAAATCAACGTTTCTTTTTGATTTGGTCAACTTTTGGTCAATAATTCTATTTTTTAACTAAACTCGTCAAAACAGCACGAACTTTGTTATTTTCAATATCTGCTTTTTCTTTTATAAGATGTCCATAAGTTTCAGTTATTTGTTTAATATCTCTATGACCCATTAATTTTGAAACTGCCCAAATATCAACACCCATTGCTAACATTGTTGAACAATACGTGTGTCTCAGACCTGTACTTGTCATAGTTTGAGGATGAATTTTTAAGGTCTTTAAAATTTGTTTTAAATGCTTGTTCACTCCTGCATTTGTTACAACATTATAATTCAAATCAATAAAAATCATATTTTCATTATTCGTAATCATCTCATTTTCAATGAATACAGATTGCTCTTGTTTTATTTTCTTTAAAATTGTTAATGTATCTTCATCTATTGGAACTGTTCGAACTGAATCTTCCGTTTTGGGTTTTGTCCAACGTTTTTTTATAGTATCATATCTGCGATATGTTTTTATTTCTGAACTTTCCCACAATACACAATCCCATGTGAGACCTGCAACTTCCCCTGCACGTAATCCCGTTTTTAGTTGAATTAATAGTAAATGTGGAACGATTGAAGTTGTTAAATCAAGATTGCTTTCTAAATATGTTACTAACTTTTGATAGTCTTCAAAGCTATGAATATATTTTTCATCTCTTCGCTTTTGTGGAGGTCGTCCTGAGAGTATAACTCCTTCAGTAAAATCTTCGATATTAAGCTTATCTCTTTTCGCAAATACAATCACATTTCTAATTTCCGCATTCATTCTACTAACATTGTCTCTGCTATTAGTTTCAGCGTACTTATTAATAAATTCTTGATATTCGCTTGCTTTAATTTTTAAGGCTGGTTTGTCTTTGAAATATGCTTGAATGAATTTACCACGTATTAGATGCTTATTGAAAGTAGATTCCGCTTTTCCAATTGGTTTAACTGTTAATTCTAGCCACTTTTCCCATAGAGCATAGAATGTAATATTTTTATCAATTATTGCACCATTAAGCAATTTTAACTCAAGAGCTAACGCTTCAATTTCAGCTTCTCTTTTTGTCTTAAAGCCTGAATTTGAAGCAACCACCTTTTTATTTTTATCAAAAATTCTATAATCCCATAAATTCTTTTTTCCTCGTTTTCTGAATGAAACTGACATGATTACCTCTTTCTAAAAGACGATAACCAAGATATTATCTTGATTATCGTATCATAAACTAAAGATTTCTGCAAAGTTTTCTTCAAAAAATTGTTTCGTTTTACTAGCTAAGAAATAGTACCGTCCACCCTGACTGTCTGGATATTTCACAAACCCATCTTTGTTTTTATCAATATCGATTTTTGAGCGAATAGCAGGTTGATAAAGAACATGTTCCAATAGCCAAGGTCGAGAGACTGAAACCATCTCTAAAACCTCGGATAAGCTCATATACTTCCCCTGAGAAGCCTTGTTTTTTAAGTTGAGGTATTCATCTTTTTCTACTATGATATGAGAGGCAGGCAACTGTACTTCTAAATTGTCTATTTTGATTAAAATTTTATCTGTCATATAATTTTTCCTTATTCTATGATACAATAGAAGCAGAAATAGTATTTATTATTTCCACTAGTTTTAGTTATCACTGCACTCGCTTTGGTCGGTTGAGTCTGTAGTGATAACTTTTCTTTTGCTGTCAATATTTTTTACTTTCTTAATTCTTCCTAATATATCCGAAGCGATTTTTCGAAATTCTTCTTCATTTTCTACACTGTTTAGTGAATACGTCTGTAATTTTTCAAATGCTTGTTTTGCTTTTTCTTTTAAATCACGTTTTGCTGTGTAATTCCATAATTCAATTTTGATAACCTTATTCTTTTCATCGTGAATCATTTTAATTACAAATCTAATTCTTCGCATTAGCTGATGATATTCTTTATTTTTCTTTCCAAACCACGAATCACACCAATCCCAATAACTATCTGAATTTGTGATAATTGTTAAATCATTGATGATATACGCATCTTTAAACCGTGAACTTAACTGTGTAGCTGAATCTGGTTCTAGTATCTGAAATAACTCTCGAAAAGTCATGCCACAACTTGCATCTAGTTCATTGATTACAATTGTTTTTTCCCCTTTGTAGCCAGAACCTAAATCGAAACGCTTTTTATTTATTGATGGGGTATGTGCTCCTAATCTATCACGTTCTTCTGCAAGTAAGCGTGCTAAATATGATTTTCCTGTTCCTCCTTCAGCTTGAATATAAATACCTGTATGATTTCGTTCGCCCTTACTCATACGAATAAACTCCTTATGAATAAATTCTTGTCTGTTTTCCTCAAATTGTCTTTTATTTGAATTCCACGCTTTTTGTGCTATCCGTTGAGTGAATTGCTCAAATAATTGTTGTTTTGCTTCAGTTGTAAGTAAGCCTTCTTCTGAGATTAGATAGCTTAATTCTAAACAATAATCGTCTATTTCTAGACCATTGTCAGATTTTTCTTTGCTATGATTTTTGATTTTTCCCATGATATCATCGATATAGTTTGTATTTTCTGATGAAATGACTTCTTTGACCTCATAGGGGAATTTGTGTTCTTCCATATTACGTTCATTTCTATGTGTTAAATATCGACATGCTTTTATCGAACTACGAACAAACTCTAAATTTTGTTCTCTTGAAATTGATAAGCTTTTATAAACAGATGAATAAGTATGAGCATGTTTGAAATCAATATAAAAATGGGCATGCAATGGTTTTGAACTTCCGTCATCTTTTAAATCTTTATCATGAAAAATAATATGATACCTATCATCTTCATTTTTACAATAGTCTTTAATACGTTGAACAACGGATTCACGAAAATCTTTTTCAGTTAATTTTAAATTTGCATTATGTTCATATTCAAATGAAATTTGACCAAAAAATTTTCTTTTTCTATCATTTTGATTAATCTTCATAAAAATCCTTCCTGATTTTGACACAAAATAGAGAGTGTGTGTTGATTTTGAGTTGTTGTGATATGGTTTGAATGTGGATGCACTGACGGAGAAAAACGTGCATCCACATCCAAACAAACATCATATTTTCTTGACACATCACAACATAAAAATCTTATTCATTAGACGTGAATTGTTTTAAATTTATGGTGCTGGTGTACTTGCTTACCTTCAGTAGCAGTACACCGCACCTTTATTTTTTTCTAAATGCTGTTGAGCTGAATGTTCTACTATTTTCTAATCTAATAAAATCATTAAATAAATATCTACTATCTAACTGATTTAATTCTCTTTTAGCCTGTGCTAATAATTCTTCCATAATATTATAACTTTCACAATTCGCTGGAAAAGTCCATGTTGCAACAGCTTTTTGTTCATAGTAAACAACAGTTAATGTCAATAGAGAACGGTTTGCTTTTCTGATAATTTCCTGTTTTGAATTGCTGTAGCGAGAAGATTCTTCCAAAGTTGGCTCTACATTTATCTGCCTACAAAATCGTCTCATTTGCCACGTCGCAACATATGACTTAATGCTATTTCTGAAATAATCAAATTCAGCATTTCTAAATGCAAAATCGATATTAATTATAAATAGTAATAATATAAATGATACACTCGAAATTAAACGTAGTACTGATATAAAAACAATAAAATAAAAAAATGTTTCTATATGTATTTGAAAAATGATAAATGTAGCCAAACGCTCTAAAATAAAAAATATAATAGAAACAAAAATTGTAAAATTAACTACATTGTATTTATTAAAGTATTTCGTCATGTGATTTCTTCCTTCCTGATGTTATAAGAGGGGGTTAGAAGTGGCATAATATGCGTTCGATGTTCACTATCTGTAAACTTGACTATACCTGTACCAATACCAGGTGGGACTACAATATTATCAACATTGATGTTGGGCAATAAAAACTGACAAGTATTCGCATTTATCTCACCTAAAATAAAGATACAGTTAATTTGTTCACGTACTGCTGTATTACCGCCAAATGCAGTTGCATCAAAGCGTTGGCTACATAAAATGAGTGAGATGGAGGTCTGACGGCCGAGAAGAGCAATCGTCCCAAGTAATTGCCCAAATGATTCACGAGACTGCTTAGAGCTCCCCTGAACAAGTGCCAACAGTTCATCAATAACAATATAAATGCGTTCAAACTGAGTTTTTGGATTTGTTAATAATATTTTTTGCCGTTCATATATCTTATTAATGATTCGACCCAACAATTCATTGACCTCTGTAATAAAACTGTTTAAGTTTGAACCATGTGTTGGTGCTAATACTTCTAAACCTAATTCCTTACTTAGTAAGTAAACATCAGCGATTTTAGGGTCGACGCAAATAATTTGATTTGTGAAAGATTTTAGACAACTAATCAAATAACGTAAGAAATGAGTCTTTCCTGTACCAGATGCTCCACTCACCGCCAAACTTGTCACCGCTTTCATTGGGATATTACAAATATTGTTAGCCATAATTGGGAGAGTATTTTCTGACACGTTCTTTTTAATAAAAGATGAAAGATTATCAATCTTTAACCGAGTTGGAATCCCATCAACCCAAGGAAAGAAAAATGCACGTGCTTGATTTTCATTTTTTGTATCATAAGGAACAAAAAAAGCATTATTCTGTGGTAAGAGAGTCTTGAATGGGTAGAGTATGCCAGCGCAAATTGCAAAAATATCAAAGTATAGTTTTTTGCTTAAAGAATAACTTACAGGGAGATTTGGGACGTAAAAAACGCCGGAATCATTGCTTGCAACCTTAATATCAAATGAATTTAAATAAGATGATTCATCATTAATATTGAGAGCGTTATTCAAATTTCTCAAAATAAATTGTTCTAATTCGAATTTGTTTTTACCAAATTCAGTAGTGTCAGAAACAACCGCTTCTGACACTTTCTGATTTTGGCTTTTATTCATTAAAAAAGCCATGCATTATTTTCCTTTCTTCTTAATATCTTTTGCCCTGAAATAAAGTTGTCCGTACTGGTTTTCAAAAGCTTCTAAATCTTCAAATTCAACAATATCTCCGATTTCGAATTTTGATAAATTTGGCTTATTTTCTGGTAAAAACTTGACCTTAAAAGGATTGTGATTATCACTTGCAACGTAAACTTGATAGCCTTGAATGTTATCTGTACGTTTCATTTTTTCTTTACCGTTGACAATTTCGCCCGATTTTTCAAATTCATATTGAATCTCAAGTTGTTTACCAACCAATTTTACAACTTCATCTGAAAGAGCTTGTTCTGCTAGGCTAGCACTGTAGCCATTTGTGCGTTTAAAAAATGCCATAATTGGCCCCCTTTGTTAAAAAGTATTTTAAAGTTTTGCTACGAGAGCAGTAACTTTATGAGTCTATTCTAGCAATAATTTTTTCGAAAATCTATAAAATGTGTATTTTAAATTTGACAAATCAATATTTACGATATATAATTTATGTGTACGATATACATTAGAAAGTGTTAAGGAATAAAAAATGACTAATTTAAAACTAAAAAGATTATCTGAATTTATTGATGACATGATACAAAAGTATCAAATTGAGGAAACAAAAAATATTAAAAAAAGTTTACGTAGAAAATTTGTTACAGAATTGGAAGCTATGGGACAGTGGGATAAAGCTAATTCTAAAACTTTTGGTCGAAACAGAACAAAGGTATTCAATTATGAAATTCTTGATAGATTAGAGAAACGGTGTGAACGATATTTAGTTAAGAAGAGCGGATTTGATTTTGATAAGTTCAAAGATTATAAAAGCAACATAGATAGTGAAAACTATTTTGAAGAAGCAACAGAAGATGAGCTAAAGGATATGCATGAAAGAGCTGTTTTTAGGTCATGGGCTGGTTCTATTTCAAAAGAAGAGATTCGAGATGTCATGCTAACAGCTTTATTTGAAAAATTTTTTACTTCTATTGATATTGAACAATGGCAAAAAGACAGTGATTTTTTAACAATTGTTGATGCTAATGATGATAGAGAATCTAGTTTTGAATATTACAGGGCGAAGGAACGTTATTCGTCTCACAATAAATCTGCATATTATAAGGAAAGAAAATAAATGAATAAAAAATAACCGCTAGGATGTGTGAATCTTAGCGGTTATTTATGTTGTTTAATAGGGTTGCTACTGCATCAATTATATCTGTTTTTTGTGGTTCTGGTATTTGTTCAAGTTGATTGATAATATTTTCAATTTCTTTACTCTTTTCTGGAAAACCGAAATTAAAAAATGTTTTTTCATCTACTTCAAGAGCTATAAGTATTTTATTCAGTGTTTGTATTTGAAAATTATATTTTTCATTTTCTATGTTGTGGATATGTTTCGAGCCTAAGCCGGCTAATTCGGAAAGTTTTTCTTGGCTTAGCCCTTTTGTTAATCGTAAATATCTAATTCTTTTTGCAATAAAAGTTTGTAAGTTGTTTTGATTCATAATTGTTTACCTTCACTATTATTTTAAAGATAAACATTATAAATAATAAGTAGTACAAATTACACTTGTATAGTATATAAGTGTTGAATATTACACTATATAATGATAAAATAGTGTAGTAAAACTATAAAAATTAGCTCATTTTATCAGCCATCAAAGGAGAAAATGATGAAGAAACTGAAAACCCTAACAACCTCAACAGCTATTGCGCTTGCGTCTGTTGGTGTACCTGCATTTGCTCAGGAAGCAACTACTACAACAGCAGTTGACACTACTGCTGTAAATGAACCAGCTCTTGTTTCTAAACCTGTAGCTGATGCAAAACCAGAAGTGAAGAAATCTTCTGATGTCAAGCCTGCTCTTGATGCTCAAGCGTCTACTGTTAAGCAAGTTGAAGCTGAAAGTGAAACAGCAAAAGCTGAAGCTACTTCTGCTAACCAAGCTGTTACAACTACTGAAACTGCTTTGACAAGCGCTAAAGAGGACTTGAAGTCAGCAGAAGCTGTTAAAGCCAATGCTACAGAAGAAAATATCACAGCTACAAAAGCTAAACAAGATGCCAATGTAAAAGCTCAAGAAGCCAATCAAAAAGCAACTGAAGCGTCTATTGAAGCGATTAAAGCTCAAACTGAAACTGTAGCAAGTGAAACAGCTAACGTTGCAAGCGCAACAAGTAAGAAAGCTGAAGCGGATAAAACAGTAACCGCTAAAGAAGCTAATGTAAAATCAGCTGAAGACGCGCTAAATGGTTCAGGAATTGGTGAAGCAAAAGCCTCACTTGCACAAGCTGAAAAAGATATTGAACAAGCCAATGCGAATATCTCAAGCGCAACAACAGCTGTCGAAACCGCTAAGAAAGCAGATAGCAACCGCGCAGATGCCATCAAACAAGCTGAAAACAATGTGAATGTCAAAAATGATGCATTAAAATTAGCTAAAGAAATGATGGACGCAGATAAAACAAAAGTTGAATCTATCCAAGAAAAAGCAGATGCTACAGCGTCTAAAGAAAAAGAAGAGCAAACTGCATTGGATGCGGAAAAAGCTAAGTTGAATAAATCTGAAGGAATGAACATTCCAAATCCAACATTCACTATTCCATCAAATGTGTATAATGGATTTTCAGCAGATGTATTGAAATCAGCTGGTGTGTCTTCAAATGTTGTAACATTCGCACAGCTAGTCAAATTAGATGACGCAACTACAAATGAATCAATTAAAAAAGATTTACGTCGTGTCATTCTACAAGCTTCTGCTAACATTGTTAAACAATCAAATGCTAACGTTAAATATGACAATGCTGATCTAAATCGTCCAGTTGATATTGATAACTTGACAGAAGCTCAAAAACTTGAAATCTCAGAATTTTATGTTAATGGATTGAAACAAATCAGAAATGCATTTAAAAATTCATTTAACGTACAATCAGAAACAGCAACAACTAAAGAAGCTGTCACTTTAGCGTCAACACAAGCTGAAAAATATGAAAAACGTGGATTAGACCCAGTTGTTCATGGTCACGTAGCAAATGCTGTTGAAAACATTTCCTTCATGAACTCTGATATTTCAAATATGTATGAATTAAAACAAGCCGTCTATAACACTTTAATGTTCACAACATATCTTGATAATGCTGTTTCAAATGAAAGATACAGATGGGGACACCTTCGTGCAAACCTAAACTTTGCAAAATATATTGGGATTGATGTAGCTAATATCAATGGTCAACATCGTATGATTGTAGCATTTTCAAATGAAGGAACTCCAGTTTCTAAATCAAATGAACTTGCCCAACTCGAATCAAAACTAGCTGAAGCACAAAAACAAAACAGCCAAGCTCAAACCGCTCTTACAAATGCTAAAGCAGAATTAGCAGAAGCTTCACGCAAATATGCTTCTGCACTTGAAGCTAAAACAGACGCTGAAAAAGAATTGGCAAGTAAAACAGCTAGTCCACTTCAAACAGAAGTTGCTGAAAAGAACTTGCAATTAGCAAACCTTGCTTTGAAAAATGCACAAGAACGTAAAGCAACTGCTGAAGAAGCTGTTGAAAACTTTTCAAGAAGCCAAGCAGAAAAACAAACTGCTCTTGAAACAGCTAAAGATGAACTAGCTACAGCTAAAACTGCTCAAAAAGATGCTGAAACAGCACTTACAAGTGCGCAAGCAAAATTGCAAGCAGAAGAAAACAAGTTGACTGCACTTCAAGCTGAACAATCGAAGCTCCATGCAGAAAAGACCAATTGGTGTCAGATGCGAAAGCAATTGCAACTGAATTGAGTGCTTATCTAAACGCAGATAAAAATCTTGCAGATGCACAAGCAAAAGTAGCTGATTTAGAAGCAAAATTGACTCAAGCAAAATCTACTGCAAAATTGGCACAAGATAAATTAGACGCAGTTACAGTCAAATTGAAAGCTGAACAAGCTAAATTAGCTGAAATCCAAGAAGAGTTTGATAAGTTGCTAGATTTAGAAAACAAAGCTAAAGAAAATGTAGTTGCAACTCTACCAGATGGAACTGTTGTTGCTGTACCTCGAGTAGATTCAGATTCTAATACTTTACCTACAGAAAATACTGAAAAAAATGTTGATAAAACAAAACCAGCTTCACAATCAGGTAAAGATGTTGCTTTGGATGCTAAAGAAGATGTTGTTGCGAAAGATAAAGAACAAACAAAAGATAAACAACAAACATATTCAGCTCCAGCTGTTAAAGCAGGTGCAGATGAAAAAGTGACATATTCACGAGTAGAACGTTCAAAATCATTACCAAATACTGGAGAGTCATCAAGTGTTGCAATGTTGGTATTCGGTGCAATTCTTGGAACATTTGGACTTGTAACAGTACGTAGAAAAAATTAGAATAATAAAAAAATCTTCTTATCATAAATAGGAAGATTTTTGTTAAAATATATTAAAAGAAAGAAATAATGTGAGGATTAAAAAATGAGAACTCCTAAGATATATAATGATTTAATTAAGAATAAAGAAATAACAAATAAAATTATTGCAGAATGTATATATTCTGTTAATAAAAGAGCAAAAAACTATCGAGATAAAATAGAAGATTATAAGCAAGCTGGATTCTATAGATACAAAGAAAATAATATTGAAAATGCAAAAGAACAGAAAGAAAAATACTATAGTATGAAAGAAGATTTATTATTAAACTTCAGTCCAAAATTAATTCATAAACAGTATGCAGGTGAGAAAAGACAACGAGTCTATAGTTATCAAAAAAATTATGAAAAACTATATAATGAAAAAAGAAATGATATTGTTTGGGAAAATAGTTACTATGACTACGATAGAAATAAGGAAGTTGAATTTTTTGATTATAGCTTAGGTGAGAAAAAATATTTATATTTCTTGTATTATGAAATCGGTGAATATAGTTTTCATACCCCAATTACAGAAGAAAGGGTAGAAAAAAATACTCAATTGGAAATCAAAGAAATAGATGAGAATTTTCAAACTCATGGAGCTGATATAGTAGATTTACTTTCAACTCAATTTGTTCAAAAAGTAATAGACTTGTTAGATAGTGGAGATTATACAATTATAGAATAATTAAAAAAATCTTCTTACGTTTGTAGGAAGATTTTTTGGATTCACAAAACTAGTTTAAAAGACTACGCTATTTAAACCATTTTTGAGAATGCATATCGGACTATACCAATTGCGCCGAACACGGTATCGAACCATGTATAAAAAATCGTGATTATTGATTTTTTAAACTTAGGAATTACAGGAAAAACTAAAAATTTATTTGGTCAACCACTGGTCAATTTCCTTAATTTCAATACTAACTAGCGTGTGATAATATCTTGATTTAATCGCTTTTTACTTATTTATTTTAACTTATTTTAACGCTAATTTACATGTAGGGGGCATCTAAATACAACAGGAAAAAGCCTTGTAAATCAAGGCTTTTTTTGGGCTCTTTGTCAACTGTAGTGGGTTGAAGAAAAGCTAAGCTCGAGAAAGGACGAAATTTGTCCTTTCTTTTTTGATGTTCAGAGCGATAAAAATCCGTTTTTTGAAGTTTTCAAAGTTCCGAAAACCAAAGGCATTGCGCTTGATAAGTTTGATGAGATTATTGGTCGCTTCCAGTTTGGCGTTTGAATAGGGGAATTGAAGAGCGTTGACAATTTTCTCTTTGTCCTTGAGGAAGGTTTTAAAAACAGTCTGAAAAAGAGGATGAACCAGCTTAAGATTGTCCTCAATGAGTCCAAAGAATTTCTCAGACTCCTTATTCTGAAAGTGAAAAAGCAAGAGTTGATAGACATTGTAGTGGTGTTTTAAGTCTTCTGAATAGGTCAAAATCTTGTCTAGAATCTCTTTATTGGTTAAGTGCATGCGAAAAGTAGGGCGATAAAAACGCTTATCACTGAGTTTACGACTATCCTGCTGGATGAGCTTCCAGTAGCGCTTGATAGCCTTGTATTCATGGGATTTTCGCTCAAACTGATTCATGATTTGGACACGCACACGGAAAAAGCTGTTTAGCCAAGTCATAGTAAGGGCTAAACATATCCATAGTAATGATTTTGACGCGACATCGGACGGCTCTATCGTATCGAAGAAAGTGATTTCGGATGACAGCCTGCGTTCTACCTTCAAGAACAGTGATGATATTGAGATTGTCAAAATCTTGCGCAAGAAAGCTCATCTTTCCCTTAGTGAAGGTATATTCGTCCCAGGACATAATTTTAGGCAGACGAGAAAAATCATGCTTAAAACGGAAGTCATTGAGTTTGCGAATGACAGTTGAAGTTGAAATAGACAACTGATGAGCAATGTCGGTCATGGAAGCCTTTTCAATCAGCTTCTGGGTAATCTTTTGGTTGATGATACGAGGGATTTGGTGATTCTTCTTGACGAGGGAAGTCTCAGCAACCATCATTTTAGAGCACTGATAGCACTTAAAACGGCGCTTTCTAAGGAGAATTCTAGTAGGCATACCAGTCGTTTCAAGGTAAGGAATTTTAGAAGGTTTTTGAAAGTCATATTTCTTCATTAGGCTTTCGCAATCAGGACAAGATGGAGCCTCATAGTCCAGTTTAGCGAAGATTTCCTTGTGTGTATCCCTATTAACGATATCTATAATTTGGATATTTGGGTCTTTAATATCAAGAAGTTTTATGATAAAATGTAATTGTTCCATAGGATTCTTTCTAATGATGGTTTGGTTGCTTTTCATTATAGATCTTATGGGACTTTTTTTCTACACAAAATAGGCTCCATAATATCCATAGGGGATTTACCCACTACAAATATTATAGAGCCTTTTTTTGCTTGTCTATAACTGATTTACCCCATCATTTGTCCCACATTTTAAATCTATCTTTTCTTTTTGAATCAAATTACATCTTTACAAATAGTGTAAAGCCAGTTACTTTTGCTTTGATGCCATACAATATTTTCATGTAGAGAAGACAAATTTTATCTTCTCTTTTTATTTTCAAAATAATAAAAACTGATTTTCTTTTCATAAATCAGACTGAAACTTCCAAATTTTCCATTTTGTTTATTGATATTTCCTCTAAAAAGGTGTATAACATTTTTATTATCAAACTATACTATACTATATAGGGGGTATTGAAATGAAATTTTCTAATCGTTTATCGCTATTCCTTGCAGGAGTTGTTTTTGTCCTTTTAGGACTTTTCCTATTTACAAACCCAGTAGCTAATCTTGTTGCTTACAGCTGGTGGATTGCATTTGGTTTACTGGTTTCTTCTATAGCAGCTATTTTAGGCTATTTCTCTGTACCAAAAGTGCTTCGCTCACCAGCTCATCTTTTCCAAGGGATTGTTAATCTTCTCTTAGCTCTTTACCTCGTTGCCTATGGCTTTGTGACGCTGCCAGTTGTCATTCCAACTATTTTAGGAATTTGGTTAATTGTAGAAGCCATTATAGCTTTCTTTAAAGGCAATCGTCTGGGATTGATTTTCCCTATTATTGGCAACCATATCATGTGGATAGCGTTGCTTGCATTTTTACTAGGTCTAGTGATTTTGTTCAATCCAGTAGCTACAAGTGTCTTTGTCGTTTATGTCGTTGCCTTTGCATTTTTAATTGTTGGTTTCACCTATATCCTTGATGCCTTTCGTAAATAATCTAGCTGCCATTTTGGGCATATTAAAAAAGCTGGGAAGTTACATTCTCAGCTTTTTCTGTTGCCTTCTTAGATCAGTTGGTAGAGCAGTAGACTCTTAAGCTATGGGGCGCAGGTTCGAGCCCTGCAGGGGGCACATCTAAATCAACAGAAATAAGCCTTGAAACCAAGGCTTTTTTTAACGTCTAATAGCTTTTTGTAGAAAAGTATTTAAAAATAAAAGAGAAGAGAATCTCTCACTCTCTTCTCAGTATATCTTATTAAATTTAGTTTTTCTTAATCTACCTGATTTTCCTTTGCAACGACAAATTCCTTAACCAATCGATAGATAACAGCAGATATCGGTGTAAAAAATATCATCCCAAGTAAGCCAAAGAGATTGCCTCCAATACTAGCAGCCGCAAGCGTGAAAATAGCTGGCAAACCAATAGACTGACCTACAACTCTAGGATAAATAAGGTTTCCTTCAATCAGCTGTATAACTTGATATAGAAGAAGAGAAAGTAAGGCTTGA
>JAGZLW010000048.1 GCA_018364455.1 Streptococcus mitis | reverse complement strand
TACATTTTTGGCTGGTAAATCCAACATATCGCGAATAAATTGACAAGTGATTTCTGGATTGCTAAAGATTTTCTTAGCTACCAAGTCATTGGTTGGGCTGATGCCCGGATGACGTAATGCCATACTCTTTCTCCTTTCATTATAGCACATTTTCAAACCTAGGTTTACTAGATTCTCTGGCTCTATCTATTTATTCGGAAAAAGTTTGAAAAATACTTGCTCTGGCTCTTTCCAATGGTATTTTTCCCTGCTTTCCTTTATAATGGGTGTATGGATAAGAAAAAATTATTATTGATTGATGGGTCTTCTGTTGCTTTTCGGGCGTTTTTTGCGCTCTATCAGCAGTTGGACCGTTTTAAGAATGCGGCTGGCTTGCATACCAATGCGATTTATGGCTTTCAGTTGATGTTGAGCCATTTATTGGAGCGGGTTGAACCTAGTCATATTTTGGTGGCTTTTGATGCGGGAAAGACGACCTTCCGTACAGAGATGTATGCGGACTATAAGGGTGGTCGGGCTAAGACTCCTGATGAGTTTCGTGAGCAATTTCCCTTCATTCGTGAGTTGCTGGATCATATGGGGATTCGTCACTATGAGTTGGCTCAATATGAGGCGGATGACATTATTGGGACACTAGATAAATTAGCTGAGCAAGATGGTTTTGATATTACCATTGTCAGTGGGGACAAGGACTTGATTCAGCTGACGGATGAGCATACGGTGGTTGAGATTTCCAAGAAAGGTGTTGCTGAGTTTGAGGCTTTTACGCCGGACTATCTCATGGAAAAGATGGGGCTCACACCGACTCAGTTTATCGATCTCAAGGCGCTCATGGGAGATAAGTCGGATAATATCCCTGGGGTGACTAAAATCGGCGAAAAGACGGGTATCAAGCTCTTGCTGGAGCATGGCTCACTCGAGGGGATTTACGAGAATATCGATGGGATGAAGGCTTCTAAGATGAAGGAAAATCTCATCAATGATAAGGAACAGGCCTTTTTGTCTAAAACACTGGCGACCATTGATACTAAGGCACCGATTGAGATTTGTTTGGAGGATTTGGTCTATAGTGGTCCAGATGTGGAAAATCTTGGGAAATTCTACGATGAGATGGGCTTCAAACAGCTCAAACAGGCTTTAAATGTTTCGTCAGCTGATGTGGCTGAGAGTTTGGACTTTACTATCGTTGACCAAGTCCGTCAAGACATGCTAAGGGCCGACTCTATCTTCCACTTTGAACTTTTTGGTGAGAATTATCATACGGATGATTTGGTTGGATTTGCCTGGTCTTGTGGGGATAAGAACTATGCCACAGATAAACTTGAGCTTTTGCAAGAGCCGATTTTCAAGGACTTTTTAGAAAAAACACCTTTGAGAGTTTATGACTTTAAGAAAGCTAAAGTTCTCTTGCATCGTTTGGGTGTGGATTTGCAGGCACCTGCTTTTGACAGCCGTTTGGCTAAATACCTCCTTTCGACTGTGGAGGACAATGAAATTGCGACCATCGCGAGTCTTTATGGTCAGACTTATTTGGTTGATGATGAAACTTTCTACGGTAAGGGTGTCAAGAGAGCCATTCCTGCACGTGAGAAATTCTTGGAACATTTGGCTCGTAAGATTGCTGTTTTGGTCGAAACAGAGCCTGTTTTACTTGAAAAACTCAGTGAAAATGGTCAATTAGAGCTTCTTTATGATATGGAGCAACCTCTGGCTTTTGTCCTTGCCAAGATGGAAATTGCTGGGATTACGGTCAAGAAAGAGACCTTGCTTGAGATGCAGGCTGAAAATGAGCTTGTTATTGAAAAACTGACTCAGGAGATTTACGAACTGGCTGGTGAGGAGTTTAATATCAACTCGCCTAAGCAGTTGGGTGTGCTTCTTTTTGAAAAGTTGGGACTTCCTCTAGAGTACACTAAGAAAACCAAGACTGGATACTCGACAGCGGTGGATGTGTTGGAGCGCCTTGCTCCTATTGCTCCGATTGTTAAGAAAATTCTCGACTACCGTCAGATTGCTAAGATTCAATCGACTTATGTGATTGGCTTGCAGGACTGGATTTTGGCTGATGGCAAGATTCATACTCGCTATGTGCAGGATTTGACCCAGACTGGGCGTCTGTCTAGTGTGGATCCAAACTTGCAAAACATTCCTGTGCGTTTGGAGCAGGGCCGTCTCATTCGTAAGGCTTTTGTGCCAGAGTGGGAGGATAGTGTACTACTTAGTTCGGACTACTCACAGATTGAATTGCGCGTTTTGGCGCATATCTCTAAGGATGAGCACTTGATTAAGGCCTTCCAAGAGGGGGCAGATATCCATACTTCGACAGCCATGAGGGTCTTTGGCATTGAGCGTCCTGAGGATGTGACTGCAAACGACCGTCGAAATGCCAAAGCAGTTAACTTTGGAGTGGTTTACGGGATTTCAGACTTTGGCTTGTCTAATAATCTGGGTATTAGCCGTAAGGAGGCCAAGGCCTACATTGATACCTACTTTGAACGCTTCCCAGGTATTAAAAACTACATGGATGAAGTGGTGCGTGAGGCGCGTGATAAGGGCTATGTAGAGACCCTCTTCAAGCGTCGTCGTGAGTTGCCAGATATCAATTCGCGCAACTTCAATATTCGTGGTTTTGCAGAGCGAACGGCCATCAACTCACCTATCCAGGGTTCGGCAGCAGATATTCTCAAGATTGCTATGATTCAGCTAGATAAAGCCTTAGTTGCAGGTGGTTATCAGACTAAGATGCTTCTGCAAGTGCACGATGAAATCGTCCTTGAAGTGCCTAAATCGGAGCTGGCAGAGATGAAAAAATTAGTGAAACAAACCATGGAAGAAGCCATTCAACTCAGTGTTCCCCTCATCGCAGATGAAAATGAAGGGGCAACCTGGTACGAGGCTAAATAAAAAGGGGGCTAGTCCTCCTTTTTTGTAGTAGAATTATGCAAGCCTTTTCAAAATGTGCTATACTGATGAAAAAGGAGGATTTCTATGAGTCAAGAATTTATCAATCCAAGTGATGGCGTGATTCGTCAGTATCTCGCAACGAGTAAAACCCTTGCTGTGGTGGGCTTGTCAGACCGTGAAGAAACAACTAGCAATCGAGTGACCAAGGAAATGCAGACTCGGGGTTATAAAATTATCCCAGTCAATCCCAAGGCGGCAGGTGGCGAAATCTTGGATGAAAAGGCTTATGCTAGCCTAGCAGAGATTCCTTTTCCTGTAGATATTGTCAATGTTTACCGTCGCAGTGAGTTTTTGCCAGATGTGGCGCGTGATTTTCTCGAGGCTGATGCCAAGATTTTTTGGGCACAGCTAGGCCTTGAAAGTCTAGAAGCGGAAGAGATTTTGCGTGCTGGTGGATGTGACGATATCGTGATGAATCGTTGCATCAAGAGAGAGCATACACGCTTGATTGAGGAAGCATAAGAAAAAGGTAGCTGGAGGGCTACCTTTTGTATTAGAAAATGCCGATAAGGGTCTGCATACCAAGACTAGTGAGGATGATGGCAATCCAGCAAATAGCTCCGAGAACAATGGATTTTCCACTGGATTTGACCATAGCGACCAGATTGGTTTTGAGACCGATAGCACTCATGGCCATGACAATAAGGAATTTAGAGAGTTGTTTGAGAGGGGTAAAGAAACTACTGGACACACCTAGAGAGGTGAGTAGTGTAGTGAGGAGAGAGGCAAGGATAAAGTAAAGGATAAAAAGTGGGAAGACTTTTTTCAGTTGTAGGCTTTGCTTGTTTTCTTGTTGGCGACTTTGCCAGTAGGATAGAAAGAGCGTGATAGGGATAATGGCCAAAGTACGTGTGAGTTTAACAATGGTTGCAGACTCGAGGGTATTGCTTTGGTAAAGACTGTCCCAAGCGCTGGCGGCAGCCGTTACAGAGGAAGTGTCGTTGACCGCAGTCCCTGCAAAGAGGGCGAAGCCTTCATTGGATAGATGAAGCCAGGTGCCGAGGGTTGGAAAGATGAGCGCAGCCAAGACATTGAAGAAAAAGATAACGGAAATGGCTTGGGCTACTTCCTTTTCCTTAGCATCAATAACAGGCGCTGTCGCCGCAATGGCAGAACCCCCACAGATGGAAGAACCTACTCCAACCAAGGTAGCCAGTTTTGTATCCAGTGCAAAGAAGCGCTGGAAGAAGTAGGCAATAATCAGAGCTATTGAGATAGTGGACAGGATGACAGGGAGCGAAGATTGGCCAACTGCGAAGACCTGCGAGATATTGAGACCAAAACCAAGCAAGACAACGGCATATTGGAGCAATTTTTTAGAACTAAAGGTCAACCCAGCATCCAGTTGTTTATAGGACGAGAGAAAGGGATGTAGGAGCATGCCTATGAAAATGGCAAAAACGGGCGCGCCAATAACAGGGAAGAATCCTCCTAAGTACCAAGATACGATAGAAATGAGAAGGCAGGCAAAGATGCCTGCTCCATTTTTTGATAGAAATGACATAAAAACCTCCAAATAGAATCTGTTACTATTATAGACCTATAAACAGGAAAAGTAAAATAGAAAGTGGAAAGCTATTCTATCATGTATTTTTGCGGTCGGGGGGCTTTTGTAGTATAATAGAGATACGTTTTGAAAGTAGGAGGTATCTATGGACTTAACTAAGCGCTTTAATAAACAGTTAGATAAGATTCAAGTTTCGTTGATTCGTCAGTTTGACCAGGCTATTTCGGAGATTCCTGGGGTCTTGCGTTTGACCTTGGGGGAACCTGATTTTACAACGCCAGATCATGTCAAGGAGGCGGCCAAGCGAGCGATTGATCAGAACCAATCCTACTATACAGGGATGAGTGGTCTGCTGACTCTACGTCAGGCGGCCAGTGACTTTGTTAAGGAAAAGTACCAACTGGACTATGCTCCTGAAAATGAAATCTTGGTTACAATTGGGGCGACAGAGGCTTTATCTGCTACTTTGACGGCTATTTTGGAAGAGGGAGACAAGGTGCTCTTGCCAGCTCCTGCTTATCCGGGTTATGAACCGATTGTCAATCTAGTTGGGGCAGAGATTGTCGAGATTGATACAACTGAAAATGGGTTTGTCTTGACTCCTGAAATGTTGGAGAAGGCCATTTTGGAGCAGGGTGACAAGCTCAAGGCGGTTATTCTTAACTATCCAGCTAATCCTACAGGAATTACCTATAGTCGGGAACAATTGGAGGCCTTGGCAGCTGTTTTACGCAAGTACGAAATTTTTGTTGTCTGTGATGAGGTTTACTCAGAATTGACCTACACAGGCGAAGCCCATGTGTCTCTGGGAACCATGTTGAGAGATCAGGCTATTATTATCAATGGTCTATCTAAATCGCATGCCATGACCGGTTGGCGTTTGGGTCTGATTTTTGCTCCTGTGGCCTTCACAGCCCAGTTAATCAAGAGTCACCAGTACTTGGTTACTGCTGCAAATACCATGGCTCAACATGCTGCGGTGGAAGCCTTGACAGCTGGTAAAAACGATGCGGAGCCTATGAAGAAGGAATACATTCAGCGTCGGGACTATATTATCGAGAAAATGACTGCTCTTGGTTTTGAGATTATCAAACCAGACGGTGCCTTCTATATCTTTGCTAAGATTCCAGCGGGCTACAATCAAGATTCCTTTGCTTTTCTAAAGGATTTTGCTCAGAAGAAGGCCGTTGCCTTTATCCCTGGAGCTGCCTTTGGGCGTTATGGAGAAGGTTATGTTCGCCTGTCTTATGCAGCCAGCATGGAGACTATCAAAGAAGCTATGAAACGACTTGAGGAGTACATGAGAGAAGCATGATTCAGTCTATCACGAGTCAAGGCTTGGTGCTCTACAATCGCAACTTTCGTGAGGATGACAAGCTCGTCAAGATTTTTACAGAGCAGGCTGGCAAACGGATGTTTTTCGTCAAACACGCTGGTCAGTCCAAGCTGGCTCCAGTTATTCAGCCCTTGGTGCTGGCACGATTTCTCTTGCGAATCAATGATGATGGGCTTAGCTACATTGAGGACTATCATGAGGTGATGACCTTTCCCAAGATTAATAGTGATCTCTTTGTCATGGCCTATGCGACCTACGTAGCAGCTCTTGCAGATGCTAGTTTGCAGGACAATCAGCAAGATGCCCCCTTGTTTGCTTTTTTGCAAAAGACTTTGGAGTTGATGGAAGCTGGCTTGGATTATCAGGTTTTGACTAATATTTTTGAAATCCAAATCTTGACTCGATTTGGGATCAGCCTCAATTTTAATGAGTGTGTCTTTTGCCATCGGGTTGGTCAGGCTTTTGACTTTTCTTTCAAATATGGAGCCTGTCTCTGTCCAGAGCATTATCAAGAGGATGAGAGACGTTGCCATCTCAATCCCAATATCCCCTATCTGCTCAATCAGTTTCAAGCTATTGATTTTGAGACCTTGGAGACCATTTCGCTCAAGACTGAAATCAAGCAAGACTTACGCCAATTTATGGATAAACTCTACGAAGAGTACGTTGGGATTCACCTAAAATCAAAGAAATTTATTGATTCCCTAGCAGACTGGGGACAATTACTAAAAGAGGAAAAGAAATGAAAAAAATCGCAGTAGATGCCATGGGGGGCGATTACGCACCTCAGGCCATCGTTGAGGGTGTCAATCAAGCCCTAGCTGACTTTTCAGATATCGAGGTTCAACTCTACGGAGATGAAGCTAAAATCAAGCAATATCTGACAGCGACAGAGCGCGTCAGCATTATCCATACGGATGAGAAGATTGATTCAGACGATGAACCTACGAGAGCAATTCGGAAGAAGAAAAATGCCAGTATGGTATTGGCGGCCAAGGCTGTCAAAGACGGCGAAGCAGACGCTGTTCTCTCAGCTGGGAATACAGGTGCTTTACTAGCAGCAGGATTTTTCATCGTGGGTCGTATCAAGAATATTGACCGTCCTGGGCTTATGTCGACTTTGCCGACTGTAGATGGGAAAGGTTTTGACATGCTTGACCTTGGTGCTAATGCGGAAAATACAGCCCAGCACCTCCATCAATATGCGGTTCTAGGCTCCTTCTATGCTAAAAATGTTCGTGGCATTGCGCAACCACGCGTTGGCTTGCTCAATAACGGAACAGAGAGTAGTAAGGGCGACCCGCTTCGTAAGGAAACTTATGAATTACTGGCGGCTGATGAAAGTTTGAACTTTATCGGAAACGTGGAAGCACGTGATTTGATGAATGGCGTTGCGGATGTTGTCGTGGCAGATGGTTTCACGGGAAACGCTGTGCTCAAATCCATTGAAGGGACAGCCATGGGAATCATGGGCTTGCTCAAGACTGCTATTACAGGTGGTGGTCTTCGAGCGAAACTAGGCGCACTCCTTCTCAAGGATAGCCTCAGAGGTTTGAAAAAACAGCTCAACTACTCAGATGTTGGTGGAGCGGTCTTGTTTGGTGTCAAGGCACCTGTTGTCAAGACTCATGGTTCAAGTGATGCCAAGGCTGTCTATAGTACGATTCGCCAAATTCGTACCATGCTAGAAACAGACGTAGTTGCCCAGACTGCGCGTGAATTTTCAGGAGAATAAAAGAGATGACAGAAAAAGAAATTTTTGACCGTATTGTGACCATTGTCCAAGAGCGACAGGGAGAGGACTTTGTCGTGACAGAATCCTTGAGTCTGAAAGACGATTTGGATGCTGACTCAGTTGACTTGATGGAGTTTATCTTGACACTGGAAGATGAATTTAATATCGAAATCAGCGATGAGGAAATTGACCGACTCCAAAGTGTAGGAGATGTGGTTAAAATCATTCAAGCAAAATAAAGATAAGAAGTTCCAAGGCATTTGCTTTGGAATTTTTCTTTGGTTCAAGTGACCGTTTAGGAACAGATTTAGTCTTTCTAGGGACAGTAGAAATCTGAGGAGAAATAAGGGATATAATAGAGTCAGAAAAAATCAATCTCCAAAAAGGAGAAAAAGAAAGGATTTTTGTCATGAAAAAATATCTTTATTCTAGTTTGTTAGTTCTTGCAGGAGGCGTTCTCCTAGCAAATACTACGGTAGCCTATGCTGATTCCCCATCAGCAAGTGAGAAAGAAGCGATTGCTCAATTAGTTAATCAAGGCAAGATAAAAGCTGAAGAAGCTGATCAAGTAAAATTGATTGGTTTTGAAGATAAAGAAACTCAAGCAGAGGGCAATCAAGAGAAGAAAGCTTTCAATCAATATCGTGATCCTAAAGGAACATGGATGCAAACCAATGGTAAATGGTGGTTTAAATACGGTTCAGGTGGTTATGCTAAAAATTGGGAACAATTAGATGGCAAGTGGTACTATTTTGATGACCAAGGATGGATGAAAGAAAATACTTGGATTCAACCTGATGGCAATTATTACTACTTATCTGCTAGTGGTGCTATGGTCACTGGTTATCAACGTGTGAATGGTACACCATATTTCTTTAGAGAAAGTGGTGTATGGGTAGAAAATCGTGGGCAAGCTCTTGGTGAATATGCAAAGACATTTGTAGGAAAAATCCCATATGTTTGGGGTGGGGCAGATTTGAATAGTGGCGTAGATTGCTCAGGATTTACGATGGCCATTCATGCTAAGTTCGATATTAGTATTCCTAGAGTGACCTATGGTCAAGCAACAGGAGGAAGTTATGTAAGTAATGGTTCTCAACAAGCTGGAGATTTAATTTTGTATAATAGTGAAGGGACAAATGACCATGTAGGTATTTATGTTGGTGGCGGACAGGTAGTTCATGCTCCGTATCCAGGTCAATATGTTTCTTATATGGATCAATATGGTATTACTCAAAATACAATTCGTAGATATTGGTAATATTGTCTAATTTTTCACAATATTATTGACTTTGATTATGAAAAGTATTAGAATATAGCTAAATAAAGAGGGGAAACCCTCCTATAGCTATTCAATAAAGGAGGAAATGGCTATGAAAAAATCTAAATTACTTACTCTTGGTTTGCTTGCAGGTGCTGGTCTGCTTTTGTCTATCAACCAAGTACAGGCTGCAGATACTTGGGTTAAAAATGGTGCTGACTGGAATCTTTCTCAAGATGGCAGTCTAGCTAAGGATAAATGGGTACAAAATGCTGGCTCTTGGTATCACTTCGACAGCACTGGTAAAATGCAGACAGGTTGGCTCAAAGACGGCAATACTTGGTATTCTCTAGCAGATAGTGGCGCCATGCGTACTGGCTGGTACAAGGAAGGAAATACATGGTACTCACTAGCAAATAGTGGTGCTATGCGTACAGGTTGGTACAAAGAAGGATCTACATGGTATTACCTCAAAGACAGTGGCGCTATGGCAACAGGATGGGCGACTCCAAATGGTAAATGGTCTTACTTTGAAAAATCAGGTGCTATGGTCGCAGATAGAGCTGTCCCAGCCAGTGATGGGGAAAGTTATGTTATTGGTAAGGATGGCTATCTAGCAAATAGAAAAGATGCTGGATACAGTATTCATGATATTGTCAAACTTGGAGATGGGCAAGAATATTTGCTAAATGCTAAAGGTGACGATGTTATTATTGAAAAAAATGCTTGGTATATCAGACCAGAGTTCAAGAAGTTTTCTAATAAATATGGAGATGAGGTTGCAAATACTACCTTAGCTTTAGTGGATAATAAAGAAGAAGGACAAGAAATTGATCCTAAGGCAGTTGTACAGAACTTCCAAAACTTACCAAATCGCTACTACTTTGATGAAAATGGACATCGTGTGGTTAATATCCCAGCAATGACAACCTATTCAGAGATTAAAAAAGTTGGCAATGATGTCTATTTAGAAAATCCAGGTGCACGACTTCGTCTTGGAGCTACCCACTTTACAATCAATAACAATAAACTATACTATTTAGAAAATGAGCAAGGTAAGCTCAAAACAGGTTACTTTGTATTAATTGATGATGGTATGGCTACAACCCACTATCACTTCCTAGCCTATGCGGATCAATCTGGTGAAATTCTTAAGATGAAACGCTTGCCATCAGGAGTTTCAGATTATCTGGATAAAGAAATCGATGGTTTATACGGTGAAAAAATTAAGATTGAATCTCCACACTCAAACGAATATTATAAAGTGGTTGTGGTTAAATAAAAATAACATCTTCACAACTAATCGTTAACGCTCTAACCAATATACCATTTTCAGGAGGCTTTAGATTTCTTGTATTTTAAAAGGAAACTAAAGCCTTTTGTAGATGGAGCAGGGGATAGAGTTATCTATAAAATAATGAAAAGGAGTCTGTCATGGAAATGAAAAATACATTTGTAGAATTGGAACAATTTGAAGAGTTAACTCCAGAGGTTTTGGAGGAAGTGAATGGTGGAGGGATTTTTGAAGATACTGTAAAATGGTGCAATAAATTATTTGGTACGGGTAGACACGTTGCTTAAATTCACAGTATTAGTTAGAGATTAGATTTATTTATGCTTATTTTAGAATTCTTATTTTCTGTGATATATCTACTGTTGGTAGTCGTTTCAACCATAGTGCCTACTATTTATTTGGGTGCTCAAATTTCCCCAGAATTTTATAAAAAACGTTATTGGATACTTATATTTTTAATTAGTTTATCTGCTCGTCAAACATTTGGAGAATTATTTCATATAGGAGTTCTTATCTACTTTTACTGTATTTTTTTATTAGTATTGCACAAGGGAAAAGGGGAATCTCTTTTTCTTTCTCTGTATCTTTTTCTCTTCTTTCAAAGTATTCGTTATTTATTTTTGACAATTTGGATTCGTGTATTATCTGGTGAGCATTGTTGTTTCGTAGATTCGTTTTCTACTTTATATATATCTATATTTGATTTATTATCAATCTTTCTATGTTGTAAAATTATGAAGCGTTGGTCTTTGGATTTGGATTTATTCTTTTCAGATACTTTTAAAACCCACTATCGTAAGAGCTTTTTCATTATCCTACCTCTGACTGGATTTAGGATATTCTCTTCGTTCATGACCAATAGAAATAGTTCTTTTTACGTTCGCTTTGACACGACCATTTCTCTCCTGATTTTCATTCTCTTTTTCTCCTGGCTCTTTTATATCAGACACTTAGAGCAGGTTTATCGTGATGAGCAGACCATTCAGAGACAGGAAGAAGAAAATCGTTCCTTGCAAGGGATGGTGGATAAGTTGGGTCATCTCTATGATGAGGTTCGAGGTTTCCGTCATGATTTTGCAGGGATTGTCGCTAGCATGGAGCCTGCCATAGCGAATCAAGATATGGCTGAGGTGTCTACCATTTATCAAGATGTCTTTCTGAAGACCAATGAAAAGCTGAGAAAGGCGGACTACACGGCCTTTAATCTTCACAATATCCATGACATAGCCATTCGTAATACCTTGGCAAAAGCCATGATTGTGGCAGATAATCAGGGAATTCATTTTAGTTTGGAGACGGTGGGGGTTGTCGAAGAGCTGGCTTTGCCTATGTTGGAGGCTATCCGTATCCTCTCTATCCTCACGACAAATGCCTTAGAGGCAGCCAGTGAGGCGGAAAATCCGCAGATTAGGGTTGCTTTGTTGGCAAGTGATAGGAGTGTCCGTTTTATCATTGAAAACACTCGTAAGAAGGAAGAACTAAATCCCAGCATTCTCAGTCAAAAGGGATACTCTACCAAGGGAAACCACAGTGGACTGGGTTTAGCGACCTTGGAGGATATGGTTTTTCATTATGATTTAAACTTAGATACCCAGCTAGGAGAGACGACTTTTAGACAAGATTTAGAATTGCCATTTAAGGATGAGAAACGAGGGGGAGAGGAATGAGAATTTTAGTTTTGGAAGACGATAGAGTCCAGCAAGGACGGATAGAGCAGACTTTACTAGATATCGGTCGCTCTCGCAATTTGAGATTGGAAATTGATATTGCCAAAAGCTATGGAGATGTTGAAAAGTATTCTCAGTATTTTGACCATTACCAGCTCTATTTATTAGATTTAGAGATTGATGGAGAGCGTGAACGGGGCTTTCAGGTTGCTCAACAGATTCGGGAGCGAGATCCCTTTACAAGCATTGTCTTTGTGTCCACGCACTCGGAGGCCTTGCCTCTAGCTTTTCGTTACCACTTGTCTGCCTTGGATTTTATTTCCAAGGATCAGCCAGAGGAGGATTACCGTCATCAGTTGGAGCGCTGTCTGGACTATGTACTGGCAGTAGATAAGAGGGAAAATATGCGTCTCTTTACCTATAGTTTTGAGGGAAGACGGGGATTCACTCTGCCCTACCATGAGATTTTAGCCTTTGAAACCTCAGTAGAATCCCACCGTATCAAGGTCTATTATGCCAATCATTCTATCAAGACCATTTATGGTAGTCTCAAGGATATCGCTACTAAGGCTGAAAAAGATTACTTTGTCTATGCAAATCGCAATACTTTAGTCAGTTTACAGGCAATTGAAGAGATGACTGCCACAGAAGTGACCTTGTTAGAAGGCTTGCACTTCCCCGTATCGCGAACAGCCAGAAGAACACTTAAAAAACATCTCAATGTCTAATATCTGTTAGACTTGGATGAGTTTATCAATAAGAATGTCGGAAAATTTTCTGATATTCTTATTTTTTTGACTTTTTTTCGAATAGATAAGTAAGAGGAAAAGGAAAGGAGCCTAGTTCATGTTTATATCAATGTTCTACCCATGGTTCACTGAGTTATTTTTTAAATAAATTTAATTTAGTTGTACATTTTCGAATTGTTTTTCGAATAGATAAGTAAGAGGAAAAGGAAAGGAGCCTAGTTCATGTATCTACCAATTTTCTATTCATGGTATATTAAATTATTTTTGAAATAAAATTTAATTTAGTTGTACATTTTCGAAATTTTTTTCGAATAGATAAGTAAGAGGAAAAGAAAGGAGCCTGGTTTATGTATCTACCAATCTTTTATCCGTGGTTCATTAAATTATTTTTTAAATAAAATTTGATTTAGTTGTACATTTTCGAAATTTTTTTCGAATAGATAAGTAAGAGGAAAAGGAAGGAATAAAATAATGAAAGAACATTACTATGGATTTGTTGAGCTAACTTCGGAAGAATTGACCGATATTCAAGGTGGAGAAAGTTGGGCGAAGACCCTTGCAGATTGGTACCTTGGATTTCGTAGGGGTTTAGGTTTTTAGGAGGATAAGCGATGAATGAAATGAATGATAAGTATACTGTTGAGGTATTAAAGGAAAGCGACTTAGCTTTGCTGGTGGGTGGTAGCAAGGAAAGTTATCAACGGGGTCTAATTACAGGTCTATTGCTACGCGGTGTATTTATTGGAACCCCATTTTTTAGAAGATAAGATTTAGAAAAAATAGAACAAGAGGAGAAAAAAGATGACAAATTTTGACAAAATGGAACAGAACTTTGTAGCTCTTACAGAAGAAGAGTTGATGGATGTGGATGGAGGAGCAATTCCTCT
>JAGZLW010000015.1 GCA_018364455.1 Streptococcus mitis | reverse complement strand
TAGATAAATTAAGTGTAAAAGAATATGAGGATCCCTTTAGGGATAGTGGTAAGTAATACTAAAGCCTCTTTGAGAGGCAAGTGACGAGTCAAGAGCAATGAGGCTTGAACAAAGTGAAAGCCAGCGTCTTTAGGCGCTGGCTGGTAATTTGGGCTTATAGCCCTGGGACAAACCACCCGTTTGACGGGTGGTCATGATTGTTGGATTTGGTATTCTTCATAAGTCCTCAATCACTTTGCCAAAACAGAAACCGACTTCTCCAGCGGTGCAACGATTTCTCAAGTGTATGGAAGAGGAGATTTCTGGCTTGCTAAAGAGAATTCCTTGACACTTTGCCATCTTTTGATACAATAGTACAAAATTAGAGGAGGTGGGTTATGATTCAGAAACATGCGATTCCTATTTTAGAGTTTGATGACAATCCTCAGGCGGTTATCATGCCTAATCACGAGGGGCTGGACTTGCACTTGCCAAAGAAGTGTGTCTATGCTTTTTTAGGTGAGGAGATTGACCGCTATGCTAGGGAAGTAGGGGCGGACTGTGTCGGCGAATTCGTTTCAGCCACCAAGACCTATCCAGTCTATGTCGTTAACTACAAGGGCGAGGGAATTTGTCTGGCTCAGGCACCTGTTGGCTCCGCTCCAGCAGCCCAGTTTATGGATTGGTTGATTGGCTATGGTGTGGAGCAGATTATTTCCACTGGAACCTGTGGTGTGCTAGCTGATATAGAAGAAAACGCCTTTCTAGTCCCTGTTCGCGCTCTGCGAGATGAAGGAGCTAGTTATCACTATGTGGCAGCTTCTCGTTATATGGAAATTCAGGCAGAGGCTATTGCTGCCATTGAGCAAGTTTTGGAAGCCAGAGGGATTCCTTATGAAGAAGTCGTGACCTGGACGACAGACGGTTTTTACCGAGAAACGGCTGAAAAGGTGGCCTATCGCAAGGAAGAAGGCTGTGCTGTTGTGGAGATGGAGTGTTCTGCGCTTGCGGCAGTAGCCCAACTGCGTGGGGTTCTCTGGGGAGAATTGTTGTTCACAGCTGATTCCTTAGCAGACTTGGACCAGTACGATAGTCGTGACTGGGGTTCAGAAGCTTTCGAGAAGGCCTTGGAACTCTGCCTTGAGATAACTTCTCAGATATAGCTACTCTCCTTCTTTTTATGGTACAATGGATGTATGTTATTCAAATTATTTGTTAAAAAAATTGAAAGAGCCTTGGGCGGACTTTCGCCCGCTCGTCGAATTTTTCTGAGTTTCGCTGGAGTTATTTTGATAGGCTCTCTTCTTTTGAGTTTGCCTTTTGTTCAGGCGAGTGGTTCGCAGGCTACTTATTTTGACCATCTTTTTACGACGGTGTCCATGGTCTGTGTGACTGGCCTTTTTACGCAACCAGTGGCTACTACCTATAATGTCTGGGGGCAGTTGATTTGTATGCTTTTGATACAGATTGGTGGTCTGGGGCTCATGACCTTTATCGGGGTCTTTTATATTCAGGGGAAGCAAAAGCTCAGTCTTCGCAGTCGTGAAACCATTCAGGAGAGTTTTAGTTATGGGGAGACTCGGTCGCTGAAGGCCTTTATGCGTTCCATCTTTTTGACGACTTTTCTGGTGGAGGGCTTGGGCGCCTTCCTGCTAAGTTTTCGTTTTATTCCTGAGTTCGGCTGGGGACGAGGCATTTTTACCTCTATCTTTTTAGCCATTTCAGCCTTTTGTAATGCTGGTTTTGATAATTTCGGCAGTAGCAGTTTAGTGGCTTTTCAGACGGATCCCTTAATCAATCTGGTTATTGCTGGCTTGATTATCACAGGTGGTCTTGGCTTTATGGTCTGGTTTGACTTGGCAACCCAGTTTGACAAGAAGAAAAAACGCCGTCTGCGTTTCCACACCAAACTAGTCCTCTTCTTGACTGCAGGGATTTTGCTGTTTGGGACAGTATCCACACTCTTTACGGAGTGGCACAATCCAGGAACCATTGGCAATCTCAGTGTGCCAGAGAAAGTGCTGGTCAGCTTTTTCCAAACCGTCAGCATGAGAACGGCCGGTTTTGCTTCTATTGACTATACTCAAGCTCGACCTGTGACCTTGTTTATCTATATCCTACAGATGTTTCTGGGTGGAGCGCCTGGAGGGACGGCTGGGGGGCTCAAGATTACGACTTTCTTTGTCTTGTTGGTCTTTGCGCGTAGTGAATTGCTGGGCTTGCCTCATGCCAATGTTGCGCAGAGAACCATTGAGGCTCGAACAGTCCAAAAATCCTTTAGTGTCTTCATTATCTTTTTGATGACCTTCTTGTTGGGCTTGATGTTGTTGGGAATTACGGCAGAAGGAACACCGCGATTTATCTACCTCATGTTTGAGACCATTTCAGCCCTTGCGACAGTTGGGGTGACGGCAAATCTGACACCAGAATTGGGCAAGCTAGCTCTTAGCATTGTCATGGTGCTCATGTTTATTGGCCGTATCGGTCCCTTGACCTTGCTGGTTAGTCTAGCTGACTACCAGCCTGATAAGAAAGATTTGATTCAGTATATGAAAGCAGATATTAGCATTGGATAAGAAAGGAAGAACGATGTCAGATCGTACGATTGGAATTTTAGGCTTGGGGATTTTTGGGAGTAGTGTCCTGACGGCCCTCGCCAAGCAAGATATGAATATTATTGCCATTGACGACCACGCCGAGCGCATCAATCAATTTGAACCTGTTTTGGCGCGTGGAGTTGTGGGCGATATTACAGATGAGGAACTCCTCAGAACTGCAGGTATTGATACCTGTGATACGGTTGTGGTCGCAACAGGGGAAAATCTGGAGTCGAGTGTGCTTGCAGTAATGCACTGTAAGAGTTTGGGTGTGCCGAGGGTTATTGCCAAGGTCAAAAGTCAGACAGCCAAGAAGGTACTGGAAAAAATCGGTGCCGACTCGGTGATCTCGCCTGAGTATGAAATGGGGCAATCCCTAGCGCAGACCATTCTCTTTCATAACAATGTTGATGTCTTTCAGCTGGACAAAAATGTGTCTATCGTGGAGATGAAAATTCCTAGTGTTTGGGCAGGTCAAAGCCTGAGCCAGCTGGATCTACGTGGCAAATACAACCTCAATGTCCTAGGATTTCGTGAACAAGAAAATTCACCGCTGGATGTCCAGTTTGGTCCTAATGACCTCTTGAAAGCAGATGCCTATATCTTGGCGGTCATTAACAACCAGTATCTAGATGACTTGGCAGAGTTAAATTCGTAAGGAGGGTGATCCCCTCTTTTTTGATGTCCAAAATAGCAAATAGAGATAGCAACTCTTGTATTCTAGTAAAAGTCCTTCAAAAGCTGGACTTTATGGTAGAATAGAAAGAAGTGACAAGAGAGAGTAATACTCTTCGAAAATCTCTTCAAACCACGTCAACGTCGCCTTGCCGTAGGTATGGTTACTGACTTCGTCAGTTCTATCCACAACCTCAAAACAGTATTTTGAGCTGACTTCGTCAGTTCTATCTGCAACCTCAAAGCAGTGCTTTGAGCAACCTGCGGCTAGTTTGCTCTTTGATTTTCATTGAGTATAAGAAAAAATCAGTCCCCTAAAGGAGTAGATTATGAAGTTATTGTCTATCGCCATTCCTAGCTATAATGCCGCTGGCTATCTTCATTACTGTGTGGAGTCGCTAGTGATTGGTGGTGAGCAAGTTGAGATTTTGATTATCAATGATGGGTCTCAGGACCAGACTCAGGAAATCGCTGAGCGTTTAGCCCGCAAGTATCCTAGCATCGTTAGAGCCATTTATCAGGAAAATAAGGGCCATGGCGGTGCTGTCAATCGTGGCTTGGCAGAAGCTTCTGGTCGTTATTTTAAAGTAGTTGATAGTGATGACTGGGTGGATCCCCGTGCTTATCTGAAAATTTTGGAAACCTTGCAAGAACTAGAGAGTGAAGATCAAGAGGTGGATGCCTTTGTGACCAATTTTGTCTATGAAAAGGAAGGTCAGTCTCGTAAGAAGAGTATGAGTTATGAGTCAGTCTTGCCTGTCCAGCAGATTTTTGGCTGGGACCAGGTCGGAAATTTCTCAAAAGGTCAGTATATCATGATGCACTCGCTGATTTACCGGACAGATTTGTTGCGAGAGAGCCAGTTCCAACTGCCTGAACATACTTTTTATGTCGATAATCTTTTTGTCTTTACCCCCCTTCAGCAGGTCAAGACCATGTACTATCTGCCTGTTGATTTCTATCGTTATTTGATTGGGCGTGAGGATCAGTCTGTCAACGAGCAAGTGATGATTAAGCGTATTGACCAGCAACTTAAGGTCAATCGACTCTTGGTAGACCAGCTTGATTTATCTAAAGTAAGCCACCCCAAAATGAGAGAATACCTGCTGAATCATATTGAGATTACGACAGTTATTTCCAGTGCCTTGCTCAATCGAGCTGGAACAGCGGAGCATCTGGCCAAAAAACGGGAGCTGTGGACCTATATTCAGCAGGAAAATCCAGAGGTCTTTCAGGCTATTCGGAAAACCATGTTGAGCCGTTTGACCAAACATTCAGTTTTGCCAGCTCGCAAACTTTCCAATGTTGTCTATCAAATCACCAAGTCTGTTTATGGATTTAATTAATATAAGTATTTTATAAGAGGGATTTAAGAAAAATTTTAACTTTTTCTTAATCCTTTTTAATTTTAGGAGATTATACTAGAGTCATCAAATAAAGAAAAACTCTAAGGAGAATCCTATGAAATTCAATCCAAATCAAAGATATACTCGTTGGTCTATTCGCCGTCTCAGTGTCGGGGTTGCCTCAGTTGTTGTGGCTAGTGGCTTCTTTGTCCTAGTTGGTCAACCAAGTTCTGTACGTGCCGATGTGGTCAATCCGACCCCTGCTCAAGTTGTACCAGATGCTACTTCGGTGAGTGAAAAGAGTGACTTACCAGGAGAACTTCTCAAAGAAGCAGTCGATACAGCTCTTCCTTCAGAACAGGCAGACTCAACACCTAAAGCAAGCTTGGAAGCTACAAACTCTCCAGAAAAAGCAGATGCAGGTGCTAAAGACCAAGTAGTTGCACCAAAAGAAGAAGTACAAGCAAAACCAGAGTCTAAGAAAGAAACAGAAGATGCGGTTAAACCTGCGACAAATCCTGCTCCTGCAGTTACTGGACAAGACCGTGAAGCAAATGAAGCTCAACCAGCAACCACTCCAGCCGAAGTTCAAAAAGGCGTGGCTGACAATACCAAAGACACAGTAGACGTCCCAGCTGCATATTTGGACAAAGCCAACTTCCCAGGTCCATTCACAGCAGGTGTCAATCAAGTTATTCCATACGAATTTTTCGCTGGTGACGGTATGTTGACTCGTCTTATCTTGAAAGCTTCTGACAAGGCCCCATGGTCAGACAACGGCTCAGCAAAAAATCCTGCTCTTCCACCAGTAGAAAAATTGGGCAAAGGTCTCTACTTCTACGAAGTGGACTTGGCCGGCACCCAAGGTAAATCAGATAAAGAGCTTCTTGACCTCTTGAAACAAAATAGCACTCAAAGTTATAAAGCTACCATCAAAGTTTACGGTGCGAAAGACGGTAAGGCCGATTTGAGCAATCTCGTAGCAACAAAAGATTTGGATGTCAACTTGAACGGCTTAACCACTCCAGCTGAAGTCCAAAAAGGTGTGGCCGATAACACTAAAGACACAGTAGATGTTCCAGCTACTTACTTGGACAAAGCCAATTTCCCAGGCCCATTCACAGCTGGTGTTAACCAAGTCATTCCATACGAATTCTTCGCCGGTGACGGTATGTTGACTCGTCTTATCTTGAAAGCATCCGACAAGGCTCCATGGTCAGACAATGGTTCAGCTAAAAATCCAGCTCTTCCACCAGTAGAAAAATTGGGCAAAGGTCTCTACTTCTACGAAGTAGATTTGGCAGGAACTCAAGGTAAATCAGACAAAGATTTGCTTGACCTCTTGAAACAAAACGGCACTCAAAGTTATAAAGCTACTATTAAAGTGTACGGTGCGAAAGACGGCAAGGCTGATTTGAGCAATCTTGTAGCGACTAAGGATTTGGATGTCAACTTGAATGGCTTGACCACCCCAGCTGAAGTCCAAAAAGGTGTGGCTGACAATACCAAAGATACAGTAGACGTCCCAGCTACTTACTTGGACAAAGCTAACTTCCCTGGTCCATTCACAGCTGGTGTCAACCAAGTTATTCCTTACGAGTTCTTCGCCGGTGACGGTATGTTAACTCGTCTTATCTTGAAAGCTTCTGATAAAGCCCCATGGTCAGACAACGGTTCAGCCAAAAATCCAGCTCTTCCACCAGTAGAGAAATTGGGCAAAGGTCTCTACTTCTACGAAGTGGATTTGGCAGGTACCCAAGGTAAATCAGATAAAGAGCTTCTAGACCTCTTGAAACAAAACGGCACTCAAAGTTATAAAGCTACTATCAAGGTATACGGTGCCAAAGACGGCAAGGCTGATTTGAGCAATCTCGTAGCGACAAAAGATTTGACAGTGAACTTGAATGGACATCAGTCTCTTACTCAGATGCAATCAGGTTTCGTCCCATCTTCTAATGGTTCAGCTATGCCGGCTCCAATGATGAATAGTCATCAAGATGCGTCTAAGATGAACGCTCAAATGCCAAGTGCCAATCAGGATGAGATGAAATCTAAAATGCCAGCTGCTAGTCAGGATAAGATGATGCCTAACAAAGAGCAGGACAAAACCATGAATGCTAGCCAGCCTATGGCAACACCAAGCATGAAACAAGATCAAGCTCCAGCAGCCTCAAGCCAAATGTCTGATGAAGGCAAGATGATATCCAATAACAAGGTATCAAGTCCGATGATGGCTGCTCAAATGAAAGACCAAAAAGACATACTTCCATATACTGGTGAAGCCCAAACATCAATGGCTACTCTTGGATTCTTTGGCCTCACCTTAGCAGGACTGTTAGGTGGTCTCGGTTTGAAAGCTAAAAAAGAAGAAAATGACTAGTCTAGTTACAGACTTTCTATCTAGGATATGAAAAATCCAGATATCGTTTAGAATGTTCGTAAAGAGATAAAAATAGTGTTATACTATTGTGGTATAGCACTGTTTTTTTCAAAGGAGAGACAGATGGGAAAGACAATTTTACTCGTTGACGACGAGGTAGAAATCACAGATATTCATCAACGTTATCTGGTTCAGGCAGGATATCAGGTTTTGGTGGCTCATGATGGAGTAGAGGCTTTAGAAATCTTCAAGCGAAAAGCGATTGATTTGATTATTACAGATATCATGATGCCTCGGATGGATGGTTATGATTTGATTAGCGAAGTTCAGTATCAATCTCCAGATCAGCCTTTTCTCTTTATCACGGCTAAGACCAGTGAGCAGGACAAGATTTATGGCCTAAGCTTGGGGGCAGATGATTTTATTGCCAAGCCCTTCAGCCCTCGTGAGCTGGTTTTGCGTGTCCACAATATCTTGCGTCGCCTTCATCGTGGAGGTGAGACAGAGGTCGTCAGTCTCGGGGATTTACGGATGAATCACGGTAGCCATGAGGTCCAAGTCGGAGATGTGGCGCTTGATTTGACAGTCAAATCCTTCGAACTTCTATGGCTTTTAGCCAGCAATCCAGAGCGGGTTTTCTCTAAGACAGACCTCTATGAAAAAGTCTGGCAAGAAGACTATGTGGATGACACCAATACCTTGAATGTTCATATTCATGCTCTTCGACAGGAGTTGGCTAAACATGCTAGTGCAGAGACACCGACCATCAAAACCGTTTGGGGCTTGGGCTACAAAATTGAGAAAGCACGAGGTAGTTAATGAAATTAAAAAGTTATATTTTAGTGGGGTATGTCATTTCAACACTCCTAACGATTATCGTGGTTTTTTGGGCTGTTCAAAAAATGCTGATTGAGAAAAGCGAGATTTACTTTCTGCTTGGAATGACCATCGTTGCCAGCCTTGTCGGTGCTGGGATTAGTCTCTTTCTCCTATCGCCGGTCTTTACTTCATTGGGCAAACTTAAGGAACATGCCAAGCGGGTAGCGGATAAGGATTTTCCATCAAATCTGGAGGTCCAAGGCCCTGTAGAATTTCAGCAATTAGGCCAAGCTTTCAATGAAATGTCCCATGATTTGCAGGCGACATTTGATTCCTTGGAAGAAAGCGAACGGGAAAAGGGCTTGATGATTGCCCAGCTGTCGCATGATATCAAGACCCCCATCACTTCAATCCAAGCGACGGTAGAAGGGATTTTGGATGGGGTTATCAAGGAAGGAGAACAGGAGCATTATCTAGCAACCATTGGACGCCAGACTGAAAGACTCAATAAACTAGTTGAGGAGTTGAATTTTTTGACTCTAAACACAGCTAGAAATCAGGTGGAAACGACCAGCAAAGACAGTATTTTTCTGGACCAGCTCTTGATTGAGTGCATGAGTGAATTTCAGTTCTTGATTGAGCAGGAAGAGCGAGATGTCCATTTGCAGGTAATGCCTGAGTCTGCCCGAATTGAGGGAGATTATGCCAAGCTTTCTCGTATCTTGGTGAATCTGGTCAATAACGCTTTTAAATACTCTGCTCCAGGAACCAAGTTGGAAGTGGTAGCTAAGCTGGAAAATAACCAGCTTTCAATCAGTGTGACCGATGAGGGACAGGGCATCGCTCCAGAGGATTTGGAGAATATTTTCAAACGCCTTTATCGTGTAGAAACTTCGCGTAACATGAAAACAGGTGGTCATGGCTTAGGGCTTGCGATTGCGCGTGAATTGGCCCATCAATTGGGTGGAGAAATCACAGTCAGCAGCCAGTACGGTCTAGGAAGTACCTTTACCCTCCTTCTCAACCTTACTAGCAATGAAAATAAAGCTTAAAACCCCTTTACAAATCTAGCCATTCATGGTAGAATGGATTTTGTGCGAAATATCAGCAGGAAAGCATGAAGCTCGTCAACAGGTGTCTTATGACAAGTAACCTTGGCTGTTTAGGCGAAGGGCATCTGCACGAATCAGGGCTTTCTAAGTGACTATTTCCACCGAAATATTATTTATATCAGGAGGACATTCACATGTCACGTTATACAGGACCATCTTGGAAACAAGCTCGTCGCCTTGGCCTTTCACTTACAGGTACAGGTAAAGAATTGGCACGTCGTAACTACGTACCAGGACAACACGGACCAAACAACCGTTCTAAATTGTCAGAATACGGTTTGCAATTGGCTGAAAAACAAAAACTTCGTTTCACTTACGGTGTAGGTGAAAAACAATTCCGTAACTTGTTCGTACAAGCTACAAAAATCAAAGGCGGAATCCTAGGTTTCAACTTCATGCTTCTTTTGGAACGTCGTTTGGATAACGTTGTTTACCGTCTTGGTCTTGCGACTACTCGTCGTCAAGCTCGTCAATTCGTAAACCACGGTCACATCCTTGTTGACGGAAAACGCGTTGATATCCCATCATACCGCGTAACTCCAGGTCAAGTGATCTCAGTTCGTGAAAAATCATTGAAAGTTCCAGCTATCCTTGAAGCAGTAGAAGCTACTCTTGGACGTCCAGCATTCGTATCATTCGACGCTGAAAAATTGGAAGGTTCATTGACTCGCTTGCCAGAACGCGACGAAATCAACCCAGAAATCAACGAAGCACTTGTCGTTGAGTTCTACAACAAGATGTTGTAATATTTTATTGAATAAGATAGGCTTTAGAGCCTTGATATTAAGCACTTTGGGGCGTTTTCCCTTAGTGCTTTTTTACATTTTACAATAGCTTTTAAGCATACAGCTATAAGTAGCTATACGTAACTAGACCTGTATAGTTTAAAGTGATATAATAGTCTAAAGGAGGTGCTACCATGAATGTTTTAGAAAAAAACACACAGGTAAACTTTAAGACTAACAGAGACTTGTTAGAGAAGGCTAAAGCTATTATCACATCGCAAAATCTTGATATGACAGCCAGTTTTAACTTGTTTTTAGAACACATTGTAGAAAATAAAGCCTTGCCATTTGAAACTCAAGTAGACAAAGAAAGAGAAGAACTTCTATCAGGGTTACGTGCTGAAATTGCCCGTAGTTTTGACGATTTAGAACATGGAAGAACTTACAGCATTGATGAAGTGAGGGCTAACCTTGGAATTTAACGAGAACGCATATAGCCTTATTATCTCTGAAACGGTACAAGAACAGCTAAGAGGTATTAAAGATTATATCTCAGCTAACTACTTTTCAGAACAGGCTGGAGCAAACACAGTTAAGAATATTTTTTATGGTTTGGAGCGTCTTGAAGTCTTCCCAGAAGCAGGATTTGATGCTGATGAAAGAGTAGGAGTTATTATATACCCACCCCACAAAACTCGATGCATCATTTTAGGCGATTACCTAGCCTTCTATCATATTTTAGAGGATAGAAAAGCTGTCTTTGTATCAGATATTATTCATAGCAAACAGGATTACATTCGCTTGTTCAAGAAAAAATAGTGCATATTATTGAACTGCGTTTTGGATTCTCTAAAATACTAGACAAGATGAAATTTCTAGTTCTAGCATTTCAATAGATACAAATAAATAGAGAAAAGCAAAAAAAGACTTAGTCTTTATTTAAAATATATTAGAAATAATATGAAAATCTTTTTATAAAAATATTATATTCAATAATACTGACACAATAGAAATTGAGAAGAGATGGTATTCTTCGTTTTTATATTTCAGGTTCTCACAATATGAAAAATCGATGGTATAATAAGATTAGACGGATTATTTATTGAGGTGATAGCGATGAAATATTTTAAATTAATCAATGGTGGAACTTATCATATTGATGAGTTTGAAGAGAAAACAAATAAAGACTTACCATATTATCAAAATGGCAGTAAGTACGCATTGTGTCCAACTTGTGGTTCTTCGATTCAACTTATTGGAGGGGAAAATAATAATACGCAAAATAGATCTGAAAGATATTATGCGGCACATACAAAAAATCCTATAGAAGGACTGCCATACGACATAGGAAGAAAAAGTAATTGTGCAAATTATGAAGGAAATCAAGATAATTGGCAGGGTATTTATCAAAGGAGACAAGGGTTTCCTGAAAATGAAGAATTATCTAGATTTATAGACAATAATAAGTCAGATATTGCTAAAAAAGTTGGTGACTTAATTGGATTTTATGGAATCAAATGCAATGGGGAGCCAAGTGCTATTTTTAACCGATTATTAAATTCTTTCAAAGAAAACGGAGGATTATGTATTTCACCAGAACAATTTGCACCTGAATATATTCCTAGAATGATTATCGAAAGAGCTGAGCCAGTTATTTGCTGGGGTTCAATTCCTCATGAAGAAATACGCAATCGTATCCTACAACATCCACTGTTACAAGATTCAATTGATGGGAGACAATTTAAACCAAATATTGAAACAAGGCTTGTTTGTGTTTTAAATAATGGAAACGCTCCTACTCAAATCCAAATCAGATTATTGTTTGAAGATAGGGAATTGAACTTAAAACAAGTAAATGCTAAAATTTAGTGCAACGAAAGATAAAAAAGAGGAGCCTCGTAATGAAGCTCCTCTTGTTTTTAATTGTCCGAATCAATATTCTTATTTCAAAAAAAGGTAGTGAAAAAGGTAGTCATTCGAACGATTTCCCTTGCAATATAGTGAAATTAACAAAAAGAAAAAACGCTTGAATCAGCGTTTTTCTTCTGTATTGATTCGTATTGAATGCTTACTTAACTTCTGTGAACACAACGTGTTTGCGAAGTTTTGGTGAGTATTTCTTCAATTGAAGACGGTCTGGAGTGTTACGTTTGTTTTTAGAAGTAAGGTACAAGCGTTCACCAGATTCTTTGTGTTCAAGTGTAATATTTACGCGCATGGTATCTCCCTTCTATTATTCAGCTGATGCAGCTTTAGCGATTTTACGTCCTTTGTAGTATCCTTTAAGTGATACACGGTGAGAACGTGAGTAATCTCCAGTAGTTTCGTCAAAGTTTACAGATGGAGCTGTTACTTTGTAGTGTGTACGACGTTTGTTTTTCTTCGCTTTTGAAGTGCGACGTGCAGGTACTGCCATTTTGATTTCTCCTTTAGGTATTTATATTCGATTCAATCTACTGATTTTCATCAACCATACTAGGATAACACATTTTTTTTGTAAAGTAAAGTTACTTGACAAAAAAAGATGAAAAAATTCTCCTATCCGACACGGCAGACAGGAGAAGGTGTTAAATATCAATCTCAAATGGTTCGTC
Source organism: Streptococcus mitis (assembly GCA_018364455.1). Taxonomy (GTDB): domain Bacteria; phylum Bacillota; class Bacilli; order Lactobacillales; family Streptococcaceae; genus Streptococcus; species Streptococcus mitis_BR. The sequence continues at coordinate 34,341 of JAGZLW010000015.1, read as the reverse complement.
AATGGTTTCTGATACGTATTTTCCGTCTTTCTTCCGTTGTTTGACACATTCTGTGAGGAGATATTCGATTTGCCCATTGACTGAACGAAAGTCGTCTTCTGCCCATGATGCGAGTGCAGCGTATAACTTTGTTGAGAGTAGAAGGGGGATCTGCTTTTTTTAGCTTCATCCATCTTTAGTAAAGACTTCCTGTGTTGACAATTGGTTGTGCATCATGATTGCCACAGAGAACGACTAGAAGATTTGAAACCATGGCAGCTTTTCGTTCTTCGTCAAGCTCTACCAATTCCCCTTCATTGAGCCGTTCCAGTGTCATTTCAACTATTCCTATTATTTGATATCTAAATGATATCATTTTGTTTTTAAAAATTAATAGAAAGTTGACAAATAATCACTAAAAACTTTCAGCCCAATAATTTATTTTAAAAGGTGAGATTATATTGTGCTGAAATACTCTTTTATTCTTATAACTTTTACACTATAATTGTAGTTAGAAAGGAAGAGAAATGTTTGATTATAGAGCACTAGTTATTTTGATGACTTTGATGGATCATTGTGAGCTATCATTATATGAATTATCTGTTAAGGTGAGCTTACCTATAAAGGAAGTCAAAGAAGGAATAGATTATTTAGTGCCTTATCTAGCTAATAAAGGGATAGTGCTGGATAAAAAGCAAGGTCGCTATAGTTTATCAAATCGTACGAAGCAGTCTTTGACAGATATTATTAAGTCGGATGAATTGGTTTTACCAAAGTCGACTCGCTTAGCTTTGATCTATCTTTACACTTTTTGCCGATTAGATTTTATATCGAATAATCATTACCAAGACTTTTTGAAAGTAAGTAAGAATACAACCTTATCTGATATTCAATCATTAAGAAAGATTATGTTAGATAATGATTTGGAGCTAGGGTACAGTAGAGCAAAAGGTTATACTTTACACGGTTCAGAGTGGAATAAGCACCGTTTAGCTTTTCAAATGGTTAGTGAGTTGCTGGAATCCTCCATAGGGATTTGGGGTTTGGATTATGTTTTATCCAGTTGGGGGTATTCATTAACTTATGATTTGATTGATCAGGTGGTTAAAGATTATTATGAAAAGTTACAGATAGTACCTATTGTTAATCAATTAAAAGTTTGCCTTTTCGGTTTAGTATTCATTCTGTGTAGGTATCAAAGAGATGTTGAAAGAGTATGTCTTTCAGAGACATTAGTATCTCCTGTTATTCAAGATATAACGACTATTTTATTGGATACAGTGGTTGATTTGGGAATTATAGATACGGTGTTTTCTGAGGATGATTATCGCTATATCACAGTTTTATTATCAAGTTGCTTTGAAGGTGAAGTAGATGTTGCTCCGGTTTACTTTAATCAATTAACAGAGGCTATTATAAGTAGAATGGAAGATATTTCTTTGTTACATTTTAAACAAAGAGAAGTATTGAGAGAAAATCTTCGTCGCCACCTTATACCGGCTTACTATAGATTAAAGTTCGGCTTACCTAGTTCAAATGAATATGTGTTGCATGTTAAAGAACAGTATCCTGATTTATTTGAACTAGTAAAAGATTCTTTGACTCCCTTGATGGACGCTATTGACAATCCCATACCTGATAGTGAAACAGCATATTTTGTTATCCATTTCGGAGGTTATTTAAAGAAAGCAGATACTTTGCCTCAAAAATGTTATAAGGCAGCAATTATTTGTCCTAATGGAATTAGTTCTTCATTGATGATAAAAGAGAATCTATTAGCATTATTCCCTCAAATTGAGTTTATAGGAACCTCAAAGATTGATGATTTATATGCGAAAACTAGTAGTGACTATGATATGGTTTTTTCTACTATAAAGGTGGATACAGAGAAGCCAAATTATCTAGTTTCTGTTATGATGACGGAAGAACAAACAACACAGTTAGTTGAATTGGTATCAAAAGATTTCCCAGATACAGGTTATCGAGATATTGAACTTAATCAGATAATTAGCATAGTAAGACGATATAGTGTAATCACACAAGAATTAGAGTTAAAATTAGCATTAAAGAGGTATCTCTATCAAGATATGAACAGAAAGGAAGTGTTACCATTGTTAGAAGAATTAATTACAAAAGAAACTTATCAGGTTAGTTCGGAAAAATTAGGATGGAAGGAGGCAATTCGTTTAGCAGCTAAACCACTTTTGGATCAAGATAAGATAACTGAGAACTACCCTGAGGCAATGATTCAAAAAGTAGAAGAGTTTGGGCCTTTTATTAATTTAGGGAAGGGAGTAGCAATTCCTCACGCTCGTCCAGATGAGGGTGTGAATGAAATAGGAATGTCAATGTTAGTTTTGGAAGAACCGATTTATTTATTGGATAATCCAGAACAAGAGGTAAGATTGTTGATTTGTATTGCAGCCATTGATAATGAGAGTCATTTAAAGGCTTTGTCACATTTAACAACAATTTTAAGAGATAAAAATCATGTTCAAACTTTAATATCATCAAAAAACTATGATGACATTGAAATGATAATTAAACAGGAGGATTAGATAATGTTAAAAATTGGTACAGCTTGTGGTTCAGGATTAGGTTCAAGTTTTATGGTACAGATGAATATTGAATCTGTATTGAGTGATTTGAATGTTTCAGATGTAGAAGTTGAACACTATGATTTAGGTGGAGCAGATCCAAATGCAGCTGATATTTGGATTGTTGGTCGTGATCTAGCTGATTCAGCTAGTCATCTTGGAGATGTTCGTATCTTAAATAGTATTATTGATATGGACGAGCTACGAGAATTAATTACTAAAATTTGTGAAGAAAAAGAACTTATATAGGAGGCTAGCGTCATGATGAAGTTCATATTGGATATTGTTAGTACACCAGCTATTTTAGTAGCTTTAATTGCAATCTTAGGATTAGTGCTTCAGAAGAAGAAATTACCTGATATTATTAAAGGCGGAATTAAGACCTTTGTTGGTTTCTTAGTTGTATCTGGTGGTGCAGGAATTGTGCAAAATTCTTTAAATCCATTTGGTAACATGTTTGAGCATGCTTTTCATTTATCTGGAGTTGTACCAAATAATGAAGCAATTGTAGCTGTAGCTTTAACAACATATGGCTCAGCTACTGCAATGATTATGTTTGCAGGTATGGTATTCAATATCTTAATCGCTCGTTTTACTCGATTCAAATATATCTTTTTAACAGGGCACCACACTCTATATATGGCGTGTATGATTGCGGTCATTTTATCAGTTGCTGGCTTTACAAGTTTGCCTCTTATCTTACTAGGAGGATTAGCACTCGGTATTATTATGAGTATTTCCCCAGCATTTGTGCAAAAATATATGGTTCAATTAACTGGAAATGACAAGGTGGCTTTAGGTCATTTCAGTTCTTTGGGATATTGGTTGAGTGGTTTTACTGGTAGCCTTATCGGTGACAAATCAAAATCAACAGAGGACATTAAATTTCCAAAGAGTTTAGCTTTTTTACGTGATAGTACTGTTAGTATTACTTTATCCATGGCAGTTATCTACATTATTGTAGCTATCTTTGCAGGGTCAGAATATATAGAAAAAGAAATCAGTAGTGGGACAAGTGGTCTAGTTTATGCTTTACAATTAGCAGGTCAATTTGCAGCAGGGGTATTTGTTATTTTAGCAGGTGTTCGCCTTATTTTAGGTGAAATTGTTCCAGCCTTTAAAGGTATTTCAGAGCGTCTTGTACCTAATTCAAAACCTGCTTTGGATTGTCCGATTGTTTATACTTATGCACCTAATGCAGTTCTAATTGGATTTATCTCTAGTTTTGTTGGTGGTTTAGTAAGTATGGCAATTATGATTGCTTCAGGAACAGTTGTTATCTTACCAGGCGTTGTACCTCATTTCTTCTGTGGAGCGACTGCAGGTGTAATTGGGAATGCATCTGGTGGTGTTCGAGGAGCCACTATTGGAGCATTTTTACAAGGTATTTTAATCAGTTTTCTTCCAGTCTTTTTAATGCCAGTTTTGGGAGGACTTGGTTTCCAAGGATCAACTTTCTCAGATGCAGATTTTGGTCTATCAGGAATTATTTTAGGAATGTTGAATCAATTTGGCTCACAAGCAGGCATTATTATTGGTCTTGTTCTTATTCTAGCAGTTATGTTTGGAGTATCCTTTATTAAAAAGCCATCTGCAAAGGAGGAATAAGGGATGATTTTAAGTGAAAATAGAGAAGATGAGTTAAGAAAATTTGCAACAAAAATCCGATTAAATACTCTTAGAACATTGAATCATCTTGGATTTGGCCATTATGGAGGGAGTCTGTCTATAGTAGAAGTTTTAGCGGTGCTTTATGGTGAAATAATGCCGATGACTCCAGAAATATTTGCATCACGAGATAGAGATTATTTTGTTTTATCCAAGGGACATGCTGGACCAGCTTTGTACAGCACACTCTATTTGAATGGTTTCTTTGACAAAGAATTCTTATATTCTTTAAATACAAATGGAACCAAATTACCGTCTCATCCTGATAGAAATCTAACGCCGGGCATAGATATGACAACTGGCTCTCTAGGACAAGGAATTAGTGTCGCAACCGGACTTGCATATGGTCAGAGAATAAGAAAAAGTCCCTTTTATACATATGCCATTGTTGGAGATGGTGAGTTAAATGAGGGACAATGTTGGGAGGCTATACAGTTTGCTTCTCATCAACAGTTATCTAATTTAATTGTATTTGTAGACGATAACAAAAAACAATTAGATGGTTTTACAAAGGATATTTGTAATCCAGGAGATTTTGTAGAAAAATTCTCAGCATTTGGATTTGAATCCATTAGGGTCAATGGTTCAGATATTAGAGAAATTTATGAAGGGATTGTTCAATTAAAACAGTCAAATAATTCATCACCTAAGTGTATTGTATTAGATACTATTAAAGGTCAAGGGGTTCGAGAGCTGGAAGAAATGAAATCCAATCATCATCTTCGCCCTACTGTAGAGGAGAGACAAATGTTAACTTCAGTTGTAGAAAGATTAAGTCAGGAATTGGAGGAAACAGAATGATGAGAAGTACGAAAGAATTACGACATGTGTATAGAGATTTCCTTTTAGAGGCTAACCAAAGTTATTCTGATATAGTAGTTTTAGAAGCAGACTTGTCAAGTTCTATGGCTACTAATAATCTTGAAAAGGACTTTGGAGACCGTTATGTGAATGTTGGAATAATGGAAGCAGAAATGGTCGGGCTTGCAGCAGGTTTATCTATTCAGGGGTTTAGACCTTATCTTCATACATTTGGCCCTTTTGCTTCAAGAAGAGTATTTGATCAATTATTTATTTCTCTTGGGTACGCACAATTGGATGCCACTGTGATTGGCTCAGATGCAGGAGTAACGGCAGAGATGAATGGTGGAACACATATGCCATTTGAAGAAATTGGATTGTTACGTTTAATTCCTAAATCGATCATTTTTGAAGCAACTGATGATATCCAATTTCGTGAAATCTTGAACCAGACATTAGACTTAAAAGGACTAAAATATATTCGAACAATTAGAAAGGCTCCAGAGGCTGTATATCAAGGTGGAGAAGATTTTTCTAAAGGCTACATTGAGTTAAGACACGGTGAAGATGTTGTAATAGTTGCTTCTGGCATAATGGTTGCTCCAAGTATTCGAGTTGCGGATGAACTGTCTAAATTAGGTTATTCAGTAGGTGTGATAGATTTATTTAGAATTAAACCGATACCAGAACAGATAAAAACAATGTTAAGTGGAAAAACTATATTTACTGTAGAAAACCACAATCAGATAGGTGGAATTGGCAGTGCTTTATGTGAATTATTCTCTGATGATGGAATAACAAAAATTCATCGGATGGGTGTTCAAGAAAGATTCGGTCAAGTTGGGAAAATGGATTATCTTCTTAATGAGTATGGTTTGAGTGAATCGAATATAAAAGAGAAAGTTCTAGAGTTTTATAATGCAAGATAGATGTTAAATACACTTATCTGAAAGAACTTCTGTAAAAATTACATTACGTTATTTAAAGCAAGCGGATTAAAAGCATATTCTGGTAATCAGAAAGTGCCCTGATCCGCTTTGTTGTTTTTAATTTAAAATGTTTATATGTATATAGAATTTTCTGAAAATTCAAGAATTTTCTTCTGTTCATTGCCTTTAAAATGTGCTATAATAGTAAAAACTGAAATGGGAGGGAACAAATGACTGAATTAGATAAACGTCACCGCAGTAGCATTTATGATAGTATGGTAAAATCACCAAACCGTGCCATGCTTCGTGCGACTGGTATGACAGATAAGGACTTTGAAACACCGATTGTTGGGGTTATTTCGACTTGGGCGGAAAATACGCCATGTAACATCCACTTGCATGGTTTTGGGAAATTAGCTAAAGAAGGTGTCAAATCGGCAGGTGCTTGGCCTGTGCAGTTTGGGACTATCACTGTAGCGGACGGGATTGCCATGGGAACACCTGGTATGCGTTTCTCTCTAACATCTCGTGATATCATTGCGGACTCAATCGAGGCGGCGATGGGTGGTCACAACGTAGATGCCTTCGTCGCTATCGGTGGCTGTGATAAGAACATGCCTGGTTCTATGATTGCCATTGCCAATATGGATATCCCAGCTATTTTCGCCTATGGTGGAACCATTGCACCGGGAAATCTTGATGGCAAAGACATTGACTTGGTTTCTGTCTTTGAGGGGATCGGAAAATGGAACCACGGTGATATGACGGCTGAGGACGTGAAACGTCTTGAATGTAATGCCTGCCCTGGCCCTGGTGGCTGTGGTGGTATGTATACAGCTAATACCATGGCGACTGCTATCGAAGTTCTGGGTATGAGTTTGCCAGGTTCTTCATCTCACCCAGCTGAATCAGCTGATAAGAAAGAAGACATCGAAGCAGCAGGACGTGCTGTTGTTAAGATGTTGGAACTTGGTCTTAAACCGTCAGATATCTTGACTCGTGAAGCCTTTGAAGATGCTATCACTGTAACTATGGCTCTCGGTGGTTCTACAAATGCCACTCTTCACTTGCTTGCCATTGCCCATGCTGCCAATGTTGACTTGTCACTTGAGGACTTCAATACGATCCAAGAGCGTGTGCCTCACTTGGCCGACTTGAAACCATCTGGTCAGTATGTCTTCCAAGACCTCTACGAAGTCGGTGGTGTGCCTGCGGTTATGAGATACCTCTTGGCAAATGGTTTCCTTCATGGAGACCGCATTACATGTACTGGTAAGACAGTTGCTGAAAACTTGGCTGACTTTGCAGACCTCACACCAGGTCAAAAAGTCATCATGCCACTTGAAAATCCAAAACGTGCGGACGGTCCGCTTATCATCTTGAACGGGAACCTCGCTCCAGACGGTGCGGTTGCCAAGGTATCAGGTGTTAAAGTGCGTCGTCACGTTGGTCCAGCTAAGGTCTTTGACTCAGAAGAAGATGCTATCCAGGCTGTTTTGACAGATGAAATCGTTGATGGCGATGTAGTCGTTGTTCGTTTTGTTGGACCTAAGGGTGGTCCTGGTATGCCTGAGATGCTTTCACTTTCATCCATGATCGTTGGTAAAGGTCAAGGAGACAAGGTTGCCCTCTTGACAGACGGACGTTTCTCTGGTGGTACTTATGGTCTGGTTGTTGGACATATCGCTCCTGAAGCTCAGGATGGTGGACCGATTGCCTACCTCCGTACAGGTGATATTGTTACGGTTGACCAAGATACCAAAGAAATTTCCATGGCTGTATCCGAAGCAGAACTTGAAAAACGTAAGGCAGAAACAACCTTGCCACCACTCTACAGCCGTGGTGTTCTTGGTAAATATGCCCATATCGTATCATCTGCTTCACGCGGAGCCGTGACAGACTTCTGGAATATGGACAAGTCAGGTAAAAAATAAACTCATACTCTTCGAAAATCTCTTCAAACCACGTCAACGTCGCCTTGCCGTAGGTATGGTTACTGACTTCGTCAGTTCTATCTACAACCTCAAAACACTGTTTTGAGCAACCTGCGGCTAGCTTTCTAGTTTGCTCTTTGATTTTTATTGAGTATCAAAAAGCAAGCCAACTTTGGCTTGCTTCTTTTCATTTTCAAAAGTAATTTGCCTTCTTAACGAGGTGGCAGTCCAAGGGCAATACGGCCGTAGCGACTGATTCGTGTAATCTTCCAGGCAGGCGACCAGGTAACTTCAACCTTGACATCTTCGATACCCTTGATTTGTTTCAGACCTGCCACGATTTCGATAGGCAGGCTTTCGGCACAATCGCAGGCAGTATCGGTGAAGGTCATGACAATCTTGCAGAGACCCGTTTCATCCAGATTGATTTCATAAATCAGTCCTAGATTGTAAACATCCAATTCCACATCTGTATCAAAAACCTTCTCTAGTTTTTCGATAATTTGATCTTTTAAGGCCAAAGCGCGGTCATTGATTTTGATATCGTCTCTCATTATAGTCCCTCCACGTGATAAATATCCTCTATTTTCTCATAATTCTGACAATTTAGCAAGTTTTTGATGAATTTTCTGAAAAATATGATAAAATGAAGAAAATACTGAATCAAGGGGAAGCCTATGGAGCAGATTGGAAAAGTCTTTAGACAATTACGAGAGTCAAGAAATATCTCGCTGAGACAAGCAACTGGGGGACAATTTTCGCCGTCTATGTTATCTCGCTTTGAAACAGGTCAGAGTGAGCTTTCGGTGGAAAAGTTTCTATTTGCACTAGAAAATATATCTGCCAGTGTGGAGGAGATCCTCTTTCTGGCGAGAGGTTTTCAGTATGATACTGATTCTGAGTTGAGAAAAGAAATCATAGATGTCTTGGATCCAAAGAATATAGCTCCGCTTGAGAACTTGTATCGCAGGGAGTATCAAAAGCATGCCCATTCTCAAAACAAACAGAAACATATTCTAAATGCCATTATGATCAAGTCTTATATGAAGGGCATGGATGAAGGGGTAGAGTTAACAGCAGAGGAAGGGAAAGTCCTTCATGATTATTTGTTTTCTACCGAGATCTGGGGAATTTATGAACTCAATTTATTTTCAGTCAGTTCACCATTTCTATCTGTTTCTCTTTTCACTAGGTATGTTAGAGAAATGGTACGTAAATCTGATTTTCTAATGGAAGTGTCTGGCAATCGAAACCTGTTTCACACTATACTATTGAATGGCTTTTTAGCTAGCATTGAGTGTGAAGAATTTACCAATGCCTCTTATTTTAAACGTGTCATCAAAGAGCATTTCTACAAGGAAAATGAGACCTACTTCCGAATTGTCTATTTGTGGGCGGAAGGTCTCCTTGATAGCAAGCAAGGTAGAGTCAAGGAAGGCCAGAAAAAGATGGAGGATGCTGTCCATATTTTTGAGATGCTTGGCTGTAATAAATCTGCCGAATACTATAGAAAGACGACCGATTGTTGAATATCTGCAAACTAAGAAAATAATTTGAAATTTGAAGCGATAGAACTGTTGGGCTTTCTCGTGTCACTGGAGAAATTCTATCGTTTCTTTTTGCTCATTTCGTTTGTTGCATATATTCAAAAGTTTTTCCTCTAGAATTTCTAAGTGCTATACTATAGTCAGACTTCATATAGAACTTCGAACAAGAAGGGAGATTACCTATGAAACTATTGTTTAGAAATCAAGCGTATCGACTCTTGACTTTATCACGCTTCTTCAATGCTTTTGGTGCTTCGATTTTCAACCTGGTCTTTATCGTCTATGCATCGACCCTGCCACAAGCCTCCTTTGCTGTTGCTATGGCGAATATTGTCATGCTTCTTCCGACTCTCTTTACAGTTTTTGTAGGGATTCGGGCAGATTACACGAGGGCCAAGGTCAAATGGATGGTCTATAGCGGTTTGTTTCAGGCGGTTTTATTTTTTCTAGCAGCCCTAGTTGTTCAGCAAGCTAGTCTCTTTGCCTTTTCTAGCCTGTGTTTAATTAATGTCATTAGTGATGTCATCAGTGATTTTGCAGGTGGTTTGCGCATGCCTCTCATTAAGGAAAAAGTAGCTGAAGATGATTTGATGGAGGCTTACTCTTTTTCCCAGTTCATTACCTATATTTCAGCTATTGGTGGTCAAGCTTTTGGAGTCTGGCTCTTAGGGCTATCGGTCAACAATTTTTCCCTCGTTGCGGGAATCAATGCCTGTTTTTTCCTAGTATCAGCCGTTATCCTCTTTTTAGGAAAAAGCAAATTGAGCCTGTCAATGTCATCTGCTGATGGTGAATCACTGAAAAATGAGAAGCTTCCGATCAAAGAGCAGTTCCTAACGATTTATCGAAATTTACGTCTCGTTTTTCTTAAAGGTGGACAGAAAAACTTTGGATTCATGATCTTTGCTGTCTTACTTATCAATGCCTTGGGTGGCGCTTTAGGAAGCATCTATAACATCTTCTTTTTGAGCCATTCTCTTTTGGACTTTTCTTACACAGAGGCATTATTTATCAGTCAATTCTGTGCTTTGTTAGCAATCATCATCAGTAGCCTTACGGGCAATGATTATTTTGGGAAGCAGTCCTTGCCTAGATTGATGATGTGGGTGACCGTAGGACTCAGTCTAGTTGGTCTAGCTAATTTATTCAACCAAGTCGTACTTGGTTTACTATTTCTCTGTTCAACTCTGTATGTGTCTGGTAAAGTTCAACCAAAGATTAGTGCCATGCTCCTGAAAAATCTAGCTCCAGAGGTTCTAGCTCGTACCAGTAATTTTTTAGGTTTATTGTTCACCTTATCCATACCTGTGGGAACAGCCTGTTTTTCACTTGTAGCTGTATGGAATATACAGTTGACTTGGATGCTATTTATTGGTCTTTCCTTGCTAGCTATTCTTTTGACAGGTCTTAATCTCAAAAATGATATCTAATACTCTTCGAAAATCTCTTCAAACCACGTCAACGTCGCCTTGCCGTAGATATGGTTACTGACTTCGTCAGTTCTATCCACAACCTCAAAACACTGTTTTGAGCAACCTGCGGCTAACTTCCTAGTTTGCTTTTTGATTTTCATTGAGTATAAATCCTAATTTTTTTCTTACTGTTTTAATCCCTCTATTTATGGTAAAATAAGACTATTAAGTTTAAAGAGGATTCCCTATGAAATTACAAAAACCAAAAGGAACGCAGGATATTTTACCTGCTGAATCTGCCAAATGGCAGTACGTTGAGGGCTTTGCCCGTGAGATTTTCAAGCGCTATAACTATGCAGAAGTGCGCACGCCTATTTTTGAGCATTACGAGGTTATCAGTCGCTCTGTCGGAGATACAACCGATATCGTAACCAAGGAAATGTATGATTTCTATGACAAGGGTGACCGCCATATTACCCTCCGTCCAGAAGGAACTGCGCCCGTTGTCCGTTCCTATGTGGAAAATAAACTCTTTGCCCCAGAAGTGCAAAAGCCAAGTAAGTTCTACTACATGGGCCCTATGTTCCGCTATGAGCGTCCACAGGCAGGGCGTTTGCGCCAGTTCCATCAGATTGGTGTTGAGTGTTTTGGCTCTAGCAATCCAGCTACCGATGTGGAAACGATTGCGATGGCAGCCCACTTCTTGAAAGAAATCGGTATCCAAGGTGTCAAATTACATCTTAACACTCTTGGAAATCCTGAGAGCCGTGCGGCTTACCGTCAAGCCTTGATTGACTATTTGACACCGCTCAAGGAGACCTTGTCTAAGGATAGCCAACGTCGCTTGGAGGAAAATCCTCTCCGTGTCTTGGACTCTAAGGAAAAAGAAGACAAGGTGGCAGTAGAGAATGCACCGTCTATCTTAGACTTCCTTGATGAAGAAAGCCAAGCTCATTTTGATGCTGTGCGTCAGATGTTGGAAAATCTTGGAGTAGACTATATCATCGATACCAATATGGTGCGTGGTCTGGACTACTACAACCACACCATTTTCGAATTCATCACTGAGATTGAGGGCAATGATCTGACAGTCTGTGCGGGTGGTCGTTACGATGGTCTGGTGTCTTATTTTGGAGGCCCTGAAACTGCTGGATTTGGTTTTGGACTTGGTGTAGAGCGCCTGCTTCTCATTCTTGAAAAGCAAGGTGTGTCTCTCCCTATCGAAAACGCCCTAGATGTCTATATCGCAGTCTTGGGAGATGGAGCAAATGTCAAAGCTCTAGAACTAGTACAGGCTCTTCGCCAACAAGGTTTCAAAGCAGAGCGTGATTACCTCAACCGTAAACTCAAAGCTCAGTTCAAGTCAGCCGATGTCTTTGCGGCTAAGACCCTCATCACCCTCGGAGAAAGCGAAGTCGAAAGCGGACAAGTAACGGTCAAGAACAACCAAACACGAGAAGAAGTGCAAGTGTCACTTGATGCAATCAGCCAAAACTTCTCAGAAATCTTTGAAAAATTAGGCTTTTAATAGTAGATAAACTGGTCAGGATTTTACTCCTGACCTTTTTCTTTTACAAAATGACAAAAATCATAAACTTTTTGACAAATATGCTTGTCAAAAAGAAAAAGATGTGTTACAATAAATTCAAGTTAAGAGAAAAGTAGAAAGGAACGATTATGTGGGCATTAGGATTTGTACCTCTTGTGATTATGTATTATATCTACCATTCCCAAAAGGTCAAGAAACTGGAGAATAAAATCAAAAGAATTGAGCAAAAACAGAAAGGAAATAAAGAAATGTCAAGATTATTAAAAGAATTGATTGGGAAAACACCGACAATCGTTGGACAAGTTTTTGGAACAGATAACTGGGAAGTTGTGGATGTTGATGAGGAATGGGTCAAGCTACGCCGTGTTAATAAAAAAGGAAAAGAAAAATTCAAACTACAACGCATTGAGGATATCCAGACAGTTGAATTTGACGGAGAGTAGGTGTGTAACATGCAACTTAAAAATCGTCTAAAAGAGCTTCGAGCTCGCGATGGTCTTAATCAAACCGACCTAGCCAAACTGGCAGGGGTTTCCAGACAGACCATCAGCCTATTAGAACGGGACGAATACACCCCGTCCGTTGTGATTGCCTTGAAAATATCTCAGATTTTCAACGAAACAGTCGAATCGGTATTTCGCTTGGAGGAGGACGAGTGATGAACAAGTATAAAGTGATCTATTATGTAGTTGCCATAGCTCTATTAGTCAGCGTATTTCTACTAATTGGAACAAATCTAGGATGGTTTGATCTCTATTACAGCGACCAATTTGTTTGGGCTTACTTTGCCCTCATCCCAGTCGTTGACTGGATTGAAAAGAAAGCAAACAATTTAGCAAGTGAAAAAGGAGAATGAAAATGAAAAAGAAAAATAAAGGTGGATTGTTATTTTTAATGTCTGTTGTCTTTGGAGGTTTCTTGGGCGGTTTTGTAGGGATGTTTAAGGCTGCTACCGAATCCCACGAAATTATTTTAGATGCAAAAGTCTTGATACCATGGATATCAGCTATTTGTTTATTGATAGGTTTCATTAGCATTCTTTTGACTTTCAATTTCTTAAAGAAAAGCAGAAAATTTCACTCCTTGTATCAAGAGGAAATGGACGATGATCTGAATGAAACCTATTATGTGCAAATGAATCGTAATCTTGAGTTTGGAACTATTGCTTTTCATATTACAAGTGTAGCGATTTTATTGGCTCTCTTTATTTCAGGAAGTGAAGTGATTGTACTAGATAGAAGCAATCTAATCTTACCTCTTTCTTTTTTGGGATTAGTATTGATTTTTAATGCTCAAAAATATTTTTATAAGACTATTGCGATTGTTCGTCAGTTTGATTTGGCATTTTTCTCTACACCAAAGGATTATTTAGACTATGTCAATTCTTACGATGAGGGGGAGCGCCAGGCTAATTTGGAACAGAGTTTTCGAATTTTATTCCAATTAAACCAATATGTCTTGCCAGGTCTCTACTTTTTGATTGCTCTCTTTTCCTTGCTGACAGGAGAGATTCAGTTACTAGCTTTCTTGCTGGTAGGAGCGATCCATATTTATATTGGTGTGATGCAGTTGCCTATGGTGAAACGTTATTTTAAATAAAGGAGTTTCTATGATTCGTGTTGAAAATGTAAGCAAAAGTTTTGGGAGCAAAAAAGCTCTTTATCAGATTTCTTTTGAGATTAAGGAGGGTGAAATCTTTGGTTTTCTTGGCCCTTCTGGCTCAGGTAAAACAACCATGATAAACGTCTTGACAGGTCAGTTGGCTGCAGATCAAGGTAAAACAGTTTTGTTAGGCAAGAATTCTCAAGATTTAACCTCAAATGATTTGGAACAAATTGGTATTGTTAGTGATGGTAGTGGTTTTTATGAAAAGATGAGTCTTTACAAAAATCTTCTCATTTACGCTAAGTTATATGGTCTCAAGTCAGATAGAGTAGTTCAGGTGCTTCAACAGGTTGGATTGGCAGATGCTAAAGATATTATCGCAGAAAAACTATCTACAGGAATGAAACAACGAATGTTCTTGGCTCGTGCCCTTCTGAATGCTCCTAAGATTCTCTTCCTTGATGAGCCAACCAGTGGCTTAGACCCTACAACATCTAAGATGATTCATACCCTACTTCAAGAATTAAAGCAGGCGGGGACAACTATCTTTCTGACCACGCATGATATGAATGAAGCAACTCTGCTTTGTGATCGCTTATCTCTTTTGAATAAGGGGAATTTAATAGAGTATGGAAGTCCGCAAGATATTATCCAGAAGTACCATGTGGATAAGAAGGTACGTGTGGTTTATAACGACGGACGAGAACAGATAGTTCCGTTTGAAGAATTACCACATTTAGACACGACAGATTTGATGGTGGTCCACTCTTGTGAGCCAACTTTAGAAGAAATCTTTATCAGATTGACAGGAGAAAAGTTAGATGTTTAGAAAATTAAATGCCCTACTATGGTTAAGAGTGCAAGTTCTTATCAGTAATTCAACTTTGTTGGCGACTCTATTGATGCCTTTTGGAGCGACTGTTCTATATAATGCATTATTAAATAAGAATGGAGAATTGAGCCTGTTTTTACTATCTGCTAGCTTGACGATGGTCTTGAGCATGGGAAGTGGTTATATGGTATCGATTATGATGGCAGAAGATAAGGAAAAGCGCAATCTTAAATCACTCCTCCTAAGTGGTGTGACAGCAATAGAATATACTTTCAGTATGCTCGTTCTACCTATTTTGATAATGTTGGTTGCTATGATTGTACTTCCCATCTATCTTAAAGTAGATGTATCTGGTTATTTATTTGCCTATGCTATCTATTTGCTCCTAGCAACTATTTGTATTATTTTTCTCAACCTTCTAATCGGTGCGGTGTCAGATACTCAATCTAAAGCGCAAGTCTATAGTATCTTTCCTATGTTAATTGTCTCTATTTTGCCCATGATTGCTTCTCAAAATGATACGATTCAAAAAGTATTGGATTACTCTTTTATTGGTCCAATTGTAAATCTTTTAAATAAAAAAGGTGGGGAAATATCTTTTTCTAATATCGGTATGTTACTTGCCTGGGTACTTGTGTTAGGAATAGCAAACCTCATTGTATTGAAAAACAGCTATAAAGCAAGATAGGAGAACTTTATGAAACTACTTAAAAACCTTGGCTGGTTTCTTCTAGCCATTCTATCCTTTTTATTCATCTATGGCTGCATTCAGGTACTCGCGACTACGTCGCTTGCCTTAGGCGCTTCACCCTATGCTGTGACCTTGCTCTATGTGGCCTTGGCTGGAGTTTATGTGTACGGTATTTACAAATGGTATCAGAAAGGTCCTGTTCGTATTGAGAAGAGTGGCTTCAACCGATTTATTTGGCTTCCTGCCTTGGTTTGGTTCTTATCTCTGGTTATCCAGTTTTTCTTGCCAAATGATCCTTCAGTAAATCAGCAAATAGCGATAGACTTGACCTTGTCTCAACCACTTTTCTCATTATTTGCGGTCGTTATTTTTGCTCCTTTGACGGAAGAACTTATCTTTAGAGGGATGTTGGCACGCTATCTCTTTCCTAAGCAGGACAATAGTAAACAAACTCTGATTTTTCTTCTGGTATCCAGTGTTCTGTTTACCTTGATTCATTTCCCAGGTGATGTGCAACAATTTTTTGTCTATTTTAGCCTTGGTTTTAGTTTGGGCTTGGCCTATATTAGCAGAAAAGGTCTGGTCTACAGTATTTCTCTCCACGCTTTGAATAATTTAGTCGGCTTTTTGATGATTCTCATGCTATAATAGAGTCAGGAGGTCACATGAAACGAGTAATTTTATTAGCAGTGATTCAGGCAGTCGTTCTATTTTTCATCATTGGGGCACTAGCTTATGCCTTCAAGGGTGATTTCTTCTACAGCCATCTAGCAGTGGTCTTTGCCCCTATTGCCGGTATCTGGCGCTTTGGGACAGCTTACACAACGGAAATTGTCTTGCCTCGAAAGGCAGCTGAAATTGCTGAAAAGCGTAAAGCAGGCAACAATTCAAAATAAAAGAGTCCGGTGAACTTCATCGGACTTTTTGTATGGGCGTTAATTTTTAGAGTCTTCACTTGATTTTTAAAGACTGACAAACTTTTCTGATGATTTTCATGAAGAGCCTGCGCTTTTATGGTAAAATAGTAACAGAATAAAAGAGGAGAGAAACAATGAAACGTAGTATGTATGCTGGTCGTGTTCGTGAGGAACACATCGGACAAGAAATGACCTTGAAAGGATGGGTTGGCCGTCGTCGTGACCTTGGTGGTTTGATCTTTATCGATCTTCGTGACCGTGAAGGAATCATGCAGTTGGTTATCAACCCTGAAAAAGTATCTGCAGAGGTTATGGAAACAGCTGAAAGCCTTCGTAGCGAATTTGTTATCGAGGTGACTGGTCAGGTCGCTGCGCGTGAGCAAGCTAATGATAAGTTACCAACTGGTGCAGTTGAGCTAAACGTAACAGCTCTGACAGTGCTTAATACAGCTAAGACAACCCCATTTGAGATTAAGGATGGTATTGAGGCTAATGACGATACACGTTTGCGTTACCGTTACCTTGACCTTCGTCGTCCAGAAATGTTGGAAAATCTCAAACTTCGTGCTAAGGTGACCCACTCTATCCGAAATTACTTGGATGAGTTGGAGTTTATCGACGTGGAGACACCATTCCTTTCTAAGTCAACTCCTGAAGGGGCGCGTGATTACTTGGTACCATCTCGTGTTAATAAAGGGCATTTTTACGCTCTTCCTCAAAGTCCACAAATTACTAAGCAATTGTTGATGAATGCTGGTTTTGACCGCTACTACCAAATCGTCAAATGTTTCCGTGATGAGGACTTGCGTGGAGATCGCCAGCCTGAGTTTACTCAGGTCGACTTGGAAACATCTTTCCTTACTGAGCAAGAAATCCAAGATATCACAGAAGGTTTGATTGCGCGCGTGATGAAAGAAACTAAAGGCATCGAAGTGACGCTTCCATTCCCTCGTATGAAATATGATGACGCTATGGCTCTTTATGGTTCTGACAAGCCTGATACGCGTTTTGACATGTTGCTTCAGGACTTGACAGAAGTGGTCAAAGGTGTAGACTTTAAAGTCTTTTCAGAAGCACCTGCTGTAAAAGCAATTGTAGTTAAAGGCGCTGCGGACAACTATTCCCGTAAAGACATCGACAAGATGACTGAAGTAGCCAAACAATATGGTGCCAAAGGTCTTGCTTGGGTCAAGGTTGTTGATGGAGAATTAAACGGACCAGTTGCCAAGTTCTTGACAGGCATCCAAGCAGAATTGACAACAGCGCTTGCTCTTGAAGATAAGGACTTGGTTCTCTTTGTGGCGGATACGCTTGAAGTGGCCAATGCAACACTCGGTGCCCTTCGTGGACGTATTGCCAAAGAGCTTGGTTTGATTGATGGCGATAAATTCAACTTCCTTTGGGTGGTTGACTGGCCAATGTTTGAATGGTCTGAAGAAGAAGGTCGCTACATGAGCGCCCACCATCCGTTTACCCTTCCACAGGAAGAGACAGCTCACGAATTAGAAGGTGATTTGGCTAAGGTTCGTGCCATTGCTTACGATATCGTCTTGAACGGTTATGAGCTTGGTGGTGGTAGCCTTCGTATCAACCAAAAAGACCTTCAAGAACGCATGTTCAAGGCTCTTGGTTTCTCGGCTGAAGAAGCAAATGACCAGTTTGGTTTCCTTCTTGAAGCCATGGACTATGGTTTCCCACCACATGGTGGTTTGGCTATCGGTCTTGACCGATTTGTCATGCTCTTAGCAGGAGAAGAAAATATCCGTGAAGTCATTGCCTTTCCTAAGAACAACAAAGCAACTGATCCAATGACACAAGCTCCTTCAACAGTAGCTCTCAAACAACTAGAGGAACTCAGCTTACAAGTAGAAGAAGATGAAACAAGCAAAACGAATTAAGCGGTGGCGCTATTATCTGCGCCGCTTTGCTCATCAGATAAAAATTTTACGTGTCTTACAAAGTATCTCTCGTGAAAAATACGATGAGAAGATTTCGGCTTCTCTGGTCTATGGTTTTTTATCAGCAGTAGCGGTCAATTTCTTTTTCCAACCAGGTCATGTGTATTCGAGTGGTGCGACAGGTCTGGCACAGATTATCTCTGCCTTGAGTAATCACTGGTTTGGTTTTCATATTCCGATTTCGCTGACCTTCTATGCCATTAATTTTCCTTTGATGGTCTTGGCTTGGTATCAGATTGGGCATAAGTTCACCGTCTTTACCTTTATCACGGTGTCCATGAGTTCCTTCTTTATCCAGTTTGTCCCTGTGGCGACCTTGACGGAGGATCCCATTATCAATGCCCTTTTTGGGGGTGTTGTCATGGGCTTGGGGATTGGTTTTGCTCTTCGCAACAATATCTCCAGTGGTGGGACGGATATCGTCAGTCTGACCATTCGCAAGAAAACGGGTAAGAATGTCGGTAGTATTTCTTTCTTGGTAAATGGAACCATCATGCTGATAGCAGGTTTGACCTTTGGTTGGAAATACGCTCTCTACTCTATGATTACCATCTTTGTCTCTAGCCGTGTGACAGACGCTGTCTTTACCAAGCAAAAACGGATGCAGGCTATGATTGTGACCAATCATCCAGATAAAGTAATTGAGAAAATCCATAAAAAATTGCACCGCGGAGCAACCATGATCCACGATGCAGAAGGAACCTATAATCACGAGAGAAAGGCAGTTTTAATTACTGTCATTACACGTGCAGAGTTTAATGAATTTAAACAGATTATGAAACAGGTGGACCCAGGCGCCTTTGTCTCTGTATCTGAGAATGTTCATATTCTGGGACGATTCGTTGAAACAGAAAATTAGTGACTAAAAAAACCAGCGCGAGCTGGTTTTTATTTTTCGATAATTTTGTGGGCGATTAACTGACGGTAACAAATTTGTTTATTGCTCTTAGCGTCGTTGATAATCTGAAGAATCGTTTCAAATGATGTTTGACCAAGTTCTAGGCTATTGATATCGACATAGGCTGCCAAGTTGAGCTTGGGATTGACTGAGTCGAAGCTGAGAACAGGGACATCCAGCTGGTGCTTAGCGATGTAGTCACAGACCCCTTCAGCTAGGAGGCTATCAGTTGTGATGATAGCATCAATCATAGGATCGTGTTTAAACAAACGCTTACTGAATTGATAACCTTTTTCTTCCAGAAATTCGTTCGCAAAATAGGTCAAGTTACTATCAAGAGGCAGTTGGTACTGTTTGAGTGCTGACTCATAGCCTGTTAAACGGTCTTGTGTTACGAAGAGTCTCTTAGTCCCTCCAATAAAGGCAATTCGCTTGCAGCCTTTTTTGATGAAATATTCAGTCGCATCAAAGCCAGCTTGAACGTTGTCATTATCGACAAGTGGAATGAAGGGGGACAGAGATTTTCCGAGGATGAGGAAGGGGAACTGCTCATCAGCCACCAGTTTGACTAAAGGATCTTCCTCTTCGGCATAAAGGAAAATTAAACCGTCTACACGTTTACCATAGACCATTTGTGAGATGGCAGTAAGACGCTCCTTCTCATCTTTCCCTGTTGCTATCTGAATGGCATAGTGGTTTTCAGAGGCGACTTGAGAAATGCCACGTAGGACTGATGGAAAGAAAGGATTCTGGTAGAAGGCATCTGAGTCATCAGGAAGAACTAAGCCGATAACTTGGGTATAGCTACTTACCAAACTGCGAGCGTTGAGGTTGGGGTGGTAATTGAGTTCCTTCATCGCCTTGCGAACGCGTTTTTTCGTTTCGTCGCTAATGGTTGATTTATTTTGAATAACACGGGTTACGGTTGAAGGCGAAACACCAGCAGCCTTGGCCACGTCTTTAATCGTAACGGGCATAAAAATCTCCTATTTATGGTAATCTGGATCACGGAAATGCGTTTTATAAAAGATAGTGACCAGATAAAGGACAAAAAGAATGTTTTGTACAGTGATGAGGTTTGACATATTTTGGCCAAATAATCCCAAAATAAGCGTAATCAGAGTCGGCAATCCTAAACAGTTCAAGATAAAATGGTAGCACTCTTTAAAGGTTTTAAATGAAAAGAGGCGTGATTTCTTAGTGATATAAAGGAGAAGACTAGCCCCTAGAGAGACGATAAAGAAATTCAAACCAAAGAGGAAGCTTGCACCGAGAACTAGGAAGAGACTGATATAGACACGATTTTGTTGGTACCAGTCTTTAGAAATCGCTTGGGTTAAGCTGTCTTTGCTTTTGAAACTCTCAGTCTCAATGGCTCGGTAAGAGACGCGGGTCAGTTCCTTACCTTCCTTGCTGATGACGAGCTCATTCGTATCGAAATGCAGTTGCAAGTCCTTAGGTAGTTCCTTACTTTGACTTGGACCAATCACAATAGAAGATGCTTGACTAGCTGTTCCAGTATAAGTTAATGTGCCATCAACAATTGTAGCGTGTTCAGAGAGGTCCTGAACAACCTCATCTGTCAATGGTTCATAGACATTATCGATAAAGGTTTCTAGCGGATAAGTCTCCTGGGAGCTGTTTTGAATGGCAATTGGTACCATAGACAAGCTGATAAGGAAGATACTGGTAAAGAGAAGTTGAAACCAGTTGAGCCCGAAACGTTTGGATAGGGGCTTACGAAATCCCCAAATACTTGAAAAATAAGAAAATGGATATGGAAGCATAGGTATCTTTCTAAAAGGTGTTTTCTATATGAGTATTATTATATAGAGAAATGCGCTTTATTTCAAGTCTAGGAGAAAAATTGCTTGTTACAAGGATATTTTTATAGTCACAAGCTTCAAAATGAAAAAGGGTGGCGGGGATATATTATCCCTTGTCACCACCACTTGTAAGTCCTGAAACAAAGTTCTTTTGTAGGAAGAAGAAGAGAATACAGATTGGAAGGGCAATGAGGATAGCACCTGCTGAGAAGTAGGCGATCTTCATGTTTTTCACATTGCTAACGAAGGTTTGGAGACCTACGGCAACAGTAAAGTATTCTTTCTCACGAAGCAAGAAACTAGAGAGGATGTAGTCCCCGAAAGGTCCCATGAAGGCCCAGAGAGCTTGTACGGCAACCATTGGGCGAACAAGTGGAAGAACAATTTGCCAGAAGCGGCGGAAGTGTCCTGCACCGTCTAGTTTTGCAGATTCGTCTAGAGACATTGGCACTGTATCGAAGTAGCCTTTCATGAGCCAAGCATTCATTGGGATACCACCACCAACGTAGAGGAAGATGAGGAACCAGCTGTGGTTAAGGGCGTTCAACATAAGTGCCATAACGAAGAAGGCTGTCAAAGCGGCCATGGTTGGCACCATTTGGATAATCAAGAAGAAGACTAAACTTTGTTTACGAGCCAAGAAGTTGTAACGGCTGTAGGCATAACCAGCAAGTACGATGATACTTGTTTGAACAACCATGGTAATCAAGGCGATAATCAAAGTGTTGAGGTACCAAGTACCGTACAAGGTTTCAGTGAAGAGGCCTTTAAAGTTATCAAAATTGAGGTCGATATTAGTATCTAGTTTAAAGGCTGAGACGTTACCTGCTTTAAAGGCTGACATGATGGTAATCAAAAGTGGATAGATAATCACGATTGATAGGCCAATTAAGTAGAGGTAAGTAAGAGTTTGAGTCAGTCTACGTTTGAGTTTAATTGAGTTATTCATCTTAGACATCCTCCATATCAAATGCGTGTAGTTTCTTGAATGCGATCATAGAGATTGAGATGACAATGATAGAGATAATCAAGGTAACAGCTGCCGCCATTGAGTATTGAGGAGATGTACCTGTTGTCAAACGGTAGATCCATGAGATCAAGATATCGGTTGAACCAGCTCCACCTCCGACACTACCAGGTCCTCCACCATTGAAGAGGTACATGATAGAGAAGTTGTTAAAGTTGAAGGTGTATTGGCTAATCAAAGTAGGTGCTGCAACAGCCAAGATCATTGGGAAAGTGATGTTGCGGAATTTTTGCCAAGCATTAGCACCGTCAATATAAGCTGCTTCGTAAAGGTCGTTAGGAATAGATTGTAAGATACCTAAAGTCAAAACGTAGATGTATGGGAATCCAAGCCAACCTTGCATCATAATCAAGGCAATTTTTGTCCAAGTTGGATCTGTTTTCCAAGGAATAAGAGCACCATCAAGGAAAGGAAGGAATTTAGCCAAGATTGGCAAGACTTGAGTGTTGATGGCTCCGACACTATCGTTAAACATGTTTGAAAATGTCAAGATAGTGATGAAGGCTGGGACAGCCCAAGGAAGAAGGAAAATAACACCAAAGATACGTTTTCCTTTGATAAATGGTTGGTTAGCAATGATAGCTGTGAAGATACCGATTACGATTTGTAAAGTTGAGGCAGCCAAAGCCCAGATGATAGTCCAAGAAAGAACGGCACCGAAGGCAGAACGGAAGGTACTCAAACTCCAGATGTTCGTAAAGTTCGTCAAACCAACCCAGTCCAACAATTTGTTTGGTGGTAAGTGTTGGAAGTCGTAGTTAGTAAAGGCAATCATCAAGGTTACGATAACTGGGAAGATGATTGCAAAAGTCATGGCAATATAAGATGGAATGATCAAGAGGTAAGGGAAGCCATTTTCATAGATTCCTTTGACCATTTCTTTAAAGGTAAGTGCTACTGGAATACCATTGTTAATGTGTTTAGCAGTTGTATGTGCATCTTTAATATTTGAGAAATAAAAGAGTACATAAACGACTACAAAGATTAAATGGAAGGCACCACGAATCAGCATAAAGAGGGAATTGTCACGACCTGGCTTGTCACCAAGAGTGATGAGATTGCTCAATTCAGGGGCTGCAAGTGCTAGGAAATAAAGGACAAATACGATGGTTACACCAAGGAAGATAAAACCTTTGGCCTTTTGTTTATTGTAAATCTGTCCTAACCCAGGAATGATAGACAGCAGGGCTGCTTTACTAGGTTGTTGCTTTTCCATAATAACTCCTTTCATAGGATACTGGTTTCTAGATAAAACCTAAACTATTTGTGTTTTCGTTGATAAATTCAAAGGGGGATTTGATTTCCACCCCCCTTGAACAAATTTCTTATTCACCAAATTTTTGTTTGATTGTTTCTTTGATCAATGTTACAGCATCGTTAGCTGCTGTTTTAGCATCTTTCTTGCCACTTACAGCATCAAAGAGCATATTTTTCGCTGGATCCCAAACCGCAGACATTTGAGAGATGTTTGGCATTGGTTGAGCGTTCTTGAACTGTTTGATAACAGCAGTTGTCAACTCATCGTTTTTACCTTCAGCGTATGAACGAGCCTCAGTGTTAGCTGGGATTTCGTTAGTCTTATCGTATAATACTTTTTGTTGTTCAGTTGAAACAAGGAAGTCTACAAATTTTTGAGAAGCTTCAAGGTTCTTAGTGGCTTGAGGGATGACCCAAGCTTTACCACCACCAAATGCAGCATATTCTTTTCCGTTTGGAAGAGTTGGGATAGTCGCAACACCGTAGTTTACTTTAGCATCTTTGAAGGCTTGAGCTTTCCAAGGTCCGTCGATGATAGCGGCTGTTTTACCTTCTTGGAAATGAGTTTGGATTAAGTTACCAGCACCTTCAGTATCTTGCATACCTTTAGGCCATTTTTCATACCAAGATTTAGCGTACTCTATACCTTTGATAGCGCCGTCGTTGGCAAGACCGATGTCTTTAGCGTCTTTACCGTTTTGACCGAATACGTAAGCGCCGTTACCAGCAAGAAGTCCGTATGCATAGTAGAAGTTTGTCCAGTCAGCTAGGAAAGCAGAAGTTTTTCCATCTTCTCCAGCGAAGGCATATTTGCTATCTTTAGCAAGGTTTTCTAAGTCAGCAAAAGTTTTTGGAGCTTCTTTTATCAAGTCTTTGTTGTAGTACATAACAAGTGACTCGATAACGGCAGGAGCACCGTAAACTTTACCATTAGCAGCTGTTACAAGAGATTTAGTTGTGTCGTCTGTTTTAGCACCATCGCTCAATTTCACTTCTGAAAGTTGTCCGTCAGAACCAAGGCTACCTACACGGTCGTATGGAGCCATCATAATATCAGGGACATTACCAGATTGGTTGTCAAGAGAAAGTTTATCAAGACCTCCTAGAGCATCACCAGTTTTAAGAGTGATTTTTACTCCAGCTTCTTTTTCATAAGCTTTAGCAACCTCTTCAATATAGCTCTTATATCCCTCGTCTACATATACAGTGAGTTCTTTTGCTTCAGATGAACCAGAATCAGCAGGCTTATCAGCAGTTTTGCTTCCGCAAGCTACCAAAAGCAAGCTAGCAAGTGTAACAGTTCCAAGCACAGCAGTGCTCTTCATGAATTTAGATGACATAGTGTATTCCTCCTAAAGAATAACAAATTTTATAATGAGGAAACGCAAACGTTTTCCTTTATGGGACTAGTATAGCACAAATAGAAAACGGTTGCAAGTGTTTTTTGTAAAAATTTTAAAAAAATTTCACGGGAATGGTAAGCGTTTTATTTATTTATAATAGAAGAAAAGTCAGAAAATATATTTTCACGATTTTACTGAAATTATTTAGGGAAACGATTGCCTAAATTTTGAACAAAAAATAAATTGCTCTAGACCAAAAGTAGACTAAGTTGCCCCTTCTATTTGTAGTTGAAGAAGATTTTGCAAATAGAAAAGAAAAAATGTATATGTATACATAAATAAGGACAAGTTTTTTTAAAAAATAATCAAAAAGTTTTTTTAAAACCGCTTGCAATTATTCCAAAAATGAAGTATACTTATATTAACGCAAACGTTTGCGCCCAAAAATGAAAAATTAAACTACAAATACACGAGGTGTTGTTTATGAAAAAACGTCAAAGTGGTGTGTTGATGCACATCTCTTCTCTCCCAGGAGCCTACGGAATCGGATCATTTGGTCAAAGTGCTTACGACTTCGTTGATTTCTTGGTTCGCACAAAACAACGTTACTGGCAAATCCTTCCACTAGGAACAACTAGTTACGGAGACTCTCCTTACCAATCTTTCTCAGCCTTCGCAGGGAACACTCA
The DNA here is from genome assembly GCA_018364455.1 of Streptococcus mitis. Taxonomy (GTDB): domain Bacteria; phylum Bacillota; class Bacilli; order Lactobacillales; family Streptococcaceae; genus Streptococcus; species Streptococcus mitis_BR. Next base: position 8,882 of record JAGZLW010000015.1, on the reverse strand, counting down.
TTTTATCGATTTAGATATCTTGGTGGAACAAGGTTTATTGGAAGCAAGTGACCTTGAAGGAGTTGACTTTGGTAGCGATGCGTCTGAAGTTGATTATGCTAAGATTTACTATGCACGTCGTCCTCTTTTAGAAAAAGCGGTGAAACGTTTCTTTGAAGTCGGAGATGTTAAAGATTTTGAGAAATTTGCTCAAGACAACCAATCATGGCTTGAGCTCTTTGCTGAGTATATGGCTATCAAAGAGCATTTTGAAAATCTTGCTTGGACTGAATGGCCAGATGCTGATGCTCGTGCTCGTAAAGCTTCAGCACTTGAAAGCTATCGTGAGCAATTGGCAGACAAGTTGGTTTACCACCGTGTGACTCAGTACTTCTTCTTCCAACAATGGTTGAAATTGAAAGCTTACGCTAACGACAACCACATCGAAATCGTTGGGGACATGCCAATCTACGTAGCGGAAGATTCAAGCGATATGTGGGCAAATCCACATCTCTTCAAGACAGATGTCAACGGTAAGGCAACTTGTATCGCAGGATGCCCACCCGATGAGTTTTCTGCAACTGGTCAGCTTTGGGGGAACCCAATCTATGACTGGGAAGCAATGGATAAAGACGGATACAAATGGTGGATTGAACGCTTGCGTGAAAGCTTCAAAATCTACGATATCGTTCGTATCGACCACTTCCGTGGTTTCGAATCTTACTGGGAAATCCCTGCTGGTTCCGATACAGCAGCACCTGGTGAGTGGGTGAAAGGTCCGGGCTACAAGCTTTTTGCAGCCGTTAAGGAAGAACTTGGTGAGCTAAACATCATCGCAGAAGACCTTGGCTTCATGACAGATGAAGTTATTGAGTTGCGTGAACGTACTGGCTTCCCAGGAATGAAGATTCTTCAATTTGCTTTCAATCCAGAAGACGAAAGTATCGATAGCCCACACTTGGCACCTGCTAACTCAGTTATGTACACAGGAACACACGATAACAACACGGTCCTTGGTTGGTACCGTAACGAGATTGATGATGCGACTCGTGAGTACATGGCTCGCTATACTAACCGTAAAGAATACGAAACAGTTCCACACGCTATGCTTCGTACAGTCTTTTCATCAGTTAGCTTCATGGCAATTGCAACTATGCAAGATTTGCTAGAATTGGATGAGACAGCTCGTATGAACTTCCCATCTACCCTTGGTGGAAACTGGTCTTGGCGTATGACTGAAGATCAATTGACACCAGCCGTCGAGGAAGGCTTACTTGACTTGACAACAATCTATCGACGAATTAATGAAAATTTGGTAGAATTAAAGAAATAATACAATATCAGGAGACACCTTAAACATGTTATCACTACAAGAATTTGTACAAAATCGTTACAATAAAACCATTGCAGAATGTAGCAATGAAGAGCTTTACCTTGCTCTTCTTAACTACAGCAAGCTTGCAAGCAGCCAAAAACCAGTCAACACTGGTAAAAAGAAAGTTTACTATATCTCAGCTGAGTTCTTGATTGGTAAACTCTTGTCAAACAACTTGATCAACCTTGGTCTTTACGACGATGTCAAAAAAGAACTTGCTGCTGCAGGTAAAGACTTGATCGAAGTCGAAGAAGTTGAATTGGAACCATCTCTTGGTAATGGTGGTTTGGGACGTTTGGCTGCCTGCTTTATCGACTCAATTGCGACTCTTGGTTTGAACGGTGACGGTGTTGGTCTTAACTACCACTTTGGTCTTTTCCAACAAGTTCTTAAAAACAACCAACAAGAAACAATTCCAAATGCATGGTTGACAGAGCAAAACTGGTTGGTTCGTTCAAGCCGTAGCTACCAAGTACCATTTGCAGACTTTACTTTAACATCAACTCTTTACGATATTGATGTTACTGGTTATGAAACAGCAACTAAAAACCGCTTGCGTTTGTTTGACTTGGATTCAGTTGATTCTTCTATTATTAAAGATGGTATCAACTTTGACAAGACAGATATCGCTCGCAACTTGACTCTCTTCCTTTACCCAGATGATAGTGACCGTCAAGGTGAATTGCTCCGTATCTTCCAACAATACTTCATGGTTTCAAACGGTGCGCAATTGATCATCGACGAAGCAATCGAAAAAGGAAGCAACTTGCATGACCTTGCTGACTACGCAGTTGTACAAATCAACGATACTCACCCATCAATGGTTATCCCTGAATTGATCCGTCTTTTGACTGCACGTGGTATCGAGCTTGACGAAGCAATCTCAATCGTTCGTAGCATGACTGCCTACACCAACCACACAATCCTTGCTGAAGCCCTTGAAAAATGGCCTCTTGAATTCTTGCAAGAAGTGGTTCCTCACTTGGTACCAATCATCGAAGAATTGGACCGTCGCGTGAAAGCAGAATACAAAGATCCAGCTGTTCAAATTATCGATGAGAGCGGACGTGTTCACATGGCTCACATGGATATCCACTACGGATACAGTGTTAACGGGGTAGCGGCACTTCATACTGAAATCTTGAAGAACTCTGAGTTGAAAGCCTTCTACGACCTTTACCCAGAAAAATTCAACAACAAAACAAACGGTATCACTTTCCGTCGTTGGCTCATGCATGCTAACCCAAGATTGTCTCACTACTTGGATGAGATTCTTGGAGAAGGTTGGCACCATGAAGCAGATGAGCTTGAAAAACTCTTGTCTTATGAAGACAAAGCAGCTGTCAAAGAAAAATTGGAAAGCATCAAGGCTCACAACAAACGTAAATTGGCTCGTCACTTGAAAGAACATCAAGGTGTAGAAATCAATCCAAACTCTATCTTTGATATCCAAATCAAACGTCTTCACGAGTACAAACGCCAACAAATGAACGCTTTGTACGTGATCCACAAATACCTTGATATCAAAGCTGGTAACATCCCTGCTCGTCCAATCACAATCTTCTTCGGTGGTAAAGCAGCTCCAGCCTACACAATCGCTCAAGACATCATCCACTTGATCCTTTGCATGTCAGAAGTTATTGCTAACGATCCAGCAGTAGCTCCACACTTGCAAGTAGTTATGGTTGAAAACTACAACGTTACTGCAGCAAGCTTCCTTATCCCAGCATGTGATATCTCAGAACAAATCTCACTTGCTTCTAAAGAAGCTTCAGGTACTGGTAACATGAAATTCATGTTGAACGGAGCTTTGACTCTTGGTACTATGGACGGTGCTAACGTGGAAATCGCTGAGTTGGTTGGTGATGAAAACATCTACATCTTTGGTGAAGATTCAGAAACTGTTATCGACCTTTACGCAAAAGCAGCTTACAAATCAAGCGAATTCTACGCTCGTGAAGCTATCAAACCATTGGTTGACTTCATCGTTAGCGATGCAGTTCTTGCAGCTGGAAACAAAGAGCGCTTGGAACGTCTTTACAATGAATTGATCAACAAAGACTGGTTCATGACTCTTCTTGACTTGGAAGATTACATCAAAGTGAAAGAGCAAATGTTGGCTGACTACGAAGACCGTGACGCATGGTTGGATAAAGTTATCGTTAACATTTCTAAAGCAGGATTCTTCTCATCTGACCGTACAATCGCTCAGTACAACGAAGATATCTGGCACTTGAACTAATACTCTTCGAAAATCAAATTCAAACCACGTCAGCGTTGCCTTGCCGTACTCAAGTACAGCCTGCGGCTAGCTTCCTAGTTTGCTCTTTGATTTTCATTGAGTATAAGATACAAATTCATACTAATACATTTTGTAAAAAAGCGAGTTTCGATTGAAATTCGCTTTTTTAAATGCTGTGGATTTGGGTCAATCTTGTCTTAAAAAGATAGAAATCATAGATACAGTTAAAGCTTAGAAATACTGCTTTTACTCTCTTTCAACCTCATGTTTCTTTGTAGTTGATTACCTCATATTCCTTGTATTCGCTTACACAAAGTATTATAATATGATTGTAGGAAAGAAGGTGTTTTTATGTGGAAAAAATATTTTTCAAAATATAAATGGACGGATTTATTTTGGATTTTATTTATCATTTTGACCTGCCTCTATATAGGTAACCATGATTTGTTTCCTCTCAATCATCAAGAAATCTCTTTTCGTGGTAGCGTTTGGGGTCTGGTACTGGCCTTATTTCACTTGCTATTTATTGATAAGTTTGTTATCTCGAATCGAAAATAAAGTTTAGAGCTATGCTTGACTGTGTACTTTTAAGATTGATTTTTGGGGGAAGATTTTGTCTCTATTATTTATTATTTTAAATTTGTTTATCTTGTACAAAATCTATTCTTTGAGGCAGAAGAAATCGAAATACTTGATTTATACGGCCTATATCATATTTGGGGTAAATGTAATATATGGTATTCAATGGTTATTAAGAGAATTGATTTCAAAGATTTCCGCTTAATGTGTATAGAAATTCCAGTGATTTTTGCATAACAAAACGCATAAGATTAAGGTTTTTGAGTACCTGTTCTTATGCGTTTTCGTAATATTGAAGATTCTCAGTAAGTTTTCTACTTTTGCGAAGTCTAGTTTACAATGTTTTCCCAACCAAAATCTCTGCTTCAATGGTAATCTCTGTCAGTTGGCTCCAGTCAATCTTGCTTTGATCGACGTGAAAGAGTAGGGGGGTCATGCTAAGCAGGGCTTGGCGTTGCTCTGCGGTGATAGGTTTGGTCAGGGAAGCTATCTGACTAGATTGGATGCTGAAATGTTCCTGGAAATGTTCCTTGATATCTTGGTTAGAATAGTCCTTCTTTGTTAGTTGCTCCTGTACCATTTGGCGGATTTCTTTAAGGTGATTTTCAGTAGGAACGACCTTCATTAAGATACCGTTTTGGGATAAAACGCGGCGAAATTCACCGTAGTTGGCAGGGGAAAAGATATCAAGCAGGATATCCATGCTGGCGTCTTTTATAGGAAGACGAGCCAAGTCGCTAACGAACCAATTGACTGCCCAGTTGGGTTCGCTCTTTGCAGCGATTTGGACGGAATCTTTGGAAATATCAAAGGCATAGAAGGTTTTGTCAGGATGACTTTCTTGGAGTTTGCGAGAGTAGAAGCCCTCGCCACAACCAATATCTAAGACAGTTTTTGCGGATGGATTAGCTGCTAGTAAGTCCGAAATATCTTCTAAAATAGCCTGATAAAATCCAGATTCTAGGATTTGTTGGCGGTTTTGAAAGTTTTCCTTGTCGTAGTTGGCAGATTGCTTGATTTGAGGTGACAGATTGACATAGCCAAATTTAGCCAAGTCAAAAGAATGACGATTGTTGCATTTGAGACTGTTCTCTACCAGAGTCAGATTTTCTTGACAGATAGGACAGGCAAAGACAGTCGCAGAAGCAAAACGCTGAAGTTTAGGTTTGAGATTTGTATTCATAGTTTAAGTGTATCAAAAGAGGCAAATGAAAGCAACTTTAGGATGATTTGTAATAGAATTAAATAGTAGTATAATTACTTTTCAAAGTACAAAAATTAAATTGCTTTTATATCTAAATTGCTATATAATAATAGCTAGGAGGAAATAAGTATGTTAAAAGAAGTATTGACCGTCGCAAAAGTTGCGAAAAAATCATCACTCTTTTTGGGTGGTGTCGCATTTGGTACCCTTGGTTTGAAAATCTTAGCAAGTAAGGAAGCTAAAAAAGGTTATTCTAAAGCTTTGGCTAAGGCTTACAAGTTGAAAGACGAGCTAGATGCATCTGTTTCTGTTGTGAAACAACATGGAGACGATGTCTTGCAAGATGCCAAATATTTGTACGAGCAAGAGAAAAAAGAAGAGCAATTAGATAGCCTTATAGGAGAATAATATGTCTTTTAAAGTGCTACATAGAGGATACCAACATATCCGACTATCATCTTCTTTTTCACTCACCTTGGATATTCAAGACTATCTTCGTTCCTTGGCGAGAGATGAAAAGGGAATTGAGTCTATCCAGTTTTACATGGATCAACAGCACTTTACTCTACGTATAAAAGAAGGCTTTTCTGTATTAGATAATGCAGAAGCCTTTTTAAAAAGAATTGATAAAGGGAAAGTTTCTGAGTTGATGACTCTTCCCATTCGTAGAGAAGAGAGTGCTTATTCTATTGTTTCAGGTGCAGCGATTAAGCGTATACTTTTTCGTAGTTTTGTTCCGTATCCTATTCGCTATATATGGACTTGTTATCAGGCTTTTGGCTATATTAGAGAAGCCTATCAAACACTAGCGCGTAAGGAACTAACGATGGAGGTCTTGGACTGTTCGGCTATTTTATTGTCTTTGTTCATGAACCAATCCAAGACTGCTAGCAACATCATGTTTATGCTTGATTTGGGGAATCATTTAGATCAATGGTCCTTGAAAAAAACTGCAACAGATTTAGAGCAAAGCCTTCTTGCAAAAGAGAGCGACGTATTCTTAGTACAGGGGGATACGGTCGTTAGTATCAAGAGTTCCGATGTTCAAATAGGAGATGTCTTGGTCCTATCTCAAGGAAATGAAATTCTGTTTGATGGACAAGTAGTTTCAGGTTTAGGTATGGTCAACGAAAGTTCCTTGACGGGAGAGAGTTTTCCAGTTGAAAAAAGAGAGTCTGATTTGGTTTGTGCAAACACAGTCTTGGAGACTGGGGAGCTACGCATTCGTGTAACCGATAATCAGATGAACAGTCGTATTTTACAGCTGATTGAGTTGATGAAGAAATCTGAAGAAAACAAGAAAACGAAACAACGCTATTTCATCAAGATGGCGGACAAGGTCGTCAAATATAATTTCTTGGGGGCTGGTCTGACTTACTTATTAACAGGTTCTTTTTCTAAGGCTATTTCATTCCTATTGGTTGATTTCTCCTGCGCTTTGAAAATCTCTACTCCTGTAGCTTATTTAACAGCTATCAAAGAGGGGTTGAACCGTGAAATGGTGATTAAGGATGGAGATGTTCTAGAGAAATATCTGGAAGTTGATACTTTCTTGTTTGATAAGACAGGAACAATCACAACTAGCTATCCTATAGTTGAAAAGGTGTTACCTTTTGGGGACTATAGCGAGGAAGATATTCTCAGAATCAGTGCCTGTCTTGAGGAACACATTTATCATCCTATTGCTAATGCCATTGTCAAGCAAGCTGAGATAGAGGGGATTGAACATGAGGAAATGCATGGGAAACTCCAATATATCGCAAGTAAGGGAATCAAATCCCATATAGATGGCCAACCAGTTGTTATTGGGAATTATGTCTTGATGCAGGATGAGCAGATTCATATTAGTTTGGAACAACATGCTTTGATCGAAGAGTACAAGAATCACTACAATCTTTTATTCTTAGCCTACCAGAATGAATTGATTGGAATGTTCTGCATTCATACTCCTTTGAGAAAAGAAGCTAAGGCAGCCTTGGAGAAACTTAAGGCACAAGGGAAAAAATTGATTCTGGCAACAGGGGATACCTTGGTTAGAACAGAGGAATTAGTCAAAGATTTGCCCTTTGATCAGGTCTATACAGACTTGAAACCTGATGGAAAATTTGAGTTAGTAGAGGAACTGCATAAAGCAGGTCACACTATTTTGATGGTTGGAGATGGATTGAATGACTCAGCTGCTCTAACCCTATCAGATATCGGTGTGGTGATGAATGAGAGTGCAGATATTTCTAAGCAGATGAGTGATATCTTATTGTTAGATAATCGTTTGGATTTCTTCCAAGAGTTGGATTGGCTATCATCATCTTTGCAAACACTCATCAAGAAGAATATTCAAGATACCGTTGTCGTAAATAGTAGTTTGATTGGCTTTGGCTTATTTAATTGGCTCAGTCCTTCAAATCTCTCTATCTTACATAATCTAACAACCTTACGCATAGTCCTGCGTAGCCTGTCTATTAAGGCTAGATAGATGTGGTTATCAACAACAAAAAGGAGTTACCTTTCTCGAGGTTAACTCCTTTTTTATAGGTAAATGTTGAACAGTTTAGTAAGTCAATACAAAATATTTTTTCTTTCCACGACGGATAACAGTCAGTTCGTTTTCTAACTTATCTGCGTCACTCAAGACATAGTCAAGGTCTTGGATGCGGTCACCGTTTACGTAGATAGCTCCATTTTGGACATCTTCACGGGCTTGGCGTTTTGAGTTAACTACACCAGATGAGACGAGCAGTTCCACAATATTGTGGTTTTCGTCTGCTTGTACTTTGTAGTTTGGTACTCCACGAAGTCCTTGTTTGAGTTCTTTAACAGAAAGATTTTTGATGTTTCCTGCAAAGAGTTGCTCAGTGATGTTGAGGGCTTCTTTGTAAGCTTCTTCGCCGTGAACAAGTGTAACGACTTCACGAGCCAAGATTTTTTGAGCCAAGCGTTCGTGTGGAGCTGCTTCAAATTGTTTACGGATGTCTTCAATCTCATCAAGTGACAAGAAAGTAAAGATTTTCAAGAAGCGAACAGCGTCTGCGTCCATAACGTTCATCCAGAATTGGTACATTTCGTATGGAGAAGTCTTTTCAGGATTGAGCCAGACTGCGTTTCCTTCTGATTTACCAAATTTCTTACCAGTTGCATCGGTAATCAGTGGAACAGTGATTACGTGGCCAGTCTTGTCAGCCTTACGACGAAGCAATTCAGTACCAGCTGTCATATTTCCCCACTGGTCAGAACCACCGATTTGTAGCGTTACGTTGTGGTCTTGGCTAAGAACGAAGAAGTCGTACCCTTGCATGATTTGGTAAGCAAACTCAGTGTAGGAAATCCCTGTTTCGATCCGTTTTTTCACAGATTCCTTACTCATCATGTAGTTGACAGTAAAGTATTTTCCGATATCACGGAGGAAATCAATGAAGCTGATGCTGCCAAACCAGTCGTAGTTGTTGACCATGACAGCTTTATTTTCGCCATTTTCAAAGTCAAGAAAACGAGAAAGTTGTCCTTGG
>JAGZLW010000047.1 GCA_018364455.1 Streptococcus mitis | reverse complement strand
AGTCTCCTATCGTTACGGAAATCGCTATGGCGAATTTCCTAATCGCCTTATTAATTCGTCGGTAAAAAGATATCGTTTTTACCTCCTCATGTCACAATTTGGTGACTCGGTACAAGAAGTGAGATGGAGAAGGATGGCTCACTGACTCCTCTCCTCTCACTTTTACTTTATTTTAAATCAAGAAATAGGTGAAAAAAATGACAAAAACACTTCCAAAAGACTTTATTTTTGGTGGCGCAACAGCTGCTTATCAAGCAGAAGGTGCTACACATACTGATGGAAAAGGACCAGTTGCGTGGGATAAATATCTTGAAGATAATTACTGGTACACTGCAGAACCAGCCAGTGACTTTTACAATCGATATCCAGTTGACCTCAAGTTGGCAGAAGAGTATGGTGTCAATGGTATTCGAATTTCTATTGCCTGGTCACGTATTTTCCCGACTGGTTATGGCCAAGTAAATGCTAAAGGTGTTGAATTTTATCATAATCTATTTGCAGAGTGTCACAAACGTCACGTTGAGCCCTTTGTAACTCTTCATCACTTTGACACACCAGAAGCTCTCCACTCAAATGGCGACTTTTTAAACCGTGAAAACATTGAACACTTTGTAGACTACGCGGCTTTCTGTTTTGAAGAATTCCCAGAAGTAAACTATTGGACAACCTTTAATGAAATTGGGCCAATCGGTGATGGTCAATACTTGGTTGGTAAATTCCCTCCAGGTATTCAGTACGACCTTGCCAAAGTTTTCCAATCGCACCACAATATGATGGTTTCTCATGCACGCGCTGTGAAACTATATAAAGATAAAGGCTATAAAGGTGAAATTGGTGTTGTTCACGCTCTGCCAACCAAGTATCCTTTAGATCCTGAAAATCCTGCAGATGTTATTGCGGCAGAGTTGGAGGACATTATCCATAACAAATTTATCTTGGATGCAACTTATCTGGGTCACTACTCTGAAAAGACTCTGGCAGGGGTAGAGGCTATCTTGGCTGCCAATGGTGGTAGCTTAGATCTTCGTGAAGAAGATTTCGAAGTATTAGAAGCCGCAAAAGACTTGAATGACTTCCTAGGAATTAACTACTATATGAGTGATTGGATGGAAGCATTTGATGGAGAAACTGAAATCATCCATAATGGTAAGGGTGAAAAAGGAAGCTCTAAATACCAAATCAAAGGTGTTGGTCGTCGTGTAGCTCCTGACTATGTACCACGTACGGATTGGGATTGGATTATCTACCCTCAAGGTTTGTATGACCAAATCATGCGCGTGAAGAAAGATTATCCTAACTATAAGAAAATCTACATCACTGAAAATGGACTTGGTTATAAAGATGAGTTCGTCGATAACACTGTTTACGATGATGGCCGTATTGATTATGTGAAACAACACTTGGAAGTCTTGTCTGATGCTATTGCAGATGGAGCAAATGTAAAAGGTTACTTCATTTGGTCATTAATGGATGTCTTCTCATGGTCAAACGGTTATGAAAAACGTTACGGTCTCTTCTATGTAGACTTTGAAACCCAAGAACGTTATCCTAAGAAATCAGCTCACTGGTACAAGAAAGTAGCGGAAAGTCAGATTATAGACTAGTAGAATTAGTAATTAGATATAGAATTATAGTGAGGCAAAAGATGTTCAAAGATTTTATCCAATCTATTTATGAAAAAGTTTATATTATCAATTTTGATAAATGTTCTCAAATACCTTGTTTGACGAATGAAGAACTGAAAAAACTTGGGAAATGGTATGTCTCTACCGGTAAAGAATGGATTTGCCATTCAGACTATGAGCTGGAAGAGTTTAAAAATATCTTTTTAAATTTTATCAGTCCTGAAGAACGGGATAATATCTCCTTTGATTCAGATTTTATGCCGTTTCAACAACCATAAAGAATCTAGGAAACTCTTTGTAAAAATCTTCATCAAAAAAATGCGTCATATCAAGATTCTTATTTTCTTGATATGACGCATTTTATATTTTATCAATTCTCAGTTTTATGGTTTAGAAAGGATAATTTTTGTTTGTTTTGAAAGTTGTTCGAAGGTTTCTTTGCTCAGTTTAGAGTCTGAAACGATGGTATCAATATCAGAGATATTGTAGAAGGTATAAAAATCAAATTTATTGAACTTACTATTGTCAGCTAGTAAGTATTTTTTATTGGAATTGTTGAGGGCGATGCGTTGGGATTCACCTTCCTCTTCACTAAAGGTCGCAATCGCATTGTCCTGAATACCATTACAGCTAACGAAAGCTTTAGAAAATTGAAGATTGGATAAGTTTTGCAAGGTTAGTGTTCCCACAAAGGCTCCAGTGATAGAGCGGTAGTTTCCACCAATTAAAATCAAATCTGTTAGTTTTCGTTCGTTTAGGATGAGAAAGACTGGTAAACTGTTTGTTACAACACGAATATTATCAATTGGAAGTTCACGGGCAAAAGATTCTAAGGTCGTACCAGGGCCGATAAAAATAGTTTCACCCTCATCAATTAAATGGCCTGCAAAACGGCTAATTTCTTGTTTTTCTGCGATTTGTAAGCTTTGTTTTTCGATATTGGAACGTTCATTATTTAAAATGGAACCTGTGCGAATTTTCTCAGCTCCCCCGTGTACTCGAACAAGTAGATCCTTGTCTGCCAACTCTTGCAAGTAGCGTCTAGCAGTCATATCTGATACATCCAAGCGAGTCATGATTTCTTTTACAGTAATAGTTCCCTTTGTATTTACCGTTTCTAGAATATTATCTAGTTTTTCCTGCTTTAACATCGTTATCACCTCTATTTCTATTACTATTTTATCATAAAGTATACAATCAATCAATTTAAAAAAACAAAAGAAAACAAAAACAAAAATATCATGGTTGTTTTAAACAAACCATGATGTTTTTATCACTTATAAAATAGATGACCTTAGTCCAAACCGTAGTTGTAGTCATCGTCTTGCATAGCTTCAACTTCACCAAGAAGGTAACCATTTCCGACTTGAGAGAAGAAGTCGTGGTTGGATGTTCCTGTTGAAATACCGTTCATAACGATTGGATTGACATCATCTGCTGAATCTGGGAAGAGTGGATCTTGTCCCAGGTTCATGAGAGCTTTATTGGCATTGTAGCGAAGGAAGGTTTTGACTTCTTCCGTCCAACCAACACCATCATAGAGACTTTCTGTATAACCTTCTTCATTTTCATAAAGAGTGTAGAGAAGGTCGTACATCCATTCTTTGAGTTTTTCTTGCTCTTCTTCAGGTAATTCATTGAAACCGAGTTGGAATTTGTAACCGATGTAGGTTCCGTGAACAGACTCATCACGAATGATCAATTTAATGATTTCCGCAACGTTGGCTAGTTTGTTATTACCGAGGTAGTAGAGGGGAGTGAAGAAACCTGAGTAGAAGAGGAAGGTTTCAAGGAAGACGCTGGCAACTTTCTTTTCAAGTGGGCTACCGTTTAGGTAGATTTCGTTGACGATCTCAGCCTTCTTTTGTAGGTAAGGATTGGTATTGGTCCATTCGAAAATTTCTTCAATCTCAGCCTTAGTATTCAAGGTAGAAAAGATTGATGAATAAGATTTAGCGTGGACAGATTCCATAAATTGGATGTTATTGAAAACAGCTTCCTCATGGGGTGTACGGATGTCTGCGCGAAGGGCTTGAACCCCAGTTTCAGATTGCATAGTATCGAGAAGTGTTAAACCACCAAAGACTTTTCCAACTAAGTCTTTTTCTACATTTGATAGCTTTCTCCAGTCATCCAAGTCATTTGACAAGGGAATACGAGTGTCGAGCCAGAATTGCTCTGTCAGTTTTTCCCAGGTTGATTTGTCGATGACATCTTCGATGGCATTCCAGTTAATGGCTTTGTAGTAAGTTTCCATTTTGAAATCTCTTTCTGTGTTTAGTATTGCGAACTCACAATTATCTCTATTTTATCATAATTCTAGAGGAGTATCGCACAAAAAGTCGGAAGCCCGACTTTTTGTTATTTCATAGTATAGATGCTTATTCCAGTTTAGTTTAGCAGGGTGAATGAATCACTTATCTGAGAAAATGTAGTTTCCTCAAGCAAAGATTAAATCACACAGCTTTCACATTGGTTAGCACCGACTTCTCCACCATCATCTGTAAAGGTACGGACGTAGTAGATAGACTTGATACCCTTGTTAAAGGCATAGTTACGAAGGATAGACAAGTCACGTGTCGTTTGTTTGTTTTCTTTCTTCCATTCGTAAAGACCTTTTGGAATGTCACTACGCATGAAGAGAGTGAGTGAAAGTCCTTGGTCTACGTGCTCAGTCGCAGCAGCGTAAACATCAATCACTTTACGCATATCCATGTCGTAAGCAGAAGTGTAGTAAGGAATGGTTTCTGTTGACAAGCCAGCAGCAGGATAGTAGATTTTACCGATTTTCTTTTCTTGGCGTTCTTCGATACGTTGCGTAATCGGGTGGATAGAAGCAGAAACGTCATTGATGTAACTGATAGAACCATTTGGCGCTACAGCAAGGCGGTTTTGGTGGTAAAGACCATCTGCTTGAACCTTGTCGCGAAGTTCAGCCCAGTCAGTAGCACTAGGGATAAAGACATCTTTGAAGAGTTCTTTAACACGGTCTGATTTTGGAACAAACTCGCCAGTCACATACTTGTCAAAGTAGCTTCCGTTAGCATAGTCTGATTTTTCAAAGTTATGGAAGGTGATACCACGTTCACGCGCGATATTGTTTGATTCTACCAAGGTCCAGTAGTTCATGAGCATGAAGTAGATGCTTGTAAATTCAACAGACTCAGGTGATCCATATTCAATCAGTTGTTGGGCAAGGTAGCTGTGAAGTCCCATGGCACCAAGTCCAAAGGTGTGAGCTTGGCTATTTCCATGGTCGATGGTAGGCACAGCTACGATGTGTGAACTATCTGTAACGAAAGTAAGGGCACGAACCATAGCACGGATAGAACGACCAAAGTCAGGTGAAGTCATCATGTTAACCACGTTGGTTGAACCAAGGTTACATGAAACGTCTGTTCCCATTTGCAGGAATTCTTGAGCATCGTTGATCAAGCTTGGTTCTTGAACTTGAAGAATCTCAGAACACAAGTTACTCATGATAATCTTACCATCAACAGGGTTTGCACGGTTAGCCGTATCAATGTTGACTACATAAGGGTAGCCAGACTCTTGTTGCAATTTAGAGATTTCAGTTTCCAAATCACGCGCCTTGATTTTTGTCTTGCGGATATTTGGATTTGCGACTAATTCATCGTATTTTTCAGTGATGTCGATGTAGTTAAATGGCACACCGTATTCAAGTTCTACAGAGTAAGGACTGAAGAGGTACATTTCTTCATTTTTGCGAGCCAATTCGTAGAATTTATCTGGTACCACAACACCAAGTGAAAGGGTCTTAACACGAACTTTTTCATCGGCGTTTTCTTTCTTAGTTGAAAGGAAGGAGATGATATCTGGGTGAAAGACGTTGAGGTAGACAACCCCGGCACCTTGACGTTGCCCCAATTGGTTTGAGTAAGAGAAGCTATCTTCGAAAAGCTTCATAACAGGAACGACACCTGAAGCAGCTCCTTCATAGCCCTTGATAGGTGCACCAGCTTCACGAAGGTTGCTGAGGGAAATTCCCACACCACCACCGATACGTGAAAGTTGAAGGGCAGAGTTGATAGAACGTCCAATAGAGTTCATGTCATCTGTGACCTGAATCAAGAAACAGGATACCAACTCCCCACGACGAGCACGTCCAGCATTCAAGAAGGAAGGTGTGGCAGGTTGGTAGCGTTGGTGGATGATTTCATTGGCAATATCGATGGCAATAGCTTCATTACCATCAGCAAAATAAAGGGCGTTAAAGAAGACGCGGTCTTCCATACTTTCAAGATAATATTCACCGTCGTTAGTCTTTAAGGCATATTGATTATAAAATTTATAGGCAGCCATGAAAGACTTGAATTGGAAGTTTTGGTCTTTGATAAATTGATGCAATTCTTCCAAAAATTCTGGACGGTATTTCTTGATAAAGGCTGTTTCGATGTAGTTTTGTTCAATGAGGTAGTTGATTTTATCTTTGATTGAATCAAAAACCATAGTGTTTGGAACTACATTTTCTTTAAAGAAGGCATCCAAGGCTTCCTTATCTTTATGAAGCATGATTTGTCCATTAACAGGACGGTTGATTTCGTTATTGAGACGGAAGTAAGTCACGTCCTCAAGATGTTTTAATCCCATAAAATTTCCCTTATCTAATTACAAAAGAAAGGCTTCTAAGTTAGCCCTAGAAGCAGTTTCTTCTGGATGATGTACTAAGATTATGCTAATTGTTTCAGTTTTCCTGGTTGGAAACCTGAAAAGACTTCAGTTGGTGTTTGGATAACAGGAGCTGCGCTGAAACCGAGCTCTTTAACTTGATCGATGTACTCAGGTTGCTCATCAAGATTGATTTCACGATAAGCGACATTATTACTGTCCAAGAAACGTTTGGTCATCTTACATTGGACACAGTTGTTTTTAGAATAAACGGTTACCATTGTGTAACTCCTCTTTCAAAATAGATTACTTTCTTAGTATATCAGAAAATAAATTTTTGTCAATGATTTAAAACTAAATATAGTGGTCTATTTTTCTACTAAAGGTCACAAAACACAATATGTAGTGTTTGTTTTATGGAATAGTGATAATTATCCTATAAGTAGTTTTTTGGAAAACTATATCCTGTGTTTTGTCATCTAGGATAGAAGATTTTCAGCAAGTTATCTGAAAGGAAATTGAATAAATCCCATAAAATGCTTGAAAAAAATCCTAGAAGATGATATAATACCAAATTGTAAGGGTTATCACATATAACTCAAAAAAGAAAGAACAAAAGGAGAGTCAAACTATGGCTTCTAAAGATTTCCACGTAGTGGCAGAAACAGGTATTCACGCACGTCCAGCAACATTGTTGGTACAAACTGCTAGCAAATTTGCTTCAGATATCACTCTTGAGTACAAAGGTAAATCAGTTAACCTTAAATCAATCATGGGTGTTATGAGTCTTGGTGTTGGCCAAGGTGCTGACGTAACTATCTCAGCTGAAGGTGCAGATGCAGATGACGCTATCGCTGCAATCTCAGAAACAATGGAAAAAGAAGGATTGGCATAAGGAAAATGACAGAAATGCTTAAAGGAATCGCGGCATCTGACGGTGTTGCAGTTGCAAAAGCATATCTACTCGTTCAACCGGATTTGTCATTCGAGACTATTTCAGTCGAAGATACAAACGCAGAAGAGGCTCGTTTGGATGTAGCTCTTGAAGCTTCTCAAAACGAGCTTTCTCTTATCCGTGAGAAAGCTGTAGGTACGCTTGGTGAAGAAGCGGCTCAAGTTTTTGACGCTCATTTGATGGTTCTTTCTGACCCAGAATTGATTGGTCAGATTAAAGAAACAATCCGTGCCAAGAAAGTCAATGCAGAAGCAGGTCTTAAAGAAGTGACTGACATGTTCATCACTATCTTTGAAGGCATGGAAGACAACCCATACATGCAAGAACGTGCAGCGGATATCCGCGACGTGACAAAACGTGTGTTGGCAAACCTTCTTGGTAAGAAATTGCCAAACCCAGCTTCAATCAATGAAGAAGTAATCGTGATTGCGCATGACTTGACACCATCTGATACAGCTCAATTGGACAAAAACTTTGTAAAAGCTTTTGTAACAAACATCGGTGGACGTACAAGCCACTCAGCTATCATGGCACGTACACTTGAAATTGCAGCTGTATTGGGAACAAACAACATCACTGAAGTAGTGAAAGACGGCGATATCCTTGCCGTTAACGGAATTACTGGTGAAGTGATTATCAACCCAACAGATGAACAAGCGGCAGAATTTAAAGCAGCTGGTGAAGCTTATGCTAAACAAAAAGCTGAATGGGCACTTTTGAAAGATGCTCAAACAGTGACTGCTGACGGTAAACACTTCGAGTTGGCAGCTAACATCGGTACTCCAAAAGACGTTGAAGGTGTTAACAACAACGGTGCTGAAGCTGTTGGACTTTACCGTACAGAATTCTTGTACATGGATTCTCAAGACTTCCCAACTGAAGATGAGCAGTATGAAGCATACAAGGCTGTTCTTGAGGGAATGAATGGTAAACCAGTAGTTGTTCGTACAATGGATATCGGTGGAGATAAGGAACTTCCTTACTTTGATATGCCACACGAAATGAACCCATTCCTTGGATTCCGTGCCCTTCGTATCTCTATTTCTGAAACTGGAGATGCAATGTTCCGTACACAAATCCGTGCCCTTCTTCGTGCTTCTGTTCATGGTCAATTGCGTATCATGTTCCCAATGGTTGCCCTTTTGAAAGAATTCCGTGCAGCTAAAGCAGTTTATGAAGAAGAAAAAGCAAACCTTCTTGCTGAAGGTGTTGCAGTTGCGGATGACATCCAAGTTGGTATCATGATTGAAATCCCTGCAGCAGCAATGCTTGCAGACCAATTTGCAAAAGAAGTAGACTTCATGTCAATTGGTACAAACGACTTAATCCAATACTCAATGGCAGCAGACCGTATGAACGAGCAAGTTTCATACCTTTACCAACCATATAACCCATCAATCCTTCGCTTGATCAACAACGTTATCAAGGCAGCTCACGCTGAAGGTAAATGGGCTGGTATGTGTGGTGAGATGGCTGGCGATCAAAAAGCTGTTCCACTTCTTGTCGGAATGGGCTTGGATGAGTTCTCTATGTCAGCAACATCTGTACTTCGTACACGTAGCTTGATGAAGAAATTGGATACTGCTAAGATGGAAGAGTACGCAAACCGTGCCCTTACAGAGTGTTCAACAATGGAAGAAGTTCTTGAACTTCAAAAAGAATACGTTAACTTCGATTAATGTCATTAACCTTGTAACCTAGTTGCAAGGTTTTTTTGACGCATTTTAGAAAAGTATAGTCTTATAAAGTACACTTTTAAATGCTCCGGAGGCATGGTATAATAGGGGAAAGTAATTAGAATAAGAGAGAAACCATGTCTAAAGAAATTGATATTGAGTACTACCACCAGCTAGCCTTGCAAAAGCAAAAGGAGCACCGTAAAATTTTAGCCAATTTAAAGAAAAAACCTCCTAAAAACCTAGACAAGCTAGCCCAGCAGATTCACGAGGAAGTCTTTGCGGAGATTGATTGTACGGCCTGTGCCAACTGTTGCAAGACATTGGGGCCTGACTTTAAAGAAGCGGATATTACACGAATCGCCAAGTATTTTAAGATGAAATTACCTGCTTTTGAAGCGGAGTTTCTGCAGGTAGATGAAGATGGCGATAAGGTTTTTAAATCCATGCCTTGTCCCTTTCTAGGAGGAGATAATCTCTGTTCCATATATGATGTTCGTCCCAAGGCGTGTCGTGAATTTCCCCATACAGACAGGAAAAAAATCCATCAAATCAACCATTTGACGATTAAGAATACCTTGACCTGTCCAGCAGCCTATCTCTTTGTTGAGAAATTAAAGGATAAGTTATAGAGATTTAAAGGATAAAAAATCTCTAATAATAACTAGAGATATGAAGGGAGTACTCCTGTGCCTAGACCGAAAACAAAAGAGGAGCTAATGCTGGCCTCTAAGGAAAATTATGAAAAGCTCAATTGTTTCATCTCCCAACTAAGTGAAGATGAGCTACAGACTCCATTTGATTTTTCAAGAGACCCAAAGAAAAAAGAAGTTCACTGGAAAAGGGATAAAAATCTACGGGATGTCTTGATCCATCTTTATGAATGGCAGCAGTTACTTTTGATTTGGGTTCATTCTAATCAAAAAGGTCACGAAAGACCTTTTCTCCCTGAACCTTATAATTGGAAAACTTATGGAGAAATGAATGTCGCTTTTTGGAAGAAGCACCAGAAAACCTCATTAGAAGAAGCGACTAGACTCCTAGAACAATCACATAGAGAGGTTTTAGAGTTGATAGAAGTTTTTAGCAATGACGAACTCTTTACCAAAGGTGTCTATAAGTGGACCGGCGGAACAAGTCTAGGTTCCTACTTTGTCAGTAACACGTCAAGCCACTATGATTGGGCTCTGAAAAAACTCAAAGCTCATCGGAAGAATTGTAAGGGATAGATGGCCTATTTGAAATAGAAAGAATGAGTTCTTTTAAACGTAATACTCTTCGAAAATCAAATTCAAACTGCGTCAACGTCGCCTTGCCGTACTCAAGTACAGCCTGCGGCTAGTTTCCTAGTTTGCTTTTTGATTTTCATTGAGTATAAGATAAAAGCAAAGGGCCATCAAGTGATGGAGCTCTTTTGATTTATACAAGTAAATTACCATGCAAAAGCTGTTGTTGGAGCATTGAGCGCTTCTAACCATTGTTTATTTTTCGCAGGGCAAAGAGTTACGGATATACCTGCCATATCCAGACTGGTCATAAATGTTCCTGATTTTATAAAGGTTATAGTGACTCCTTCAATTTCTAAGAGTTGAAGGAGATCGTTGATAAATATGCCCATTTCTAGGTTGCTAGTAGTGCCTAGATTATTTACAAGCAATATAAATTGATCACCCTTCTTCCAATGATAGTGCAATCTTAATTTACTTATAATTTCATTTGCAAGGATTTCCGATGATTGGAATGGGACGATACGATAGCCTTCTTCGCCATGTATCCCAATACCATAAGAAATATTTCCTTCTTCCAAGTTAAATAGTGGACGGGTGGCTTGGGGGAGACTAGCAGATTTCGTTGCAAAGCCAATTGTTGCGATTTCGGGAGCAAGCTGATGACCTAAATCAGTTAGTTTCTCTATGTCGGCACCATTTTGAGCTGCATATCCTAGAACTTTATGAAGTAAAATAGTCCCTGCAAGCCCTCTTCCTCTAATTTGAAATCTATTGTGAGGTTCAATAGAAATATCGTCGTGTGCTAGACTATAGCCGACCTTAATTCCTTCTTGTCTAGCAGTATTGATGGCAGAGCTAAATGCTTTGATGTCTGCTTCGAAATTTTTTACAATGATGAAGACACCGTGACCATTGTTTAAAAAACGAATGGACTCTAAGATTTCAGTTCTTGTAGGAGGAGTAAATAATTGGCCATAGATAGCAGCAGTAAGCATTCCTTCTCCCACATATCCAATATGCGCAGGTTCGTGACCGGAACCTCCACCCGCCAATATTGGAACCTGATGAGGATTGCGATTTTTTTGATAGACTAAAGGTAAGGTAGGGTGTTTTTCTAATTCAGGATGACTGCTGACAGTTGCCGAAATGTAACTTGAAATAATTTTCTGTTTATGATTTGAAATAAATGTCATTGTGGTCTCTTTCCAATAATTGTCATGATTAGAAAGTCTGGTTGTGGAACTGGACTTTTTTTATTGACGTAAGCCTTCACGATTTCTGCTAGAGCATGTGAATGATAGTCTAACAAAAAACAAGTATAAGCAGATGAATCGATATCAATCTGACCGTATTCTCTTAAAATTTTTGATACAAGCAAGCGACAGTAGCTGATAAATTGGTCATAGAAGTTATTTTGTCCTTGAATATCAAAAAGTTGAATATAAAAGTCACGCTCTTGTTCGAAATAAAAAAATAATTCTTGTAATAGTTTTTGGCCTGAAATGAAGTCCAAGTTATTGGTGATATACTCGGTTAAGTCATTTTCAAATATCCAGTCGAGCAGTTCATATTTGTCAAGAAAGTGATTATAAAAGGTCTGTCTACGAATGCCAGCTGATTCCATGATCTCTACAATAGAGATTTTGTCAAATTCTCTAGTAGCTAATAGGTCTCTAAATGCCTTGGCAATCCGTTTTTTTGTAATGAGTGATGATGCCATAGGAAACCTTTCTTTTACTTCCTTCATTTTACCAAAAAAATGTTTGAAACGGGTTTAAAAGGGGACAAATAATAGAATCTGTCCCTTATCAGCCAGCAATAAAAAATATATAATGAAAGCGAAAACAAAGCTTGATGCCGAAAGGAGTTTCTCATGAAAAAAATTATAAATGAACCGACACAAGTTGTTGATGAAATGTTGCAGGGGTTGTCATTCATGCATGATGACTTGGTAGAACGCTTAGATGGTTTTGATGTCATCGTTAGAAAGGCAGAAAAGACAGGAAAAGTTGGACTCATTTCAGGTGGAGGTTCAGGACATGAACCAAGTCATGCTGGATTTGTAGGAGATGGAATGTTGTCTGCTGCCATTTGTGGAGCAGTCTTCACTTCACCTACTCCGGACCAAATTTTAGAAGCCATCAAGGCGGCTGATGAAGGTGCTGGAGTTTTCATGGTCATCAAGAACTATTCTGGGGACATCATGAACTTTGAAATTGCACAAGAACTTGCTGAAATGGAAGGTATTGATGTAGCAAGTGTTGTAGTCGATGATGATATTGCTGTTGAAAATAGTCTCTATACCCAAGGCCGTCGAGGTGTTGCAGGTACTATATTAGTCCATAAAATTTTGGGTGCTGTAGCTCGTTCTGGTAAATCATTATCTGAAATGAAGGACTTGGCCAATAAACTTGTCTTAGAAATTAAAACAATTGGGCTGGCCCTGTCTGGAGCAACCGTTCCTGAAGTTGGGAAACCAGGATTTGTTTTAGAAGATGATGAATTTGAATATGGTGTTGGTATTCATGGTGAGCCAGGATATAAGAAAGAGAAAATGCAACCCTCAGCACAATTGGCCTCAGAATTGGTTGAAAAATTATCTGAAGGTTTCCAACTTAAGACTGGTGAACGCTATGGCCTTCTCATTAATGGTTTAGGAAGCACTCCTCTTATGGAACAATACGTATTTGCAAATGATGTGGCTAAATTACTCCATGAAAAAGGTGTTGAGTTGGCATTTAAGAAAATTGGAAACTATATGACATCAATCGATATGGCTGGCTTGTCATTAACATTGATTCGATTGGCAGATGATGAGTGGTTGGATGCTCTAAATGCACCTGTTACTACCCCAGCTTGGTAAAACTCAAGGAGGAAATGTCGCATGACTGCTGAACAAGCTCTTGAATGGATGAAGCTTTTTAATGAAAAG
Source organism: Streptococcus mitis (assembly GCA_018364455.1). Classification (GTDB taxonomy): domain Bacteria; phylum Bacillota; class Bacilli; order Lactobacillales; family Streptococcaceae; genus Streptococcus; species Streptococcus mitis_BR. The sequence continues at coordinate 1,150 of JAGZLW010000047.1, read as the reverse complement.
ATTCAAGAACAGAAAGATTACCTTAGTGAGCTAGACACCCCTATAGGAGATGGAGACCACGGTGGAAATATGGCGCGTGGAATGGTTGCAGTTATGGAAAACTTAGAAGGAAAGCAATTTGAAACAAGCAGTGATGTGTTTAAACTTGTCTCAATGCAATTACTGAGCAAGGTAGGCGGTGCTTCTGGTCCCTTGTATGGCTCTGCTTTTATGGGCATGGCCAAGGCTGATTCAAATTCGAAAATAGAGGAAATCTTACAAAGCGGTTTGGATATGATTGTCAAACGTGGGAAAGCAGAAGTTGGAGAAAAGACAATGGTTGATGTTTGGATTCCTGTTATTGCTGCTTTGTCTGCTGGTCAATTGACTCAAGAGGTTATTGATAAGGTAGTGAATGCTACCAAAGATTTACTTGCAACTAAAGGAAGGGCATCTTATGTAGGAGAACGTTCTCTTGGACATATTGATCCTGGATCATTCTCATCAGGATTACTCTTTACTGCTCTTTTAGAAACTGGGGTGGTTTAATGGGAAGTATTGGTCTTGTTATCGTTTCACATTCCAAACACATTGCAGAAGGTGTCGTTGAACTGATTAGTGAAGTAGCTAAAGATGTTCCGATTACTTATGTAGGAGGAACCGAAGATAGAGGAATTGGAACAAGTTTTGATCAAGTAGATAGGGTTGTTTCCGAAAATCCAGCAGATACTTTATTAGCTTTTTTTGACCTAGGTTCTGCTAAAATGAACTTAGAAATGGTAGCTGATTTCAGTGATAAAAGTATCCTCATCAACAGGGTTCCAATTGTAGAAGGTGCCTATACTGCAGCTGCTCTTCTTCAGGCTGGTGCAGAACTGTCAGTTATTCAAACACAGTTGTCGGAGCTTGAAATCAATAAATAAGGAATTTTACTATAACTCTTTTTATAGGCGGGCTATTGATTATCTCAACTATCAAATTTTAAGTAAATAATTTAAAAATCAGAAAGGGATTGCTTTGGGCAGTTCCTTTTTATTTTAACAGGAGTGGAATCATAGCGTTTCTAAATTGTTAATACTCTTCGAAAATCAAATTCAAACCACGTCAACGTCGCCTTGCCGTACTCAAGTACAGCCTGCGGCTAGTTTCCTAGTTTGCTCTTTGATTTTCA
>JAGZLW010000046.1 GCA_018364455.1 Streptococcus mitis | reverse complement strand
CGAAAATCAAATTCAAACCACGTCAACGTCGCCTTGCCGTACTCAAGTACAGCCTGCGGCTAGTTTCCTAGTTTGCTCTTTGATTTTCATTGAGTATAATAATTCAAAACTGATTGTGATGGGACTATTCTAGCTTTAGAATCCTTCAAAAATTAACATTTAAGTCAATCAATGGCTTAGAATAGTACGAAAACATTTAGTTTATAGGAATTCTAGGCCTAGAATTGCAAGGATATTTATGAAATCAAGGTATTCGATAGTTAGGATCGATCTATCCTGAAAAGTTTGGGCTGTCAATTGTATAGTAGAGTAGTTTGATAATGAATTTTGTTGAGAGATTCCTTGTTTTATGGTAGTATAAAGTAAAAGAAAGCCTTATCATTATATTTGTAACTTTAATCTGACTTGGTTTATGTCTAGGAGTCTGGGACAAAAAGATTTTGATTTTAGGAACTCTTTATTATAATTTTTTAAAATCGATAGATTAGACAAAAAGGCGAACAAAACAGAATTCTGAATGTCAGATAACTCGTTTTGTTCGCTTTTTGTATTTAAGGTTAAACTTTTGTCCCAGCCTCATTTTTTTGGTTCATTTTACTATAAAAAAGTTTGATAACGTTTTCAAATTGTGTTATTATTAAAGCATAAAATAAAAAGTAAAAAAGCTATGAAAAGAAAAATATTATTAGCTATAAGTTTGTTGTCTTTGATATTAACCGTCTCGGTAATAAGTCACTTTCCTGCTAAAAATCAGGGCTTTGATCCAGGACTTGTATTTGTTGCTAAGTAAAAATGGTTTTAATAGTTTAATTAAGAAAGGAGTCTAGGATATGAGTTACAACTTACCTAACAGATATAAAAACGGAGATTTTTCATTGGCCTAGGATACTTCTTTATTCTGTTATATAGTAAAGGACAGTGAACTTCTTAGCAAGATTTTATCGTCAGATATTATAATATGAATTTAAGAGGCGTTATATGATAAGTAACTGGTTTATACTTTTAATTTTAGACAAAGATGAAAATCTTTTAGAAATTAGTTGGGGATAAAATCATGAAAAATACATTGAAAAAAATTGCATCTACTACTCTGATTGGACTCTCTCTACTTGGTATAGGTAGTTCAGTGGTTTCCGCAGCAACTGTATATTATAAAGGTAGTGCAGTATATTGGGACTATGGCCGTACAGCAACTGTATTTAGTTATTCAAATGTTCAATCAACTGTTTATGAGCATACAGCAACTGCGAATGGTGTTTCTTCTGGGTGGCAAGATCCTGGAGTAATAGCCTCTGCAACTGCGTTTATCGGAGGCGGCACTGCACAATGTTACTGGAATTGTCGAGGGTAATAGCCTATGACTAACAAAAACATTTTTCTAGGAAAATTAAAATACCTAGCCCTGTTTTTGGTTGCTGTTCAGAGTATATTATTTGCTCTGACATCAATTTTTTTTACAGGTGTATCTTATCAAGAAACATGGCAGCACTACAACCAGAATAATCGAACTATAACGCTGTACCTTCAAAAGCTAAGTCCAATTCAGCAAGAAAAAGCGTTTTATTATTTAAATGAGAGAAGTGATTTAGCCGTTTGGACTCATCGAGTCATTCAAGATTCTAAAGGCAATGGTATACAAAAACATTATATAGATGCCATGGGAAATTCTGATTATTTTTCTGATTTTAACTATCACCATTCAAATATTTTAACTAAGTCACAGCTAAAAGTCTTACTAGAGCATGAGGATAGTAAGAAAACGATAGGAATTGCTGAGGCGTCTCATGATGCACTTTATGAGCTACCGAGGCCTTTATTTACTGTTCCGATTGTTATTGATCGATTAGAGCAAGTTTATCAAAAAACCAATACTTTAACGGGAATCTATCATGTAAATGGTTTAGAATCAGAAACAGACAAAAGTGAATTTATCAAACAGTTTGCGAGTGCCACAGACTTATCAGAGGAAAATTTTCTACAGGAAAAATTTGGTAGTCGTCGTGATTATGGTCTAGTTCCTTTTGTTCTCATAGGTTTGCTGTTATTCACAATGTTAACGCTGTTAATATTATTGCTTGTAATTGTTCTTCAGGCCTATGAAAAATTTGGTAGTCTCACCCTACTGGGATGGAGTCGAAATGAATTTTGGTTAGCATTATTTAAACCTATTATTTATCCATCGGTTCTTAGCACACCTATATTAGCTGTAGGCATTTGGTGGTTGACAGGCTGGTCCCAAGTTTCATACTATATTTTGATACCTATCATGGGCCATATAGTATTTTCAATGTTGGCCTTAGCTACTATTCTCATTATTCCTAGTTTGATAGTTTATTCAGTGACTGCTTTGTCTGCTATTCACAAACGTTTTCCAAGTAGACTATTGACTATTTTAGGTATTAGTTCCTACATTGCGTTAAGCAGTATCTTAATTGCTACCAGTTATTCCCTAGATGGTCCTTTGTACCGTTTTATGGATAATGTCCATATTGCTAGGGCGTGGAAAAGTGTTGAGAATATGCAAGTAATTGATTCTTTTTCTGAAGGCGATGACTTGGGAACACTGGCAGGTACGAGTAATACATTAGAATTAAGTATGTATCATCTTTATACAAAAATAGGCCATGATGAAGGTGTCTATTTAATTCATAGTCAATACTACGGACAAGATTTTTTGGCGAACGTGACTGCTTATCAGAATCTACCTAGTAAACCATTTTGGTATCTAGTTTATTCTTATAATTATTTAACTGAACTAGGTTTTCAGTTTTCTGAAGAAGAATTAAATGAGATACGAAGTGGTAGCAGATTGTATCTGATTCCAGATAGTTATACAACTGAGGAGCAGCAACGTATGCGAGCATATTTAGAAGAAAGTGTCAAAGTCTATGATGGGGATGTGGAGACACCATTTACACAAAATCGTCAATTCATTTATAAAAGCTATTCCACAACTAAAGATATTTTCCTTTGGTCCACAAATTTACAACAAGGGGTAACTAGTAAGGAGCCGATTATTTTTGTAGCTAGTCCTGAAAATCTTTATTTTAAGGAGAGTGCGAATCTTGTTGTTTCGGGTTTCAATGGTTATCTCAAAATACGTAATCAGAATATTCTGACTCGTGTGAAGGAAGAGATAACGACTCATTTTCCAGATCTTATGGATAACGATATTCAATTTACACCAGTTAGGCGATATATTGATGGACGCCAGAAAGAGTTGAGTTATACTTTTTATTTATTTGGTAGCCTTATATTAGCTGTATTGATTAGCTTAACTTCAATACTAATTGCTTTGGTATTGATGTATCGAATTACTTATCAAGATCGGTTAATAGTGCAATACTTCTTAGGATTTGGTTTATGGGCACGTTATAAAGGAATTATGATTTTGGTGATTGCTTCTGCTATTATAGAGGTACTAATTAGTTTCTTATTGAAAACAAAATTGGGTATAGTGTCCGCCGCTTTATCTCTATGCTTGCAGTTAGTTCTTCTATATGGTTTTCTTTTGCGGAAAGAACAGCAGAAAATCTTAAATATATTTAAGGAGTAAGAATATGCCAACTATTTCAGTCAGACAGTTATCGAAATATTACGGTGCAAAACGTGTTATTGAGAATATTTCATTTGAGATTTCGGATAGAGAATTTGTTGCGTTGATTGGTCCATCCGGTTCAGGAAAATCTACGTTACTCAACCTTATTGGCTTATTAGAAACTGTTGATGAGGGAACAATCATGATTGATGGTGAGATTCTACCACAAGTTAACTCAAAAAAGGCAACCCATCTCCGTCGAAATGTATTAAATTACTTGTTTCAATCTAATGCCCTGATTCCAAATGAAAGTGTTAGTGATAATTTGATGCTAGCACTTCATTACACTGATTTAACTAAGAAAGAAAAAGATAAAAAAATAAAGACAGTTTTAGCAAAAGTTCACATGGAATCTTTCTTGGAGAGTCGTATTAATGAGTTATCAGGTGGAGAACAGCAGCGAATTGCTATCGCTCGTGCTATTCTAAAGCCGGGAGAGTTGATTCTAGCAGATGAGCCAACTGGCTCCTTGGATCCACAAATGGCTCAAACAGCCTTTGAATTACTGAAACTGCTACGAGATGAGTATGGGAAAACGATTATTTTGGTAACGCATAATATGAATCAGGCTCAGCAATGTGATAGAATTATTGACTTAGAAGGCTTAAAAGATTTGAACTGATACGTGTTGCTACATAGATTTCTCATTGTTAGGAGATATTCATGAAAAAGAATTGATTATTATTGCATTGTGAAACCAGATAGAGATAATCCTAGTCGTTTGAAGTATATTTTAGTAATTGAAAATCTCGTTAATGATTTACTCAAATTGACTTTGTATATTAACCAGCAAGAAGTAGAAGTTTTACTTATTCATCCATTTCAAAAAAGGTATCATACTTTACAAAATTATTCCAAAAAACAGTTATAAAAATACAGTAACTCTCCTTAGATATGGCATTTCTTGGGAGAGTTTTACATTTTATACAACTACTTTCCTAAAGTATAAAAGCTAATAAACTAGGATGTGTTGACTTTATGGAGATTAGTATTTTATTTGTATTTACCGATTATTGTGGTGCAGGATAGTAATAAATGATTGTAAGATATTTATATTTTTGTTTCGCAGGAAGTCTAGTGTTTAATTATCTATAATTTATAGAAGAAGTTGGTGAGAAAATGAAGTCAAAAGTAATCAATTTATATACATATATGGAAGCTTATAAAGACGATGAAGTTTTTGAAAATTACAAATATATAAACAACATTGAAAGTATGCAGGAACAGGAATACGCTGATGTTAACGAAATTGCTTCTCATATATTTAATAATATAGAGCGTCAAGCAGGGGTTGAAACAAAGAAATTATCTGGATATTATTTGGATAAAAAAGTTGAAATAGGATTTCGAGAACAATTTGATTTATTGAGGTTTTCAAATGACAGTATATTGAATATTGAATTGAAGAGTGAGAGAATTCCAGATGAAGAAATTAAAGATCAATTAATAAGGCATAAGTTTGTATTAGGCTGTGTAGATACTGAGAAAGAAATTTATACATTCACATACGTAAGTGAAACAAAAGAGTTGTTTACAATTTCAAATGAAAGTTTGACAAAAGTAACAATAGATATTTTATGTAATTTAATATCTCTAGACTATCTTGAAAACAATTTGCTGGACGATTTAGATGCTGACAGTCTTATTGTATCTCCATACTCAGATATTAAAAGATTCATTGATCATAGGTATTTTTTAAATAGTGAGCAAAAGAAAATAGTACAGGATATTTTATCAACTGCTAAGAAAGTGAGCATGATTAAAGGAGGAGCTGGAACTGGTAAAACACTTGTATTATTTGACTTAGCTGATAAATTAACTAAGCTAGGAAGTAAAGTATTGTTAATATTTTGTTCAATTCTAGAAAACCCCATTGAAATTGATAATCAAGTAGATTTTAAATTTATACATATTAAACAATTACAAAGTCTGACCATAGAGAATTTTGATTACATATTGCTTGATGAGTCTCAACGATTATACGAAGAAAACTACAATAGGGTTATAGAGAGTCCTGCTAAATTAATTTTTTGTGTAGATAAAGCTCAAACTTTAAAGTATGAAGAGAATAGTTTAAATGTAGAACAAAAATTGGAAAATATAGTAGGTGTACAGAAATTTGATTTAAAGGAAAAAGTTAGAACGGACGAGTCGCTTTCGACTTTTATTTTAAAATTGTTCGAAAAAGATCGTAATGGTTTACAGCCTATAGAATTTCCAAAAGTAAATGCTGTATATTTTGATAGCGTGATTAGAGCTCGATACTTTATTGAAGTAATGGAACGAGATGAAAATTATGAATCAATAGAAGTTGCCTCCTATAAAACTAAAGCCACTGGGACAACTTATAATGAAAAGATTAAATCAGATTCTAAAGATGGCTTCACGGTCATTGGACGAGAATATGAAAATGTGATTATACCAATTGATGATAGGACGATCTATATTGAAAATAAACTAGTATTTAGGCCGACAGGATTCTACTATCCATATTTGGGAACAAATGGTATTTTTCAAGCCATTACAAGAGTAAAGAAACATTTACTTTTCGTGGTGATAAAAAACAAAGAAATTTATACAGAAATTCAAGAATTGATTAATTGGGAGAAACGACGAAATCTGAGAAGAATTAGTAATAGGCTCAAGTTATTGAGAGAAACAAATAACTCTCAGTTTAGTGATGTAGCCAAAGTTTGTAAGTGTCTTGAATCAACTTACAAAAATATAGAGGAAACAGGGAAGTTTCCAAACAATAAGATATTGAAAAGATTGTCCAATTTTTATAATGTAAGTAGTAATTTTTTAATTGGAGAACCAATTGAATTATCAATGACTGAATTTGATATAGTGTATCAGAAGAAAATCAAAGGTATGAACAAAGAACAAATAGTAGAGTTAAATGAGTCTTTAATTAATTTTCTTAACGATTAAATAATATGGTGTAAAATAAGTGTTGTGATAAGATGAATTTATGGAAAATATTACTGAGCAACAAGAAGATAATTTAAGATTCTGTCAATCAACCTGTTAGAGATGCCAACTTAGATATTTTTATTTTGCATAATTTAACCCTATTTCATTTTTCATTACTTTTGTTGGACAACTAAATTACGTTATTCAAATAGTTTAACAACATATACCAACTAGAAAGGAAAACCTCAAATTGTCCTACAAATTTCTACTTTTCGACCTTGACCACACTCTTCTTGATTTTGATGATGCTGAGGATGTGCCTTTGACGCAACTTCTGAAAGAAGAAGGGGTTACAGATATTCAGGCTTATAAAGACTATTATGTTCCTATGAACAAGGCTCTATGGAAGGACTTGGAACAAAAGAAAATCAGTAAACAAGAGCTGGTTAACACGCGCTTTTCTCGTTTATTTTCTCATTTTGGACAGGAAAAAGATGGTAGTTTTCTAGCCCAGCGTTACCAATTTTACTTAGCCCAACAGGGACAAACCTTTTCAGGTGCTCATGAACTCTTGGATAGCCTCATCGAGCGAGATTATGAGCTGTATGCTGCGACAAATGGTATTACTGCCATTCAGACAGGGCGCTTGGCTCAATCTGGTCTAGCACCTTATTTCAATCAAGTCTTTATCTCTGAACAATTGCAAACACAAAAGCCTGATGCTCTCTTTTATGAAAATATTGGCCAACAGATTGCAGGTTTTAGCAAAGAAAAGACGCTGATGATTGGAGATTCCCTAACCGCCGACATTCAAGGTGGCAATAATGCGGGGATTGACACTATCTGGTATAATCCTCATGACCTCGAAAATCCCACACAAGCCCAGCCAACCTACGAAGTCCATTCTTACCAAGACTTGCTGGATTGCTTAGATAGACTGTAAAAAGTGGTTTAGAAAGCCACTTTTTGCTATAATAGAGGCAGTAAAAACGAAGGAGTCGGCTATGGAACATTCGTCTTGGCATGCTTTGATTAAGGGACAATTACCTGAAGGTTATTTTGCGAAAATCAATCAGTTTATGGAGCAGGTCTATGCTCAGGGGACTGTTTATCCGCCCAAAGAAAAGGTTTTTCAGGCTCTCTTGACAACACCTCTTGAAGAAGTTAAGGTGGTGATTTTAGGTCAAGACCCCTATCACGGGCCAGGTCAAGCTCAGGGCTTGAGTTTTTCTGTACCTGATTCTATCCCAGCTCCGCCATCCTTGCAAAATATCTTGAAAGAATTGTCAGATGACATTGGGGTTAAGAAATCTCATGATTTGACAGCTTGGGCTGAGCAAGGAGTCTTACTTCTCAATGCTTGCTTGACCGTTCCTTCTGGACAGGCCAATGGTCATGCTGGGCAGATATGGGAGCCATTTACAGATGCTGTGATTCAGGTGGTCAATCATCTAGATAGGCCAGTAGTCTTTATACTTTGGGGAGCCTATGCACGCAGGAAGAAGGTCTTAGTTACCAATCCTCAGCACTTGATTATCGAATCAGCCCATCCCAGTCCTTTATCTGTTTACAGAGGATTTTGGGGTTCCAAGCCTTTTTCCAAGGCCAATGCATTCTTAGAAGAGACAGGACAAGAGCCAATTGATTGGCTTAGATAAGGAGAAAATATGCCTCAGTTAGCGACGATTTGCTACATTGATAATGGAAAAGAACTGCTCATGCTCCACCGTAATAAGAAACCCAATGATGTTCATAAAGGAAAATGGATTGGTGTAGGTGGTAAGCTAGAGCGAGGTGAGACCCCTCAGGAATGCGCGGCGCGTGAAATCCTCGAAGAGACGGGACTGAAAGCCAAGCCAGTTCTAAAAGGTGTCATCACTTTTCCTGAATTTACACCAGATCTAGACTGGTACACCTATGTTTTTAAGGTGACGGAGTTTGAGGGCGACTTGATTGACTGCAATGAGGGGACGCTAGAATGGGTTCCCTATGATGAGGTTTTGAGCAAGCCGACTTGGGAAGGTGACCACACCTTTGTTGAGTGGCTTTTAGAGGACAAACCCTTCTTTTCAGCCAAGTTTGTTTATGATGGGGATAAATTGTTGGATACCCAAGTTGATTTCTATGAATAAAGGAGAAAGCAGATGCTATTAATCAAAAATGGTCGTGTAATGGATCCCAGATCTGGTTTGGATCAAGTGTGTGATGTCTTAGTTCAAGATGGGAAAATTGTCAAAATTGCGCCTGAGATCAAGGAAGAAGGAGCAGAGGTACTTGATGCTACTGGTCTTGTAGTTGCTCCTGGCTTGGTCGATATCCATGTCCATTTCCGTGAACCTGGTCAAACCCACAAGGAGGATATCCATACTGGTGCCCTAGCTGCCGCTGCAGGTGGTTTTACAACTGTCGTCATGATGGCTAACACTAGTCCAACCATCTCGGATGTAGAGACTTTGCAAGAAGTTCTCCAGTCAGCTGCCAAAGAGAAGATTAATGTCAAGACGGTTGCGACTATTACCAAGAATTTTAATGGGAAAGACTTGACAGACTTTAAGGCACTCTTAGAAGCAGGTGCGGCTGGTTTTTCAGATGACGGTATTCCGCTTGAAAGCAGTAAAGTTGTCAAGGAAGCCATGGAGGAAGCTAAAAAGCTTAATACCTTTATTAGTCTCCATGAGGAAGATCCAGGATTGAACGGTGTTCTTGGGTTTAACGAAAATATTGCTAAAGAACATTTCCATATCTGCGGTGCGACTGGGGTGGCTGAGTATGCTATGATGGCGCGTGATGTCATGATTGCCTACGCAACTAAGGCACATGTTCATATTCAGCATTTGTCTAAGGAAGAAAGTGTTAAAGTAGTGGAGTTTGCTCAGGAGCTAGGTGCGCAAGTCACAGCAGAAGTAGCGCCACAGCATTTTTCTAAGACCGAAGCGCTCCTTTTGACACAAGGTAGCAATGCTAAGATGAATCCACCACTTCGTTTGGAATCAGACCGTCGTGCCGTTATCGAAGGTCTCAAATCAGGCGTCATCACAGTTATAGCGACTGACCATGCGCCTCATCATGCAGATGAGAAAAACGTTGAGGATATTACTAAAGCGCCATCTGGTATGACTGGTTTGGAAACATCTCTTTCTCTCGGATTGACTTATTTGGTCGAAGCTGGTGAGTTGAGCTTGATGGAATTACTTGAAAAAATGACATATAACCCAGCCAAGCTTTACAACTTTGAAGCAGGTTATTTAGCTGAGAATGGTCCAGCGGACATCACTATTTTTGATGCTAAGGCTGACCGACTTGTGGACTCCCATTTTGCTTCAAAAGCAGCTAATTCACCATTCATCGGTGAAAGCTTAAAAGGGCAGGTTAAATATACCATCTGTAAGGGACAAATCGTCTATCAAAACTAGGTGGGAGTCTGCTCTGTAAACAAAAAGAATAGAGAGACTATATGTATCAAACCCATCATTTTAAAGACAAGTTTATCTTATTTTTAAAGATATTTTTCCCTATCCTGATTTATCAATTTGCCAATTATTCTGCCTCCTTTGTTGATACGACTATGACAGGCCAATACAATACCATGGACTTGGCTGGTGTATCTATGGCCACCAGTATCTGGAATCCTTTTTTTACATTCCTAACAGGAATTGTATCAGCCCTGGTACCCATCATTGGTCACCATCTTGGTCGAGGCAAAAAGGAAGAAGTTGCATCTGATTTTTACCAGTTCATCTATCTGGCCTTGGGCCTATCCGTGGTCTTGCTGGGGATGGTGCTTTTCTTGGCACCACCAATCTTGAATCATATTGGACTAGAAGCACCGGTGGCGGCAGTAGCGGTTCGCTATCTCTGGTTTTTATCTATCGGGATTATCCCCCTGTTGCTTTTTAGTGTCATTCGCTCCTTGCTGGATTCGCTGGGCTTGACCAAACTGTCCATGTACCTCATGCTTTTGTTACTTCCTCTCAATAGTGGATTTAACTATCTCTTGATTTACGGGGCCTTTGGTGTTCCAGAACTGGGAGGGGCTGGTGCTGGTTTAGGAACATCCTTGGCCTACTGGGTCTTGCTGGGAATTTCTGTTCTGGTTTTATTTAAACAGGAGAAGCTCAAAGCCTTGCATTTTGAGAAACGCATTTCGCTTAATATGGATAAAATCAAGGAAGGAGTTCGTTTAGGTCTACCTATTGGGGGAACTGTCTTTGCCGAAGTGGCTATCTTTTCCGTGGTTGGCTTGATTATGGCTAAGTTCTCGTCCTTGATTATCGCTAGTCACCAGTCAGCCATGAACTTTTCAAGTCTTATGTACGCCTTTCCTATGAGTATCTCATCGGCTATGGCTATTGTCGTTTCCTATGAAGTGGGAGCCAAGCGATTTGATGATGCGAAAACCTATATTTGTCTAGGAAGATGGACAGCACTTATTTTTGCAGGCTTCACCTTATCTTTCCTTTATATTTTTAGGGGAAATGTGGCTAGTCTTTATGGTAACGACCCAGAATTCATCGATTTGACAGCGCGCTTTTTAACTTACAGTCTTTTCTTTCAGTTAGCAGATACCTTTGCAGCACCGCTTCAGGGAATTTTGCGGGGTTATAAGGACACCGTTATTCCTTTTTACCTTGGTTTGGTTGGTTATTGGGGTGTAACAATCCCAGTAGCTATGCTATTTGATTCCCTAACAGATTTTGGAGCTTATTCTTACTGGATCGGTTTGATTATTAGTCTAATCGTGAGCGGGGTTCTCTACCGTTGGCGTTTAACTGTGATTATGAAGAGATTTGAATCTTTAGCAAAATCTAAACGATAAAAAGTTTGTGAAAAAATATTCTTGATAAGGAAATCCCTTGTTTCCATGGGGGTTTCTTTTTTATTTTGTGAAATTTACTTGAGAAAAATTTTGACAGTATTTTCCAAAAACGGTAAAATAGTAAGGTAAGAAGAAAGTTAGAAAGGCAAGAAGATGTCAACTTTAGATAAAAATCTTTTGCTAGAAATGTTCCGTAAGATGGAAGAAATCCGTCGTATGGACTTAAAAATTGCACAATTAGTAAAGAAAGGGAAAGTGCCAGGAATGACGCACTTTTCTGTTGGAGAAGAGGCAGCTAACGTGGGTGCTATGTTGGCTCTCAATCTAGATGATCTAATTACATCAAATCACCGTGGTCATGGACAAGCTATTGCTAAAGGAATTGACCTCAATGGAATGATGGCTGAAATCCTTGGAAAATACACTGGAACCTGTAAAGGTAAAGGTGGTTCTATGCATATCGCCGACCTTGATGCTGGTAACCTTGGTGCCAATGGTATCGTAGGTGGTGGTATGGGAATCGCTGTCGGTGCAGCCCTCAGTCAGCAAATGCAAAATACCGGTAAAATCGTTGTTTGCTTCTTTGGAGATGGTGCGACCAACGAAGGTGTTTTCCACGAAGCAGTGAACATGGCTTCTATCTGGAACCTGCCAGTCATTTTCTATTGCATTAACAACGGTTATGGAATCTCTGCGGATATCAAGAAAATGACCAATGTAGAGCATATCCATCAACGTAGCGCTGCTTATGGAATTCCTGGAATGTTCATCGAAGACGGTAACAATGTCATCGACGTCTATGAAGGATTTAAGAAAGCTGTAGATCATGTTCGTGGTGGCAATGGTCCAGTCTTGATTGAAAGTGTCACTTATCGCTGGCTTGGTCACTCATCATCTGACCCTGGTAAATATCGTACACGTGAAGAAGTCGAATTGTGGAAACAAAAAGACCCTATCGAAAACCTCCGCAAGTACCTCATTGAAAACACTATTGCAAGTGCCGAAGAATTGGAAGAAATCCAAGCGCAAGTTAAGGAAGCAGTAGAAGCTTCTGTTAAATTTGCAGAGGAAAGTCCATTCCCACCACTTGAATCAGCATTTGAAGATATTTACGCAGACTAAGGAGAAAGAGATAAAATGGAAACAAAAACAATGTCCTTCCGTGACACTATTATCCTTGCTATGTCTGAGGAAATGCGTCGCGATGAAAATGTGTTCTTGATGGGAGAAGACGTCGGTGTCTTCGGAGGAGACTTCGGTACTTCTGTTGGAATGCTTGAAGAATTTGGTCCAGAACGTATTCGTGACTGTCCGATTTCTGAAGCAGCCATCTCTGGAGCAGCAGCAGGAGCAGCCATGACAGGACTTCGTCCAATCGTCGATATGACCTTCATGGACTTCTCGGTTATTGCCATGGACAATATCGTCAACCAAGCTGCTAAAACACGTTACATGTTTGGTGGTAAAGGTCAGGTTCCAATGACTGTTCGATGCGCTGCTGGTAATGGAGTTGGTTCTGCAGCCCAGCACTCGCAATCACTAGAGTCTTGGTTTACTCATATTCCTGGACTTAAGGTTGTGGCTCCAGGTACACCTGCTGACATGAAAGGACTGCTCAAGTCTTCTATCCGTGATAACAACCCTGTTATCATTCTTGAGTATAAGTCAGAATTTAACCAAAAAGGGGAAGTGCCAGTTGATCCAGACTACACGATTCCACTTGGAGTTGGGGAAATCAAACGTGAAGGTACAGATGTAACAGTTGTTACTTATGGAAAAATGCTCCGCCGTGTGGTTCAAGCTGCTGAAGAATTAGCAGAAGAAGGCATTTCAGTTGAAATTGTTGACCCACGTACCCTTGTTCCGCTTGATAAGGATATCATCATTAACTCAGTTAAGAAGACTGGTAAGGTTGTTCTCGTTAACGATGCCCATAAAACAAGTGGCTATATCGGAGAGATTTCAGCTATTATTTCAGAATCAGAAGCATTTGACTATCTAGATGCACCAATTCGTCGTTGCGCAGGAGAAGATGTGCCAATGCCTTATGCACAAAATCTAGAAAATGCAATGATTCCAACAGTTGAAAGCATCAAAGATGCCATCCGTAAAACATATAACAAAGAATAGAATCACATAAGATAAGTTATGTAAACAAAATAAAGCTGAAGAGAAACTTTGTATCTTTTAGGTGCAGAGCTCTTCGTCCTTAATATCTTAGTATAGAATTGGAGAGGTCATGGCTGATGACAAGCTAAGAGCGACTCCTGCGGCTAGAAAGTTAGCGGATGATCTAGGGATCAACCTTTACGACGTTTCTGGCTCAGGTGCAAACGGTCGTGTCCACAAAGAAGACGTGGAAACTTATAAAGACACAAACGTGGTTCGCATTTCGCCACTTGCAAAACGAATTGCCCTCGAACATAACATTGCTTGGCAGGAAATCCAAGGAACGGGACATCGTGGTAAGATCATGAAGAAGGACGTTTTGGCCTTGCTTCCTGAAAATATCGAAAACGATAGCATCAAGTCTCCTGCTCAGATTGAAAAAGTGGAAGAAGTTCCTGATAATGTAACACCATACGGTGAAATCGAGCGTATTCCAATGACACCAATGCGTAAGGTTATTGCCCAACGCATGGTTGAATCTTACCTAACTGCGCCAACCTTCACGCTCAACTATGAAGTTGATATGACTGAAATGTTGGCTCTTCGTAAGAAGGTTCTTGAGCCAATTATGGAAGCAACTGGGAAGAAGACTACTGTAACAGATCTTCTTTCACTTGCTGTTGTGAAAATCTTGATGAAGCATCCTTATATCAACGCTTCATTGACAGAAGATGGCAAGACCATTATCATTCACAACTATGTCAATCTTGCGATGGCAGTTGGGATGGATAATGGATTGATGACACCT
>JAGZLW010000045.1 GCA_018364455.1 Streptococcus mitis | reverse complement strand
AACACGGATTCCGTAACCGTATGTCAACTAAAAACGGTCGTCGCGTATTGGCAGCTCGTCGTCGTAAAGGACGCAAAGTTTTGGCTGCATAATCCAAACGAACTATAACAAAAATCAGTAGGAACTCGAGTCTACTGATTTTTATTTTTGTAAAAAAGTTCAAAAAGGCTTTATATTTTTGCTTAAATGGTGTATAATATTTCACATACTGTAAAAAATGGAGAATAATCATGAAGAAATCAAAAGTTATGCTTTTTGGAGCTATGGCTTTGACAGCAGGTCTAGCTCTAGCAGCATGTGGGTCATCCCAATCAAGCAATGCAGACAAGACATACTCTTATATCTTTGTCAGTAACCCTGATACCTTGGATTATATTACCTCTACACGAGACTCTACATCTAGTATCACAACCAACTTGATTGATGGTTTGTTGGAAAATGACCAGTATGGTAATCTCATCCCATCTATGGCTGAGTCATGGACAGTGTCAAAAGATGGCTTGACTTACACTTATAAGATCCGTCAGGGAGCTAAATGGTACACTTCTGAAGGAGAAGAGTATGCGGACGTAACAGCTCATGACTTTGTGACTGGTCTCAAGTATGCGGCTGATAAAAAGGCTGAAAACTTGTACTTGGTACAAGACTCTATCAAAGGTCTAGCAGACTATGTTGAAGGGAAATCATCTGATTTTGGAACTGTTGGTGTTAAGGCAGTGGATGATTACACGCTACAATACACTCTCAACCAACCTGAGACTTATTGGAACTCTAAAACAACAGCAAGTATCCTTAATCCTGTAAATGAAGCTTTCTTGAAGTCTAAGGGAGATGACTTTGGAAGTGTAACACCATCAAGTATCTTGTCAAATGGTCCTTACTTGTTTAAATCTTTCTCATCAAAATCTTTGATTGAGTTTGATAAAAACCCTAATTACTGGGATAAGGACAATGTTAAAATCGAGAAAGTGAAACTCTCTTTCTTTGACGGTTCTGACCAAGACAGCATTGCTAGAGGTTTCTTGGATGGTAATTATACAGATGGCCGTATCTTCCCAACAAGCTCAGTCTTTGCTGAACTCAAGAAGGGAAATGAGGACAAGATTACCTATACACCGCAAAACTCAGTTACTTTCTATTATCTTTTCAACGTGAATCGTCAAAGCTACAAGCAAACTATGAAACAGTCTGATAAGGAAAAGACAGATTCACGCGCAGCTATGCAGAATAAAGATTTCCGTCAGGCTATCAACTTTGCCTTTGACCGTCATGCTTATGCAGCACAGACAAATGGTGAAGATGGAGCAGACCGTATCTTGCGTAACACGGTTACACCAAGTAATTTTGTTCAAGTTGGCGATAAGAACTTCGGTGACATTGTCAATGAGAAAATTGTCAACTACGGTAAAGATTGGGCAAATATCAACCTAAACGATGGTAAGCAAGCCTTCTTGAACCCTGACAAGGCCAAAGAGAAGTTTGCTAAGGCCAAAGAAAGTCTGCAAGCACAGGGAGTAACCTTCCCAATTCATTTGGATATGCCAGTTGATCAGACTGCTAAATTAGATGTGCAACAGGCTGGATCGTTCAAACAAACAGTGGAAGAAACCCTTGGTAAGGAGAATGTGGTCATTGATGTTATCCAACTTTCTCCAGATGAAAAAGACCAGGCAACCTACTTTGCAGATACAGCAGAACAAAAAGACTACGATATTGACATCTCAGGATGGGGTGGAGATTATTCAGATCCTAAGACTTACCTAGCCATCCTTGATCCAGAGACAGGTTCTCAGTTGAAAAACATGGGCTTGTCTGAAGGAAAAGACAAGGAAGTCAAGGATAAGATTGGTCTTGCTGACTACAAGAAACTCTTGGATCAGGCTGATGCGGAAATAACAGATACTCAAGCTCGCTATGAAAAATATGCTGAAGCCCAAGCTTGGTTGACAGATAGCGCCCTCTTCCTACCAGTTCAAAGTGGTGGAGCTAACCCAATCTTCCGTAAGACTGTACCGTTTACAGGCCCATTCTCATTCGTTGGGAATAAAGGAAATGCGGACAACTACAAATATGTTGAATTGCAAAAAGAGGCAGTAACTGCTAAACAGTATCAAGAACTCTATGAAAAATGGCTGAAAGAAAAAGCTGAGTCAAATAAAAAAGCTCAGGAAGATTTAGCTAACCATATTCAATAATATGCCTAGTCACACTTTTCAGTAAAGCATAGTGACTGGTTTCAGAAAAAGGCCTTACCAGAACTTCTTGGTTCTGGTAGGGCCTTTTCTTTATTCTTTTAAGTGGTAAGAGTAGCTAGCGACAACGACGTCTTGGTGCCAACGGAGGGCATATTTGAGTTTGAGACTCATTTGATTGTGTAGAATATTTTGCCAAGGTTTATTAGGAATAAACTGGGGTACCAGAACAGTGACTGTATAGTTCTTTTTCTGGGCATCCTCAGAGATTCGTTTGACATACTTGACAGTAGGGGTGATGATGTCGCGGTAGCTGGTCTTGATATTTTTCAGAGTAATGGTTGGGAAGTAATCGGCAAATTCTTGGAGAATTTCTTGATCTTTTTCTGCTGTTTCCTTGGTAGAAATGTGCATGGCTAGGACTTCATCTCCGATACTTTGGGCATAGTTAATGGCTCCAACGCTGACGCGGGTAACATTTCCTACTAGGACGAGGACAAGATTGCCATCGTAGGTACGTTTTTCGATTCCTTCATAGAGTCGCAGTTGTTGGGCCACTTTTTGGTAATGACTGTGAATTGCCAAGAAGAGTAGGGTGAGTACGAGAATAATTGGGAAGAAAGGCCAGATATCACTGAGACGGAAAAAGAGCAGGATCAACACGATAGCGTAGCAAATGATTGCTCCAAGGATATTGGCAAGAGCAGGTTTTAAGAAATTTGCCCCTTTTTCTTTTTTCCAATGACGAATCATCCCAGTTTGAGAAAGGGCAAAGGGCACGAAGACCCCGATAGTATAAAGAGGAATCAAACGTTCGGTATTGCCATTAAAAATGAGAAGAAGAATCATAGCCCCAAATGCCAGAGTTAAAATTCCATTAGAGTAGCCTAGGCGGTCTCCTTTTTCCATAAAGAGATGGGGCATGTACTTGTTTTTAGCCATATTGTAAGCCAGCATAGGGAAGGCCGAAAAGCCAGTATTTGCAGCTACGGCTAAAATCAAGGCTGTGGAGAATTGGAAGATATAATAGCCAAGGTGACCTAAGAAGGAATTGCCAAGGATGCCTTGAGCCATCTGTGAAAGAATAGTTTCTCCGTGTTGAGGCATAATTCCCATCCAGTAGTTTAGGAAGGTGATACCAGCAAAAAGGAAACCTAAAATCAGTGACATAATGGTCAAGGTTTGAGCGGCATTCTTTTCTTTTGGAGCCTTGAAAAAGGGAACGGCATTTGAAATAGCTTCAACCCCTGTCAGAGAGGCAGAACCACTGGTAAAGGCTCTTAGAATGAGAACTATAGACAGGCTCGGAACAGCATGCCCAATAGGTGAAGTTGCCTGATAGCTGAGAGACCCTGTCATTAGTTGAAAGATTCCGTAGAGCAAGAGAAAGATAGTACTGATGATAAAGAGATAGACAGGAATCATCAGTGAACTTGCAGATTCTTTTAAGCCACGTAAATTCAAGAGCATAAGCAAGCAAACTAGAAAAATGGAAATATGGAGGTTGTAAGGGTGTAGAGCAGGGAGAGCTGCTGTGATAGCGTCCGCTCCAGATGAAACAGATACCGCTACGGTCAGCATGTAGTCAACTAGTAGACTACCTCCAGCGATTAAGCCAAGTTCGGGAGATAGATTTTCTCGAGTAACCATATAGGCCCCTCCCCCTTGAGGGTAGGCATGGATGATTTGACGGTAGGAGACGGTCAGGCTAGCTAGGAGCAGGAGGACAAAGAGGCCGATAGGAAGGCTCCACCATATCGCAAGAGGAGAGAGACTAGCCAAGACGAGGACTACTTGCTCAGGCCCATAGGCAATGGAAGATAGAGCGTCGCTTGACAACATGGCCAAGGCCTGCATTTTTCCCAGCAGACCTCCCTCGCCTTCTGTTAAGGACTTAAGAGGACGACCGATAAAAGTCTGTTTTAATTTTATAAACATGGTATTTTCCTTTTCTGAAAATTTCAATAAGTGCTATTATACTGCTTTGGGAAAATAGCGTCAAGAGACGACGATGGATTTTAGAATATTTTGTACGGATGAGGAGAGAGGGCAGTTTTTTGGTATAATAGAAGATAGAAAACGAGGTTAGAAGAGATGATTTTTGATACGCATACACACTTGAATGTAGAAGAATTTGCAGGCCGTGAGGCAGAAGAAATTGCCTTGGCTGCTGAGATGGGTGTGACACAGATGAATATTGTTGGTTTTGATGAACCGACGATTGAGCGTGCCTTGGAGTTGGTAGATGAGTATGACCAGCTCTATGCGACTATCGGTTGGCATCCGACAGAAGCAGGGACTTACACGGAGGAGATTGAAGCCTACTTGCTTGACAAGCTCAAGCATCCCAAGGTGGTTGCCTTGGGTGAGATTGGCTTGGACTACCATTGGATGACAGCGCCCAAAGAGGTGCAGGAGCAGGTTTTTCGTCGTCAGATTCAGCTGTCTAAGGACTTGGATTTGCCTTTTGTTGTCCATACCCGTGATGCGTTGGAAGATACCTATGAGATTATAAAGAGTGAGGGCGTTGGTCCTCGTGGTGGTATCATGCATTCATTTTCAGGGACGCTTGAGTGGGCAGAGAAGTTTGTCGAGCTTGGCATGACTATTTCCTTCTCAGGAGTGGTGACTTTTAAGAAAGCAACTGACATCCAAGAAGCAGCTAAAGAGTTACCTTTGGACAAGATTTTGGTGGAGACAGATGCGCCTTACTTGGCTCCTATTCCTAAACGGGGTCGCGAAAATAAAACAGCCTACACTCGCTATGTAGTGGACTTTATCGCTGACTTGCGTGGCATGACGGCAGAAGAGCTAGCGGCGGTAACAACTGCAAATGCAGAGCGAATTTTTGGATTGGACAGCAAGTAATGAAAGAAAAAATTTCTCAAGTTATCGTGGTTGAAGGTCGCGATGATACGGCCAATCTCAAACGTTACTTCGATGTAGAGACCTATGAGACACGAGGTTCTGCCATCAATGACCAGGATCTAGAGCGGATTCAGCGCCTACACCAACGTCATGGAGTCATTGTCTTTACAGACCCAGATTTTAATGGGGAGCGGATTCGTCGCATGATTATGACAGCCATTCCAACAGTTCAGCATGCCTTTCTCAAGCGAGATGAAGCTGTTCCTAAGTCCAAAACCAAGGGCCGTTCTCTGGGAATTGAGCATGCCAGCTATGAAGACCTGAAAACGGCTCTAGCTCAGGTAACAGAACAATTTGAACATGAGAGTCAGTTTGACATCAGTCGTAGCGACTTGATTCGCCTTGGTTTTCTAGCGGGAGCAGACAGTCGTAGACGCAGAGAGTATCTGGGAGAGGCTCTCCGAATCGGTTATTCTAACGGCAAGCAACTCCTCAAGCGCTTAGAGTTGTTTGGGGTCACCTTGGCAGAAGTGGAAGAAGCTATGAAAAGTTATGAGAACAGCTAAGCAGACCCCAAAATACAAGGGGAATGTGTTACAATAGTAGTAACAGATAATAGAAAAGAGAATAGATGAGAATTGCAGATTATAGCGTGACCAAGGCAGTGCTGGAGCGTCACGGTTTTACCTTTAAAAAGTCCTTCGGGCAAAATTTCTTGACGGATACCAATATCCTACAAAAAATCGTGGATACGGCTGAGATTGATGACCAGGTTAATGTCATCGAAATCGGGCCAGGAATTGGTGCCTTGACAGAGTTTCTAGCGGAGCGTGCAGCTGAAGTCATGGCCTTTGAGATTGACCACCGTTTGGTGCCAATTTTGGCAGATACCCTGCGTGATTTTGATAATGTGACTGTAGTCAACGAGGATATTCTCAAGGTCGATTTGGCGCAACATATCCAGAATTTTAAAAATCCTGACCTGCCAATCAAGGTAGTGGCTAATTTGCCTTACTACATCACGACGCCTATTCTCATGCACTTGATCGAGAGCGGAATTCCTTTTAGTGAGTTTGTGGTCATGATGCAAAAAGAGGTAGCTGACCGCATTTCCGCTCAACCAAATACCAAGGCATATGGCAGTTTGTCAATCGCTGTGCAGTATTACATGACTGCCAAGGTTGCCTTCATCGTGCCTCGTACGGTCTTTGTGCCAGCGCCAAATGTGGATTCGGCCATCTTGAAAATGGTGCGTCGTCCAGAGCCAGCCGTAGCAGTAGAAGATGAGAACTTCTTCTTTAAGATTTCCAAGGCAAGTTTCACCCATCGCCGTAAAACCTTGTGGAACAATTTGACAGGTTACTTTGGCAAGACCGAGGAAGTCAAGGACAAGCTTACTAAGGCCTTGGACCAAGCAGGCTTGTCACCAAGTGTACGTGGGGAAGCTCTCAGTTTGGAAGAGTTTGCCAGCCTAGCAGATGCGCTTAAAGGGCAAGGACTCTAAGATGCAGGGACAAATCATTAAAGCCTTGGCTGGGTTCTACTATGTAGAGAGTGATGACCAGGTTTATCAGACACGAGCGCGTGGGAATTTCCGTAAAAAAGGTCATACCCCCTACGTTGGGGATTGGGTCGATTTTTCTGCCGAGGAAAATTCAGAAGGCTATATCCTCAAAATTCATGAACGGAAAAACAGTCTAGTCCGTCCGCCTATTGTTAATATTGATCAAGCTGTAGTAATCATGTCCGTCAAGGAACCTGATTTTAACAGCAATTTGCTGGATCGTTTCTTGGTTCTTTTGGAGCATAAGGGCATCCATCCTATCATTTATATTTCTAAAATGGATTTGTTGGAAGATCGGTCAGAATTGGATTTTTACCAGCAGACCTATGGTGACATTGGCTATGACTTTGTGACCAGTAAAGAAGAACTCTTGCCTTTGTTAACAGGCAAGGTTACAGTTTTCATGGGGCAGACAGGTGTTGGGAAATCAACTCTTCTCAATAAAATCGCACCTGATCTCAATCTTGAAACAGGAGAAATCTCAGACAGTCTGGGTCGCGGTCGTCATACCACTCGAGCTGTTAGTTTTTACAACCTCAATGGGGGTAAAATCGCGGACACACCAGGTTTTTCATCACTGGATTATGAAGTGTCAACGGCTGAAGACCTCAATCAGGCCTTTCCAGAGATTGCTACTGTTAGTCGAGACTGCAAGTTCCGTACTTGTACCCATACCCATGAGCCTTCTTGTGCGGTCAAGGCAGCTGTAGAAGAAGGAATTATTGTCACCTTCCGTTTTGACAACTACCTGCAATTCCTCAGTGAGATTGAAAATCGCAGAGAAACCTATAAAAAAGTCAGCAAAAAAATTCCAAAATAAGGAGAAACCTATGTCTCAATACAAGATTGCTCCGTCAATTCTGGCAGCAGATTATGCCAACTTTGAACGTGAAATCAAACGTCTAGAAGCAACTGGTGCAGAATATGCCCATATCGATATCATGGATGGTCACTTTGTACCACAAATCAGTTTTGGTGCAGGTGTGGTCGAAGCTCTTCGCCCTCATAGCAAGATGGTCTTTGACTGCCACTTGATGGTAGCTAATCCAGAGCATCATTTAGAAGATTTTGCGCGTGCAGGTGCAGATATCATCAGCATCCATGTGGAAGCAACGCCTCATATTCATGGTGCCCTCCAAAAAATTCGTTCACTCGGAGTTAAGCCTTCAGTCGTTATCAATCCTGGTACACCAGTTGAAGCGATTAAGCACGTGCTTCATCTAGTTGACCAAGTTTTAGTCATGACGGTGAATCCTGGATTTGGAGGCCAAGCTTTTCTACCTGAAACCATGGATAAGGTTCGTGAGTTGGTTGCCCTTCGTGAGGAAAAAGGCTTGAACTTTGAAGTCGAAGTCGATGGTGGAATCGATAATCAGACCATTGCTCAGGCTAAAGAAGCCGGTGCGACCGTTTTTGTAGCAGGTTCCTATGTCTTTAAGGGAGATGTCAATGAGCGAGTACAAACTCTCAGAAAACAACTGGACTAGAGTTGCCGTTTTTGCAGGCGGAGACCGCGGTCACTACCGGACGGATTTTGATTGCTTTGTCGGTGTGGATCGAGGCTCGCTCTGGGTCTTGGAAGAAAATTTACCTCTCGCTCTAGCAGTTGGGGATTTTGATTCTGTCACTGAAGAAGAGCGACAGGTAATTCAAAAAAATGCTCAGCGTTTTGTCCAAGCGCGACCAGAAAAAGATGATACTGATCTGGAATTGGCTCTTTTAACCATCTTTGAGCAAAATCCTCAGGCTCAGGTCACTATTTTCGGGGCTCTTGGTGGTCGTATTGATCATATGTTGGCCAATGTCTTTCTGCCTAGCAATCCCAAGTTGGCACCTTATATGCGCCAGATAGCGATTGAGGATGGGCAAAACTTGATTGCCTATTGTCCAGAAGGGACCAGTCAGCTAGAACCTCGTTCAGACTATGACTATCTAGCCTTTATGCCAGTTCGGGATAGCCAGCTGACCATTCTTGGTGCCAAGTATGAGTTGACAGAGGAAAATTTTTTCTTTAAAAAAGTGTACGCTTCTAACGAATATATAGATAGGGAAGTGTCGGTGACTTGCCCAGATGGCTATGTGGTCGTGCTACATAGCAAGGACAGGAGGTAGGATGGAAAGTTTACTTGTTCTATTATTGATTGCCAACCTAGCTGGACTCTTTCTGATTTGGCAAAGGCAGGATAAGCAGGAAAAACATCTCAGCAAGAGCTTGGAGGATCAGGCAGATCACTTGTCAGACCAGTTGGACTACCGCTTTGAACAAGCCAGGCAAGCCAGCCAGCTAGATCAAAAAGATTTGGAAGTGGCTGTCAGTGACCGTTTGCAAGAAGTGCGAATCGAGTTGCACCAAGGCTTAACTCAGGTACGTCAAGAAATGACTGAGAATCTCCTCCAAACCAGGGATAAGACTGACCAACGGCTTCAAGCCTTGCAGGAATCAAATGAGCAACGTTTGGAACAAATGCGCCAGACAGTCGAGGAAAAGTTGGAAAAGACCTTGCAGACACGCTTACAAGCCTCCTTCGAGACAGTTTCCAAACAACTGGAGTCTGTCAATCGTGGCCTTGGAGAAATGCAGACAGTTGCCCGTGATGTCGGTGCCCTTAACAAGGTTCTCTCTGGAACCAAGACGCGAGGAATTCTGGGAGAATTGCAACTGGGGCAAATCATCGAAGATATCATGACCCCTGCCCAGTATGAACGAGAATACGCAACGGTTGAAAACTCCAGTGAACGAGTGGAGTATGCCATCAAGTTACCCGGACAAGGCGACCAGGAATACGTCTACCTACCAATTGACTCTAAGTTTCCACTGGCAGATTATTACCGTCTAGAAGAAGCCTATGAAACAGGTGACAAGGACGAGATCGAACGCTGTCGTAAGTCGCTCCTAGCCAGCGTCAAACGCTTTGCCAAGGATATCAAGAGCAAGTACATAGCACCACCTCGGACGACCAATTTTGGAATTTTGTTTGTGCCAACAGAAGGTCTCTACTCAGAAGTCGTTCGCAATCCGGTCTTCTTTGATGACTTGAGACGGGAGGAGCAGATTATTGTCGCAGGTCCAAGTACCCTATCAGCCCTGCTTAACTCTCTATCAGTTGGCTTCAAGACTCTCAATATCCAAAAGAGTGCCGACCATATCAGCAAGACTCTTGCCACTGTCAAGACCGAGTTTGGCAAGTTCGGTGGCATTCTGGTAAAGGCACAAAAACACCTCCAACATGCCTCTGGCAATATTGATGAATTATTAAACCGTCGTACTACAGCTATCGAGCGGACGCTCCGTCACATTGAGTTATCAGAAGGTGAGCCTGCGCTTGATCTACTCCATTTCCAAGAAGATGAGGAAGAATATGAAGATTAGTCACATGAAAAAAGATGAGCTGTTTGAAGGCTTTTACCTAATCAAGTCAGCTGACCTGAGGCAAACTCGCGCTGGGAAAAACTACCTAGCCTTTACCTTCCAAGATGATAGTGGCGAGATTGAAGGAAAACTCTGGGATGCCCAACCTCATAACGTTGAGGCCTTTACAGCAGGTAAGGTTGTTCACATGAAAGGGCGCCGAGAAGTTTATAACAACACTCCACAGGTCAATCAAATCACCCTACGCTTGCCTCAACCTGGAGAACCAAATGACCCAGCTGATTTCAAGGTCAAGTCGCCAGTTGATGTCAAGGAAATCCGTGACTATATGTCACAAATGATTTTCAAAATTGAAAATCCTGTTTGGCAACGGATTGTTCGAAAGCTCTACACCAAGTATGATAAGGAATTTTACTCCTATCCAGCTGCCAAGACCAACCACCATGCCTTTGAAACGGGATTGGCCTATCATACGGCGACCATGGTACGTTTGGCAGATGCCATTAGCGAGATCTATCCTCAGCTCAATAAGAGTCTGCTCTATGCGGGGATTATGCTGCATGACTTGGCTAAGGTCATCGAGTTGACGGGACCAGACCAGACCGAGTACACGGTCAGAGGCAATCTCCTTGGGCATATTGCTCTGATTGATAGTGAAATTACCAAGACAGTGATGGAACTTGGCATTGATGATACCAAGGAAGAAGTCGTTCTGCTTCGTCACGTCATCCTTAGTCACCACGGCTTACTTGAGTATGGAAGTCCAGTCCGTCCACGCATTATGGAGGCAGAGATTATCCATATGATTGACAATCTGGATGCTAGCATGATGATGATGTCAACAGCTCTGGCTTTGGTGGATAAGGGAGAGATGACCAATAAAATCTTCGCTATGGACAATCGTTCCTTCTATAAACCAGATTTAGATTAATAATTTAAGAAAAATGAGCATTTTTTAGGATAAGAATGTTCGTTTTTTTATGTGAATATGGTATAATAAGTAAAAGACAAAAATGAATACTCTTCGAAAATCTCTTCAAACTAGGGTAGCATCGCCTTGTCGTATGTATATATGTAGATATACTACAGACTTTGTCAGTTCTATCGACAATCTCAAAACAGTGTTTTGAACCACCAGCGACCAGCTTTCTAGTTTGCTTTTTGATTTTTTGAATAAAAATGGAATAGGAAATAGAAATGAAATTAAGAAGAAGTGATCGGATGGTTGTCATTTCCAACTATTTGATTAATAATCCTTATAAACTAACTAGTCTCAATACTTTTGCTGAAAAGTATGAATCTGCTAAATCATCCATCTCAGAAGATATCGTGATTATCAAACGTGCCTTTGAGGAAATCGAAATTGGTCACATCCAGACTGTAACTGGGGCTGGCGGAGGTGTTATCTTTACACCGTCTATTTCGAGTCAGGATGCTAAGGAAATGGTTGAAGACTTGCGTGCCAAGTTGTCAGAAAGTGACCGTATCTTGCCAGGTGGTTATATCTACCTGTCTGATTTGCTTAGCACACCAGCTATCTTGAAAAATATTGGTCGCATTATTGCCAAGAGCTTTATGGACCAAAAAATTGATGCAGTTATGACTGTAGCGACTAAGGGTGTTCCACTTGCAAATGCAGTTGCCAATGTCCTCAATGTTCCCTTTGTCATTGTGCGCCGTGACTTGAAAATTACCGAAGGTTCAACTGTCAGCGTCAACTATGTATCAGGTTCAAGTGGTGACCGTATTGAGAAAATGTTCCTTTCAAAACGCAGTCTCAAGGCAGGTAGCCGTGTCTTGATCGTAGATGACTTCTTGAAAGGCGGCGGAACTGTCAATGGGATGATCAGTCTCTTGCGTGAGTTTGATTCAGAATTGGCAGGTGTAGCAGTCTTTGCGGATAATGCCCAAGAAGAACGTGAAAAGCAGTTTGACTACAAGTCACTCTTGAAGGTAACCAATATTGATGTCAAGAACCAAGCCATCGATGTTGAGGTTGGCAATATCTTTGACGAAGATAAATAAGAGATAGAACTAAAGGTTGGAACGATTGTCCCAGCCTTTCTTTGCAAATAGAATAGAAGGAAACTTATGAAAACACCATTTATCAATAAAGAAGACTTAGAAAAGATTGTTGCCGAGTTCCCAACTCCCTTTCACTTGTATGATGAGAAGGGGATTCGTGAAAAGGCAAGAGCAGTCAACCAAGCATTTTCGTGGAACAAGGGCTTTAAGGAATATTTTGCAGTTAAGGCTACTCCAACCCCAGCTATTTTGAAGATTCTCCAAGAGGAAGGCTGTGGTGTGGACTGCTCTAGTTATGTAGAACTTTTGATGAGTCATAAACTGAATTTCCCTGGTTCTGAGATGATGTTCTCTTCAAACAACACGCCAGACAAGGAATATGCCTATGCGCGTGAATTGGGTGCGACCATTAACTTGGATGCCTTTGAAGATATTGAACATCTGGAGCGAGCAGCAGGTATTCCAGAAATCATCTCTTGTCGTTACAATCCTGGAGGTGTTTTTGAGCTAGGGACAGACATCATGGACAATCCTGGAGAAGCCAAGTTTGGCATGACCAAGGACCAGCTCTTTGAAGCTTTTGCTATCTTGAAGGAAAAAGGAGCCAAGACTTTTGGGATTCACTCCTTTCTAGCATCCAATACCGTCACCCATCTCTATTATCCAGAGTTGGCGCGTCAGCTTTTTGAATTGGCTGTTGAAATCAAGGAAAAGTTGGGTATTTCACTAGACTTTATCAATCTCTCTGGCGGTATTGGTGTCAACTATCGTCCAGACCAGGAGCCAAACGATATCGCCTTGATTGGTGAGGGGGTTCGTAAGGTTTATGAAGAGGTTCTTACGCCAGCAGGTCTTGGTCAGGTCAAGATTTTTACCGAATTGGGTCGTTTTATGCTGGCACCTCACGGTGCTTTGGTTACAAGAGTCACTCATAAGAAGAAAACTTACCGTACCTATCTGGGTGTGGATGCATCAGCAGTCAACCTCATGCGTCCAGCTATGTACGGAGCTTATCATCACATTACTAACGTGACCCATCCAGATGGACCAGCTGAAGTGGTAGATGTGGTTGGTTCACTCTGTGAAAACAATGATAAATTTGCAGTAAATCGCGAACTGCCTCATACAGAAATCGGTGATTTGCTGGTAATTCATGATACAGGTGCTCACGGTTTTTCAATGGGCTACCAGTACAATGCCAAACTTCGTTCTGCGGAAATCCTCTATACTGAAGAAGGTAAAGCCCGTCAAATCCGCCGTGCAGAGCGCCCTGAGGACTACTTTGCAACCTTGTATGGCTTTGATTTTGAAGAATAAAATGATAAGTAATTGAAAATGAAATTGAAAAACAGATTGCTTTCTAAAAAATAGGCAAAAATCTTGTTTTTCCTTCAAGTCGTGATATAATAAAACTATAAAACGTTTTCAAGGAAGGTAACGATATGTCTGAAGAAACAATTGATTATGGACAAGTGACAGGAATGGTGCATTCGACAGAAAGCTTTGGGTCAGTAGATGGGCCTGGTATTCGCTTTATTGTCTTTTTGCAGGGCTGTCATATGCGTTGCCAGTATTGCCACAACCCAGACACTTGGGCTATGGAGTCCAATAAATCACGTGAACGGACGGTAGATGATGTCTTGACAGAGGCCTTGCGCTACCGTGGTTTCTGGGGAAATAAGGGTGGGATTACAGTCAGTGGAGGAGAAGCCCTCTTGCAGATTGATTTCCTGATTGCCCTCTTCACTAAGGCTAAGGAACAAGGAATCCACTGTACTTTGGATACCTGTGCGCTGCCTTTCCGTAATAAACCACGTTACCTTGAAAAGTTTGACAAACTCATGGCTGTCACTGACTTGGTCCTCTTGGATATCAAGGAAATCAACGAAGAACAGCACAAGATTGTCACTAGCCAAACCAATAAAAATATCTTGGCTTGTGCCCAGTATCTATCAGATATTGGAAAACCTGTCTGGATTCGCCACGTGCTAGTTCCAGGATTGACAGACAGAGACGATGACTTGATTGAACTTGGTAAGTTCGTCAAGACCCTCAAAAATGTTGATAAGTTTGAAATTCTGCCTTATCACACTATGGGTGAGTTCAAATGGCGTGAATTGGGAATTCCTTATTCACTCGAAGGGGTTAAACCACCAACAGCAGACCGCGTTAAGAACGCTAAAAAACTCATGGATACCGAAAGTTACCAAGACTATATGAAACGTGTACATGGATAAAAA
>JAGZLW010000044.1 GCA_018364455.1 Streptococcus mitis | reverse complement strand
AAATTTTTAGGAGGTCATTGTTATGATACAATGGTGGCAAATTTTACTTCTCACTTTGTACTCAGCTTATCAAATCTGTGATGAGTTGACGATCGTTTCATCTGCAGGTTCCCCTGTATTTGCTGGTTTCATTACTGGTTTAATCATGGGAGATGTGACTACTGGTTTGCTTATCGGTGGTAACTTGCAATTGTTCGTTCTTGGGGTTGGTACCTTCGGTGGTGCTTCTCGTATTGACGCAACTTCTGGTGCAGTTCTTGCGACAGCCTTCTCTGTTTCACAAGGAATTGATACAGCACTTGCGATTACAACAATCGCTGTGCCAGTAGCAACTCTCTTGACTTACTTCGACGTTCTTGGACGTATGACAACTACTTTCTTTGCTCACCGTGTGGATGCTGCAATCGAACGCTTTGACTATAAAGGTATTGAACGCAACTACCTACTTGGTGCGATTCCTTGGGCTCTATCTCGTGCCCTTCCAGTCTTCTTTGCGCTTGCTTTTGGTGGTGAATTTGTACAACACGTAGTAGATTTCGTTACAAAATACCAATGGGTTGCAGATGGTTTGACTCTCGCAGGACGTATGCTTCCAGGTCTTGGATTTGCAATCTTGCTTCGTTACCTTCCAGTTAAACGTAACCTTCACTACCTTGCAATGGGATTTGGTTTGACAGCTATGTTGACTGTTCTTTACTCATATGTAACAGGTCTTGGTGGCGCTGTTGCTGGTATCGTAGGTACTCTTCCTGCTGAAGTTGCTGAAAAAATTGGTTTCGTGAACAACTTCAAAGGCTTGTCTATGATTGGTATCTCTATCGTAGGTATCTTCCTTGCAGTGCTTCACTTCAAAAATAGCCAAAAAGTAGCTGTAGCAGCACCTTCTACACCATCAGAAAGTGGGGAAATCGAAGATGACGAATTCTAATTACAAACTTACAAAAGAAGATTTTAACCAAATCAATAAACGTAGCTTGTTTACTTTCCAATTGGGTTGGAACTACGAACGTATGCAAGCTTCTGGTTACCTTTACATGATTTTGCCTCAATTGCGTAAAATGTATGGGGATGGAACTCCTGAATTGAAAGAAATGATGAAAGTTCATACTCAATTCTTCAATACTTCACCATTCTTCCATACCATTATCGCTGGTTTTGACCTTGCCATGGAAGAAAAAGATGGTGTAGGTTCAAAAGATGCCGTTAATGGTATCAAGACAGGTTTGATGGGACCATTCGCTCCTCTTGGAGATACAATCTTTGGTTCACTTGTACCTGCTATCATGGGATCTATCGCAGCAACTATGGCTATCGGTGGTCAACCTTGGGGTATCTTCCTTTGGATCGCAGTTGCAGTTGCTTATGACATCTTCCGTTGGAAACAGTTGGAATTTGCCTACAAAGAAGGGGTTAACCTTATCAACAACATGCAAAGTACTTTGACAGCTTTGATTGACGCGGCATCTGTACTTGGTGTCTTCATGATGGGTGCTCTTGTAGCAACAATGATCAACTTTGAAATTTCTTACAAATGGGCAATCGGTGAGAAGATGATTGACTTCCAAGACATCTTGAACCAAATCTTCCCACGCTTGCTTCCAGCAATCTTTACTGCCTTTATCTTCTGGTTGCTTGGTAAGAAAGGTATGAACTCTACTAAAGCTATCGGTATTATTATCGTACTTGCTTTGGCTCTTTCTGCCTTTGGTAAATTTGTACTTGGAATGGGCGCATAATTTATGGCTAAATCATTAATTTTGGTGAGTCATGGTCGCTTCTGTGAAGAACTTAAAGGTAGCACTGAAATGATCATGGGTCCACAAGATAACATTCATGCAGTGGCTCTTCTTCCAGAAGATGGCCCAGAAGAATTTACTGCAAAATTTGAAGCTGCTATTGAAGGATTGGATGATTTCCTAGTCTTTGCGGATCTTCTCGGTGGAACACCATGTAACGTGGTAAGCCGTTTGATTATGGAAGGTCGTGACATCGAACTTTATGCAGGGATGAATCTTCCAATGGTGATTGAATTTATCAATGCGAGCCTTACAGGCGCAGATGCGGACTATAAGAACCGTGCTACAGAAAGCATTGTGAAAGTTAATGACCTGTTAGCAGGCTTCGATGATGACGAAGATGAATAAGATGTGACAACGTGAAAATCGTTAGAGCATTTTATATAGAATATACATGGGAATGGGGCTTACTCCCATTCCCATATTTGATAGAAAAAGAGGAACTCAATGCTACATTATACAAAAGAAGACTTGCTCGAATTGGGTGCAGAAATCACTACACGTGAAATCTACCAACAGCCTGATGTATGGAAAGAAGCTTTTGAATCTTATCAAGCAAAACGTGAAGAAATTGTAGCCTTCCTGCAAGGGATTGCTGATAAACATGACTATATCAAGGTTATATTGACAGGTGCGGGGACTTCTGCTTATGTGGGAGATACCTTGGTACCTTACTTTAAGGAAGTCTATGACGAACGCAAATGGAATTTCAATGCTATTGCGACCACAGATATCGTTGCCAATCCAGAAACCTATTTGAAAAAAGATGTTGCGACTGTCCTTGTGTCTTTTGCTCGTAGTGGGAACTCGCCTGAAAGTGTGGCGACTGTTGATTTGGCTAAAGCCTTGGTGGATGAGCTTTACCAAGTGACGATTACTTGTGCTGCAGATGGGAAATTGGCTCTTCAAGCTCATGGAGATGACCACAATCTCTTGCTCTTGCAACCAGCTGCTTCCAATGATGCTGGATTTGCCATGACTTCTAGCTTTACGTCTATGATGTTGACAGCTCTCTTGGTCTTTGATCCTACAGAATTTGCTGTGAAAGCTGAACGTTTTGAAGTTGTGACTAGTCTTGCCCGTAAAGTTCTAGACAATGCAGAAGATGTCAAAGAGCTTGTTGACCTAGACTTTAACCGTGTCATCTATCTAGGCGCTGGTCCTTTCTTTGGACTTGCTCATGAAGCTCAGCTCAAGATTTTGGAATTAACAGCTGGTCAAGTTGCGACCATGTATGAAAGTCCAGTCGGCTTCCGTCACGGTCCAAAATCCCTTATTAACGAAGATACAGTTGTCTTGGTCTTTGGTACAACGACAGACTACACTCGTAAGTATGACTTGGACTTGGTTCGTGAAGTGGATGGTGACCAGATTGCTCGCCGTGTTGTGCTTTTGAGTGATCAAGCCTTTGGTCTTGCAAATGTCAAAGAAGTGACCCTTGGTTGTGGCGGTGTATTGAATGATATTTACCGTGTCTTCCCTTACATCGTTTATGCCCAACTCTTTGCCCTATTGACTTCACTCAAGGTAGAAAATAAACCTGATACACCGTCTCCTACAGGTACCGTAAACCGTGTGGTACAAGGTGTTATCATCCACGAATATCAAAAGTAAGGAAATGTTTATGAATTCTTGACAAGAGAATTTGTAAACTATCAGATAAACCATAGATTGTCAGTAGGCTTTCTATGGTTTGTTTGCTTGAGAGAAATAGTAAAAGGAGAACAGAATGAAAGCATACACAGAGCGTGTATTTGGAAATGTTGAGGGTAAGGATGTCTTGGCCTATCGTTTTGAGACGGACGGTGGCTACCAGCTTGAAGTCATGACTTATGGTGCGACTATCTTGCGTTATGTCACGCCTGACAAGGCTGGAAATTTTGCCAATGTTATCTTGGGATTTGATGATTTTGATAGCTATGTAGGCAATAGTCCCAAGCATGGAGCTAGCGTAGGTCCTGTGGCGGGACGTATTGCAGGTGCGACCTTTGAATTAAATAGCAAGATCTATGACCTTGAAGTCAACAATGCTAGCAATTGTAACCACAGTGGTTCAACTGGTTGGGATTCCAGCTTGTTTGAACTAGTTGAAGTGAGCGACCATGGTCTGACCCTCTATACAGAGCGTACAGATGGGACAGGAGGATTTCCTGGAAATCTCAAGATTTGGATCAGTTATCACTTGGAAGAAACTGGTGCCTATGAAATCAGCTACAAGGTAACAACAGATCAGGATACGCTGGTCAATCCAACCAACCACAGCTATTTCAACTTGTCTGGTGATTTCACGCAGACGATTGACCGTCATGTCTTCCAACTAAACACAGAGGGCATTTACCCAATCGCTCCCGATGGTGTTCCTGCCAAAACTCCAGACGCCAATCGTGATGTGATTAAACACATCTACAATGGTGCCTTGTTGAAGGATATCTTTGCAGAAGAAGATGAGCAAATCCAGCTGGTGTCTGGTTTGGACCACCCATTTGCCCTTCCTGCAGGTCATGACAATGCTGGTTTCCTTTATGACCAAAACTCAGGTCGCTTCCTGCTTTTCAAGACAGAAGCTCCTTGCTTTGTAGTCTACACAGCGAACTTTGTGGATGAGAGTGTACTTGTGGCTGGTCAGCCAATGGTGCAGCACAATGGGATTGCCCTTGAAGCGCAAGCTTTACCAGATGCCATTCACAGTAACCTCAAAGACCAAGTCATTCTCAAAGCAGGTCAAACCTTCACTAGTGAGACACGTTATGAGCTTGTTGTGAAGTAAAGAATGAAGCTTCTACTTTTCGGAGGAAATAGCATTTGCCTCATGACATTGGTAGAAACGGGCAAAGAGTAGGGAAATATGATATAATTTAATATTGAAAATACCTATCCTATCTCAGGGATAAAAGGAGAAAAAGATGAAGAAAATTGTATTTGCTAGCGCCTTGGCTTTGACCTTGGCTGGAGCAGTTTTGACAACTGATGTTTTTGCTAATGACAGATTGGTGGCAACACAATCTATTAATGGTAAAAATGAAAATGTATTGACCTCAGAGGTGCTAAAACCTTCTAGTGGCAACGTTTTGGTTGGAATCAAGGGAGAATTTTTGACTCCAAATAAACAAGCTATTTTGGATGCAATCAATAAAATTCGTAAGGAAGCAGCTGATGAAGGTTTGGTAGATAAGTATGTCCCTATTAAATGGTCTACTGATCTTGAGAAAACTGCTTTTGTACGAGCTACTGAGGTGTCAGTAGCTTTAAAACCTGAGCGTCTTTCTACAAAAGAAATCTGGACTGCTTTTCCATCTAGTAATAGTATAAGGGGAGAAGCTTTAGATGTGAACTATGAAGGTTTTCTAAAAGCAATTGAAAACTGGCATGCTGAGAAGGCGAATTATGTAGCGAAAAAGAAGGGTGGAACCTCTAAAGAATTTACAGGTTATTATGAGGTTTTGATCAATTCTAAATTTACCTATGTGGGTCTCGCAGCCTTTAAAAACGCAGCTAGCTCTCAGCAAGTAGCGACGATTTCTTTAGCTTTAGGTGATGATGCTTCTTCAGAGGAATTGGCTGGTGGATATGGCTCTGCTATTCAGTATACAGAAGTGACTGCCTCAAACCTTTCGACCGTTAAAAGTAAAGCTACGGTTGTAGAAAAACCACTGAAAGATTTTAGAGCATCTACATCTAGTCAGTCTGGCTGGGTACAATCTAATGGGAAATGGTATTTTTATGAGTCTGGTGATCTGAAGACAGGCTGGGTAAAAACAGGTGGTAAATGGTACTACTTGAATGATTTAGGTGTCATGCAGACTGGATTTGTAGAAGTTGATGGTGCATGGTATTTCCTTGATAGTTCCGGCGCGATGTTCACAGGCTGGGGAACAGATGGTAGTAGATGGTTCTACTTTGATGGCTCAGGAGCTATGAAGACAGGCTGGTATAAGGAAAATGGTACTTGGTATTATCTTGATCAATCAGGTGTCATGAAGACAGGTTGGTTTAAAGTAGGCAAGCACTGGTACTATGCATATGGTTCAGGAGCTCTAGCAGTCAGCACAACAACACCAGATGGTTACCGTGTAAATGGTAATGGTGAATGGGTGAACTAGGCTGAAAATAGCAAGTCATAGGTAAAGTATTCATCTTACTTAGCAAAAAGAGTAAACGATAAGAAAGAGGTTGATGACGAACATTGACCTCTTTTTGTTAGAATATAGGCTTCAAGTTGTCTGACTTGACTTTCTTGATTGAAATTATATATTAGTTGTAATAACAACAATTACAACAAAAAGAGGACCATTTATGACCTATGAATATAAGAGCCACATTTATTTGGCAGAGGCAGCTTTGAATGTAAAGGATTTGGTCAGTCAAACAGCCTTTTATCAGCAAGTGCTTGGTTTAGAAATCTTATCTCAAACTGAGACAGAGTCCATTCTAGGACTTGGTGGAAAAGCCTTGGTACAGCTGATTCAAGCACAAGATAGTGGAGAAGTAAGGGAACATTATGGTCTTTACCATCTGGCTATTCTCTTGCCGACACGCAAGGCTTTGGCTGATATCTTGAAACATCTGACAGATTTACAGATTCCTATTGTCGGCGGTGCAGACCATGGTTACAGTGAGGCCCTTTACTTGGAGGATTTAGAGGGAAATAGCATTGAACTCTATCGAGATAAGCAGGTTTCCACATGGGATATTCGAGAAGATGGGCGCATTATTGGGGTGACGGAGGCTCTTGCGGCGCAGGATATCTATGAGTTGGGGGAAAGAGTAGAGCCCTTTACTTTAGCCGAGGGTACGAGAATAGGGCATATTCATCTTTCCGTCAAGGATAGTCGAAAGTCCAGCCAGTTTTATCAAAAGGTGTTAGGACTAGAGGATAAATTCAGTGTGCCTAGCGCTAGTTGGATTGCGGATGGGGATTACCATCATCATTTAGCAGCCAACGAATGGGGAGGAAAAGGCCTAGATCCGCGTAAGCAAGGTTTGCCAGGTTTGGCCTACTATGTCATCGAAGTCGCGCATAAAGAAGAACTGTTAACGATTGCCCAGCGAGCACAGGAAGTTGATGCACCAATCAAGTGGCTGACATCGAGCCAGTTGGAAATCACAGACCCAGACGGAATCGTGACCCGTATTCGTTTAGACAGGATATGATCACAATCAGAGAATCAATTGTAGAAAGTGCTCCTTATTCTAGTCAGATACGTAGAAAATTTGATATGATAGTAGGGAATAAGGAGAAAAATACTATGACTAGCGAATACCAGAAAATGATAGCAGGCGAGTTTTACCGTCCATCAGACCCAGAACTGAGAGCCTTAGCTCAAGCTTCTCGCCAAAAACAGGCTGCCTTTAACAAGGAAGAAGATCCCTTAAAAGGAGCCGAAATCATCAAGACTTGGTTTGGCTCAACCGGAAAAAATCTTTATATCAACACTCGCTTGATGGTGGACTACGGTGTCAACATCCATTTAGGGGAAAATTTTTACTCTAACTGGAACTTGACCATGCTGGACATCTGCCCCATTCGTATCGGGGACAATGCTATGATCGGTCCCAACTGTCAGTTCTTGACACCCCTCCATCCACTAGATCCGCAGGAGCGAAATTCAGGTATCGAGTACGGAAAGCCTATCACAATCGGAGATAATTTCTGGGCTGGTGGTGGCGTCATTGTCCTTCCTGGAGTGACACTGGGAAATAATGTCGTTGCAGGAGCAGGGGCCGTGATTACAAAGTCCTTTGGCGACAATGTTGTTTTAGCTGGCAATCCTGCGCGCGTGATTAAGGAAATACCTGTGAAATAAAGCGATTGAGCAAATAGTTTTTAAGATAAGAAAAAAGCATCATATCAACGTTTTTTAAACATTTGATATGATGTCTTTTATCATAAATCAGATTGACTTTTTCTTCTTACTATTGAGTGTTTACCTGGATTCTTTTTAGATTTTACGCAAGAAGTTCTATAAATTCTTTCTCTTCTTGGCATTCTTGGTCAGGGAAACCTGGTAAGTATCCTGTTCTTTAGTGAGATAATTGATGATTTGAAAATCGTCTGTTTGAGCCTTGAAATCCATTTCATAGACAGTGGTGACTTGTTCTCCATCATTGCTAGTATCAATCGAGATGAGGTCTAACTCAGTACAGAATTGTGATAGTCCAGATTGGATAGTTTGAAGTTGATTTTCTTGGTTCGCAATTGTGATGGTCAATAGCCTGCGACGTTGGTGATTGCTCTTGCTTTGTTGCTTCTCTAAAAGAAGCCATACCGCTAAGATAAAGACAGTGAAGAGAATAGCTAGAGCTAGGTAGCCTGTCCCTGCTGCTAGCCCGATAATCATGGCAAGGAAGATAGCAATTAGTTCCCGTGAACCACTGGTAGCTGAACGAAAACGAATGAGGCTAAAAGTTCCTGCAACGGCGATAGAGGTTCCTAGGCTGCCATTTACCAGAAAGATGACCAAGGTCATCAAGCAGGGGAGTAGGGTCAAACTGACAGCGAATTCTCGTGTATAGAGAGTACGGTGTTTGTAAGCCCAGGTCAGCGCCAAACCTAAAATCAGGCTGACCAAGAGAGCCAGAAAGAGCTGGATAGGATTTGCAGTGGCAGTTGTGTCGTTGAAGATAGAATTAAAAAGATTAGACATAAGTAGTACCTACACTTTCTGTGCTTGGTCGTGGGCTATAGTCCAGCCCTTGAGACTTGTGGTAGGCGCAGCTGTATTTTGAAAATTTCTGCTCTACCAGTCCATATTGGTCGAGAATATCTTGTAGCCATTGGGGTTTTCTACCTGGAGCTTTAATTTCCATGATGACAATGTCCTCGTTTAGTAGAGGGAAACCGTCCTTTCCTGAGAATAAACTGACATTATCATCACGATAGGTTAGATTTTGGTCAATGGTGATACGAATTTTATTGTAGGGAAAACCGATAATTTCTTTCTTTCTTTTCCTTGAGAGAAAAACGGTCATAGTATATATACATACGAGGGATAATGGCTTGCTGATATTCCTCTTGGAGTTGCTGGATTTTTTCAATCATCATTCGATCCTTGATACTGCTATCCAGCTGTCCCTTGGTCATAAACTGGGTGATAGACTGGGGAGTCGATAAGAGACGATGTTTTCGTCCGACACCAGCTCTGTCCTTAGATTTGATTTCTAAAAATACCTGACTATCAGGCTGGACTTGACTGAGATAGGTTCGCATCCGAATCTTTTCTTTGCGCTTAGTACCTTGGCCATCCTCCTGAATCATATCAAATTGCTCTGTATCAAAGTAGATGTTGGAAATGGTCGAAGTTGGATAATCATCCTCTACGAGGTATATTTTTAAGTCCTCTATTAAATTAGCCAAGTCACCCTTGGCAACGACATATTTGGTTTCGATTCGTTTAAAGCTTGTTTCAATTGGTTTCATAAATCCTGTCTCCTTTATCAAACTATTTTAGTACGCTATCTTATTAGCAGATAGGTGTGTCTGGGCAAGTTGAACTTGCTTGTGATTAGTCTATGGAATTTTCCTAAAACTTTTGTTAAAGATAACTTAACTGAAACTGAACTTAAGAAAATTTTCAGAAAAAGTTTAGATTTTTTTCAGACTTCCCCTGTAAACTAAGCTCAAGCTAAATGAAGGTGAGGAAAAAGTATGAAATCAAAAAAATGGACCCTAATCTTAACCAGTTTAACAGCTCTGACTTTGATGACAGCTTGTGGGCAGTCAACGACCAAGTCAAGTACAACTGCAGCGGCAGATACCACTGCCATCTCAACTTCAGCTACAAACAGTCAATCTTCTTATTTTACAGAAAAGGACTATGATACTTCTTATGATGAAAGTACAGCTTCTAAGATTGAGTTATCTGGCTCATCAGCAAACGTCTCTGGAGATGGGGTGACAGTCTCTGGATCAACAGTGACCATCACAAAATCTGGGACCTATGTGATTTCAGGTCAGTCTGACGGAGTGCAGATCAAGGTCGAGGCAGATAAGTCGGCAGATGTTCATCTAGTCCTAAAAGGTGCGACCATTACCAATACCAATGCAGCAATTTCAGCGACATCAGCCGGTCATGTCTACCTGACTCTGGCGGAGGGAACTACCAACAGTCTCTCTGACTCAAGCTCTAATAGTGATGACAAGGCAAATGCAGCTCTCTTTTCTAAGGTGGATTTGACCATCAATGGCTCAGGTACCCTTACTGTCGATGGCAAGAAGAACAACGGAATCAAGGCCAACGACACCCTCCACATCACGGGTGGAACCTATAACATCATAGCAGTTGGCGATGCCTTTAATGTTAATGATGAACTCAATATCACTGGTACGACCATGACCATCGATGCCAAGGAAGATGGTGTCAAAGTTGACAATGATGAGGATATGACTGTCGGCAATATGTATTTGGCTAACAATACCATAACAGTCACAGCAGGAGATGACGGTATTCACGCTTCTGGTAACCTAGTGATTGACAGCGGTACTTACACCGTCAAGAATTCGACTGAAGGAATTGAAGGGAAAGCCATTACGATTAATGGTGGTGATATCAATGTCTACGCGACAGATGATGGGGTCAATGCAGCTAATAAAAATGCTCAGCAAAGCGATATTTACTTTACCATGACAGGTGGTAATCTAACTGTAGAAGTCGGTCAAGGGGACACAGATCCGATTGACTCAAATGGCAATATCACGGTCACAGGTGGAACCATTAAAATGATTGGTCAATCAGGCTTTGACTTTGATGGAACAGCGACCTATACAGGTGGAGATATCTATCTCAACGGCGAAAAACAAACTGATATTGTGAACTCTATGCCTGGAGGCGGTGGACCTGGTGAGGGACCTCAAGGCGGCGGTCCAGCCCCTGGCGGACAAGGATAAACAAAAAAGGATAGCATTGCTAAGAGCAATGTTATCCTTTTTGTATCGTAGATTCATATGTTGCGAGTGGTTTTATAATCGTAGCTTTCAAAGGCTAAATTGTTCAGTCACCCGTTTTTGTTTACTTGAATTTCTTGAATTTTAAGAAGGTATTGAGTAGTTTTCCCTTAAATGTTTTGTTTTGGTAGGCGATTGTGAGGGAATTGAAAAATTCAACTGCTAGGTGTTCTTGGTGACCGAGCTCCATCTAGCTTGGGGTTGCTTCTGGGGAAAAGACGCCTAATTTGATGCGGGGTCCACCTTTTTTCATCTTGAACTGATGCATACCATACATCTTGATATCAAGGCTTGTATCGGACATGAGAGTAGCAGTATCACCTGCCATAGAAATTTTTGTATCGACATCCGGAACGCCTGTTTTTTCAGTATCTAGACTGATAAAGATTTTTTGATAAGTTGGTTGACCGTACTCTCCAATCAACTCCTCACTTCCTGTCCACCGTGAACTCCAGCAAATACAAAATGTTCAGGGTGAATTTTAAAAGGAAGTGCTTGGTCACCCATTTTATTTAGTCCTTGGTTGAAGGCGAAGAAATCTCTCAAAGTAAATCCATCCACGTAAGCAGCTTGTAGGTTACGTCCCTTAACCGAATTCTTAGAAAGCCATGCCGCATTTGGTCTGATTCTGCTAGACGGTCAGCGTAGAGTTCGAGGATTTTTTGACTTCCAAGGGCTAATTTGGTTTCAATTAGGTCTTGAAAATTTCTTAGTCTGTTTCATATAAAAATGAGTAAAATGAATTCCCATTACCAAGGTCATTAGAGTTGCGATAGCAATGACGATGGTTGGATTAGCCGAGAAAAGTAGAGGGAAAATAGGCCTTTAAAAAGTGGACAGAAAAGACCATTTCGGAGTATAGAGAGGAAGTTCAAAAACATTTTTAGAAATAAGACATGTGCATTATAAACATCAGATACGAATCTGGTGCTTTATTTTTTAAAGAATTTCAACTTTTTTCTTGACAAGTGAGTAAACACTCACTATAATAGGTCTATATTCAGTAAGTGAGTAAACACTCACCTAGGAGGAAGCATATGAAAAAATTGCTACATTTACAAGATTTGGATAAGTCTTTTTGTCGTCAAATGGTTTTGAATCATGTCAGCTTTGAATTGCAGCCGGGAGAAATTATAGGCTTAATAGGTCCGTCTGGTGCTGGTAAATCGACTATGATTAAGACTATGTTAGGGATGGAAAAAGCTGACGGAGGGGTTGCTTTGGTATTGGATCATACTATGCCCAATCGTCATATTTTAGGAGATATTGGTTATATGGCCCAGTCAGATGCCTTATATGAGGCTTTGTCAGGTCAAGAAAATCTGGAATTTTTTGGTCAGCTAAAAGGGCTATCCAAAAGAGATCTGACAGCTGAAATTGCCCATGTGGCTCAAGTTGTGGATCTGGCAGAGCATTTGAATAAAACGGTATCCGGTTATTCTGGAGGAATGAAGCGACGCTTGTCTTTAGCCATCGCGCTTCTGGGGAATCCTCAGCTCTTGATTTTGGACGAACCGACAGTTGGAATCGACCCTTCTCTTCGGAAGAAAATCTGGAAAGAATTATTCGCGCTTAGAGACAATGGGGTTGGGATATTAGTTACTACCCATGTTATGGATGAAGCAGAGTTAACGGATAAGGTCGGCTTATTATTAGGTGGAAAAATCATTGCTTTTGATACACCGCAACACTTAAAAGAAAGTTATCAAGTTTCAAGTATTGAAGAAGTATTTTTGAAAGCAGAAGGAGAGTAAGATGAGAACCATTGCTATTGCTAAAAAAGTTATCAAAGAATTGCTTCGTGACAAACGAACCTTGGCTATGATGTTTGTAGCGCCGGTATTTATTATGTGGCTGATGAACCTCATGTTTTCAGCTAGTACAACCGTGAATGTCAAGTTAGCGACACAAGATCTACCAACTGGTTTGATAACGAAAATGGATGAGCTTGATCATGTGGACATCGAGACTTATCAAGACTTAGATCAGGCCAAAGAAGCGCTAGCAAATGAAAAAGTCGATGCTGTGATTTCTTATAAAGACGGTGAGTATCAGGTCGACTACGCAAATACAGATGCCTCCAAGACATCTATGATACGACAAGTGTTACGAACAAGTATCGCCAGTGAAGGCACCGATC
The DNA here is from genome assembly GCA_018364455.1 of Streptococcus mitis. Classification (GTDB taxonomy): domain Bacteria; phylum Bacillota; class Bacilli; order Lactobacillales; family Streptococcaceae; genus Streptococcus; species Streptococcus mitis_BR. The sequence goes on along the minus strand of JAGZLW010000044.1, from coordinate 1,582 downwards.
AGTTACTATCTCGTATCAAACAAGCTCTTCCACAATTGAAATTAGATGCAAAGGCGCCTGAAATCAAAGAATCTTACCAATATGGAGATAAAAATACTGGATTCTTTGCACGTATGATTCCAATTTTAATTAGCTTTGTGGTCTTCTTCTTTGTCTTTTTGATTTCTGGTATGGCACTTTTGAAAGAGCGCACAAGTGGAACCTTGGATCGCTTGTTAGCAACCCCAGTGAAACGTTCTGAAATTGTCTATGGCTATATGTTGTCTTACGGTATTATTGCGATTTTTCAAACGGCAGTTGTCGTCTTAGCAGCAATTTGGCTACTAGATGTAGAAGTTGTAGGAAATATTTTAAATGTTATAATAGTTAATGTGGTACTGGCTCTTGTAGCACTAGCTTTTGGAATTCTCTTGTCTACTCTAGCAAAATCAGAATTCCAAATGATGCAATTTATTCCTCTCGTGATTATGCCTCAACTCTTTTTCTCAGGGATTATTCCATTGTCATCCATGGGAGCATGGGCTCCAACTGTGGGGAAATTTTTGCCATTAACCTATTCTGGTGATGCAATAAGCCAGATTATTCTTTACGGACACAATCTTGGTGATATTTTGCCAAATCTTGGTGTTTTAATGATTTTCTTGATCATTTTAACAATTCTCAATATTGTTGGATTGCGTCGTTATCGTAAAGTTTAGAAATCAACATAAATAATGCTAAAAAGGTGTGAAGATTAGATGGATAAGACTGTTTTTGAATCGTTTGAAGATTACTTAGAAGAAGCGAATTACCCTCAAGGAAAGAAAAAAATCATGCAGGCAGCAGTGGATCTCATATCAACTAGGAGTTACCATGGGACCTCAACTCTTCACATAGCTGAGCGTGCTGGACTAAGCCAGGCAACTTTGTTTAAGTATTTTAAGACGAAGGATGATCTACTGACGGCTATTTTACATCCTGTAGTCCCAGGCATTTTCGGTAGTTTTGTTGAGGAACTCTTAGCTTTTGAAACGACAGAAGAGAGGGTTCGTTATCTCGTCCACGATCGTATGAGCTATCTCAAAAAAAATCGTGCTTTGATGAAAATCATTCTGCAGGAGAGTTTTTCAAATAAGAAACTAAAAAATGAACAGATTTTTATCTGGAATGCTATTCAAGATAAACTTCGAGTGCTTCATAAAGAATTGCTAGCAGATCCACGTGTAAATCCAGAGTTAACGATTCCTCAAATGGTTCGTATTTGTGTTGGTCCATTGTTGGCTTACTTCGCTCAACTTTATATCGTTAGCGACAACGGAGAAATAAAGGAAGAGGACCTAGACTTATTAGAAAAACAGATTTTAGGTGGTTTGTGGAAATAAGGGAGTTCTAGAAGAGCTAAGATTTATTTACTTGACTTTCAAACAAGCTAAAAAAGACATGTTCTGCTTATTTCAGATTCATGTCTTTTTTGTTATGTGACTATTAGTCCGTCTCGCTCCGCTAGGTGCGAGACAAAAAAACCACCCGCTATGCGGGTGCGCGTCGAAGGTTATACCAAAAAAACTCCGAACGCGATACAATAAAGGTGTTCAAGCCAATT